>PIVY01000060.1 GCA_003353795.1 bacterium
AAAGACGGCGGGCGGCGCCTGGTGGTGCCGCCCGCTGCTTGATATTTGGGAGGTGGCTGCTTCAAGGTCCGCCTGGACCAAAGAGGAAATGCGCGCGTTCCAGTGTGCCCAGAATGTCTCCAGTGAAGCAGCCGTGATAATTATAGCACAAAAAAGCGTCTCTAATGCAATTGAAATGGAAGGTCGGTTTTCTCGCGAATAGATCCGGCGGCACGCGGGTAACCGGGCTCGTGGGCTCGCCTGCGCCGGGAATGCAACCTGGGCCGGCGGTGACCGTACGGAATCCAGAATGCCCCGCCCCGGGTGATTCCGTGACAGACCCAGGGGACGCAGTTCGCAAGAGGAGGACCGACGATGTTTCTGGAAGCCATCATCGCCATGATCGCCCTGATCTTCGTGGGATCGGTGCTGCTCGGGTTGCTGAAGCTCGTGTTCACCCTGGTTCTCCTGCCGCTGAAGCTCGCCTTCTTCCTGACCAAGGGATTGCTCGCCGTGGTGATCGGGCTGCCGCTCCTGCTGCTGGGCGGACTGCTCTTCGGCGCCGTGGTTCCCTTGATGTTGCTGGTGGTCCTGGCTCCCCTCTGGATCGTCGGTGGCCTCGCCTGCGCGTTCCTGGCCTGACCGTACTCGGCTCCCTGATCCTGGTTGGTGCCCTGCTCCTGGCGGGCGCCGCCACTGCCGGCGACCTTCCCGCACCGGACGATTTCTATCACATCTGGGGCGATCTCGAGGTGCAGGGCGCGACCGCCCAGCAGGTCGAACCCGACGCCCGCGTCGTGCCCTGGCACACACTCCGCCGTCTGGCCTTGCTGGGCGGCGAATTCGTGGCGCCGTACCGGCCGGTTTCGTCGGGCGAGATCACCCGCACCCTGACGCGCGCGCGCCGCAACGGCGGCCCGGGTCTGATCCGACCCGCCCAGCGGCGGCAGATGGCCTGGCTGCTCTATCGATACGGTCTGGCCGGCGCCGCCTGGCGCTGGGACTCCTGCCCCTGCCGCTCGCCGCAGGTGCACGTGGCGGCCGGTGGCCGCGTGGCCATCGGCGCCATGGGGCCTGGCGATCTCGTCCCTGGCGAAGCCGGCCTCGGAGCCCGCGGTCTGCACCTGGCCGTGGATCCCGATCTCACCGCCTGGAGCGGACGCTTCTGGGGCGCCGCGACCGTACGTGTCGCCGGACCTCTCTCCACAGACGCGCCGGATGTGCCCGACGCCCTGCACTACGCCGGCTGGCCCGTGCCGACCAATCGACCGGCGGCAGGTGCGGCGCGCGCGGACGAGGCCTGGTACGTGACGTTTCCTCGCGCAGTGATCGGCGCCGGCCTCGGGTCGTGGTCGCTCTCGGCGGGCGTGTTTCCCGCGTCGGTGGGGCCGGGGCTCGACGGCACCGGCCTGACCCTCACCGCCCAGGCGGAATCCGTGCCGCAGATCGCGTTGCGCCGCAACCGCCCATTCGAGTGGTCGGGATTCATGGGCTACCTCGACCCGGACCATTTGCTGCTGCGGGTCGGGATGACGTCCGAGCAAACCGTGCGCTACCAGTCCCCGTCCGGCCGCGAAGCCTACGAGAATCAACCGCTCTTCTTCCAGTGGCTCGTCACCTGGAACCACACCTCCTGGTGGCGCACCACCCTGACCCACGCCGTCATGGCCGCGCCTCGAGAGGGGGAGACACTCTGGGGCGATCTGCTGCAGATCAACTTCCCACTGGTGGGCTCGACCTGGACGGAGACCGAGTACGGGCCGGTGACCGATCGCATCTTCACCGTGGGGATGGAAGGACGGTTTCGCGAGGCGCCGTGGCCGCTCTTGCCCAACGACGCCGGCCGGCTCTGGTGGGAGTATGGAGGCGAGGATTTCGCGCCCAGTGATTTCGCGTCGTTCCTGCCCGAGATCAGCGCCCCGGCATCCCAGGTCGGCATCGAACTGGTGGACCATCGCTGGGACCTGGCCGTGGAGTACCTGGAGACCCGTCATCCTACCGTGCTGTGGTACAGTAATGGCGGCTTCGAGCAGGGCTTCAGTCACAACGGGGTGGTGCTGGGCCATGCGCTCGGTGGCGCGGTCGAAGCCTGGACCGCACTGGTGCGCATCCGCCCCGATTCGGGCGCGCACGAGTGGGAGGTGCGGGGCCGTACCGCGAGCTGGGACCTGCCGCGCGGCCTGACCGGTACGGCGTGGCGTCGCGAACTGAGCTTGAGCTGGCGCCGTCTTGCCGGCAGTGGCGCGTGGACCCTGGGCGCCGGCTGGGTTGGCGAGGAGGCCGATGGCGCCTCGACCGATTTCTGGCAGGCCCGCCTGATGCGCTTGTTCTGATCTTCCGAGGAGTGCCCGATGTTTCGTCGAGTCGTGACCGTCCTGTGCGCCGTCGCCGTCGTCCTGCTCGCCACCGAGGGAGTCGCCATGGACCGCATCACCGGTAAGGAGTTCGCGACCCGCAGCGAGGTGCTGGCCCGGCATGCCATGGTGGCCACCAGCCAGCCCCTGGCGACGCAGGCAGGCCTGGAGATCCTGGCCAGGGGCGGCAACGCCGTCGACGCCGCCATTGCCGCCAACGCCGTACTGGCCCTGGTCGAACCCACAGGCTGCGGCCTGGGCGGCGATCTCTTCGCCATCGTCTGGGATCCCGCCGAGGGGCGCCTGCGCGGACTCAACGGCAGCGGTCGCTCGCCGCAGTCGCTCACCCTGGACGAGTTCCGGAAGCAGGGCCTCGAGTTCGTGCCGCCCTACGGTCCGTTGCCGGTCACGGTGCCGGGCTGCGTCGACGGCTGGTTCACCCTGCACGCCGAGCTGGGCAAGCTGCCCATGGCCGAAGTCCTGGCGCCAGCAATCCGCTACGCCCGCGAGGGCTTCCCGCTGACCGAACTCATCGCCCACTACTGGGACCTCAACGCCGCCGGCCGGCGCGACCAGCCCGGATTCTCCGAGACGTTCCTGCCCGATGGTCGTGCCCCGCGGAAGGGCGAGGTCTTCCGGAATCCCGGCCTGGCCGACACCCTGGAGGAACTGGCCGCCGGTGGTCGTGACGCGTTCTATGAGGGGCGTATCGCCGGCGTCATCGCCGATTTCATGGCCGATGTCGGCGGCTTCTTGACCCGCGACGATCTGGCCGCTCATCGGAGCGAATGGGTCGACCCGGTGAGCAGCAACTATCGCGGTGTGGACGTGTGGGAGCTTCCGCCCAACGGCCAGGGCATCGCAGCGCTGCAGATCCTCAACGTGCTCGAGGGATACGACATGGCCGGCGCCGGATTCGGTAGCGCCGACCACCTGCACCGCTTCGTGGAGGCCAAGAAACTGGCATTCGCCGACCGCGCCCGTTTCTATGCCGACATGACCATGGTCGACGTGCCGGTGGCGGGGCTCATCAGCAAGGAGTACGCCGCCGCGCAGCGCGAGCGCATCGATCCCGAGCGGGCGGCCCGCAGCGTCGACGCCGGCAACCCCGCCCTCGAATCGGGCGACACCATCTATCTCGCCGCCGCCGACGAATCCGGTCTCATGGTGAGCCTGATCCAGAGCAACTATCGCGGCATGGGCTGCGGCCTCTGTCCGCCCGGCCTGGGCTTCGGCCTCCAGGATCGCGGCGAACTGTTCGACCTGACCGAGGACAGGGCCAACAGCTACGCTCCGGGCAAGCGACCCTTCCACACCATCATTCCCGCGTTCCTCACCCGCGATGGTGAGCCCTGGTGCGCCTTCGGGGTCATGGGCGGCGCCACCCAGCCGCAAGCCCACGCCTGGGTCGTCATGAACCTGGTCGACTACGGCATGAACCTGCAGGAGGCCGGAGACGCACCGCGACTGGTGCACCGCGGTAGCAGCCAGCCCACCGGCCAGATCATGACCGACGGCGGGACAGTTTACCTGGAGACGGGATTCCCCTGGGAGGCCGTGCGGGCGCTGGAGAATCGTGGCCACCGCATCGGCACCACCGTTGGCGGCTACGGCGGCTATCAAGCGGTGATGTGGGATCGCGAGAACCGTGTCTTCATCGGCGCCAGCGAATCCCGCAAGGATGGTCACGCCGCCGGCTACTGATCGTGGGGAAACAGACGGGGGTTGATATGTGGGCGATCCTCATCCTGGCAGTTCTGTCCCTGGCGACCGCAGGCTGTGCTGCCGATCACGAATACGTCCCTCTCGATGGCGACATCATCTTCCAGGTGTCGCGATCGTCTCAGAGTGCGGCCATCCAGTGCGCCACGAAATCGGAGTGGAGTCACATGGGCCTGGTCTTCCTGCGCCGGGGCGAGCCCATGGTTCTGGAAGCCGTGGAGCCGGTGCGCGTGGTCGCGCTAGCCGACTGGATCGGCAGAGGCGTCGACAGCGAGTTCACCGTGCGGCGCCTGAAACAACGGGACGATGCGCGCATGACCGCTGTCGTCGCAAGCTTGAAGGACCACCGCTTCCTCCACCGCCACTACGACAAGACCTTCGAGTGGACCGACGAGAAGCTCTACTGCTCGGAACTGGTGTGGAAGCTCTACCAGGAAGAACTCGGCATCGAACTCGCTCCCCTGGAGCGGTTCGGCGATTTCGACCTCGAATGCGAAGAAGTTCGCGGCATCATCGCGCAGCGCTGGCCCGACGGCCCGCCCCTGGACATGGCCGTCATCTCCCCGGCCGCCATCCTGAACAGCCCCCATCTCCACCCCATCCCCCACTGACCTTCCCGTCGGATACGGTACAAGGGGGTGGTCATACCGACTGAGCCGGTGAACTCCGCAGCCCCCGCGGGGCGAGAACATCACCGGCTCAGTTGGTATGACCACTCCCATGCACCGTGCCGACGGGAAGAATCCGCACCCACGGAGCGTCGGCCATGCCAGAGACCACCGCGCGAATCTCCGCCTCGACAGCCGCGTCGTAAGGGCTCCATACGCAGGGACGCGAGGTGCGCCACGGGACCACGGCGTTGTCGCTGAAGACCGGGCCCGGCGGCAGATTCCGCACCCTGTCGGTCTCCACTTCCACGGTCTCCACCAGTTCCAGGGCGGTCTGGACATTGCCGCCCTCGCCGCCGAGCCCCGGCGGCGACAGCACCAGGGCCACGCCGGCCATGGCCGCCAGGGTGGCGGCCCGGGCGATGGGAAGCCGGATCCGGCGCAGGCGCGCGTCCACCAGCAGGACGAACTCCCAGGCGAACAGCGGCAGGACCGGCAACATGTGGCGGGTTTCGGGGCTGAAGAATGCGTACTGCACCGCCATGAGCGACAGGGTCACCAGCAGTAATCCGGGCGGGCCGGCTGCGCGGGCGGCAGGCAGGTGGCGGCGTGAGCGGTGCCAGGTCCGCTCGATCCACAGGGGTACGCAGACCAGCCATACGTACCATGGGAGCCAGAGTCCGAGAGTCCGGGCGTAGCTGCGTAGGCCGGTGACGACCTTGATCACTGCGGGTCCGGCATTTTCGCGCAGGTTCTGGCTCAGGGGTAAGGGATCGCGACCGCGGATCAGCGGGTAGTCCCACCACTCTTCGGAAAGGTCGAGCTGGACGGCTTCGGTGAGCGGGTTGGCCAGGGGCGAGCCCGAGTGGCTGGATACGTGGAGCCACCAGGGCAGGAGCGCTGCCATGCCCACGATGCCGGCCACGATCGTGCGGATCGCCAGCGGACGCAGGCGCCGCCCGGGATCCGACAGACCCGCCGCGAACCACCAGAGCACGGGGATCCAGAGCACGTCGCCTCGCACCATGGCCAGCAGACCCGAAAGGGCTGCGTATCCCGCGGCTCCCAGGATCGAGAAGTCGGCCGGAAAACGGCGGCGGACGCTGAACCAGAGGATCATCAGGAGGAGCGCGCACGGGATCTCGCTCCAGCCCCATTGGGCCGCGAGGGCGAGCAACGGATTCAAAAGCAGCAAGAGCAACCAGGCCGCGCCGGCGCGAAGGTGGCCGATACGCCGGTACTCGTACAGACCGATCAAGGCCATGAGCCCCAGCAGCACCGCCATGAGCGGTCGCACCAGCGCTTCCATGCGCACCGGATCACCGTCGGCCAGATACCAGATCGGCAAGAGCAGGATCGCCAGGCCAGGCGGTCGGTGAATGAGGGGCTGGGGCATGGACTGGCCCCAGGGATACGCGGTGAAGAGCGGGTAGACCGCGTCGGTCACCAACCCCTCGCCGTTGGCCAGGTGGCGTGCCACCCCGAGGCTGGTGTAGATATCGCCGTTGGGAAGCTGAGGTAGGGGCGGATGCACCACGAACCAGAGGGCGGTGAAGAGCACCACTCCGGCCAGCAGGATCGCCCCGGTCCTCACTAGTTGCCCCGACTTCCCGGCTTGGTGAGCGCGACGCCGTCCCGGCAGAGGGGACAGTCGTCACCCGGCCAGGTCTGGACCTCGACGCGCGCCAGGGCGTGGAGCGGAAGGGGCAGCTCGGCGCTGTCGGCGGTGCGGTCGATGATGGAACCCACGCCGGTGACCACGCCGCCGTTCTCTTCCACGACCCGACAGACCTCGCGCACCGAGGTGCCGCGCGTGACCACGTCCTCGACTACCAGGATCTTCTCGCCCTTCTCGAGGAAGAACCCCCGGCGCATGGACATCTCGCCATCCTTGCGCTCGGTGAACACGAAGCGCCGGCCCAGGGCACGGGCCACCTCGTGGCCGATGAGGATGCCGCCCAGGGCGGGGCTGACCACGGCGTCGTAGGTCTCGTTCTTGAAACGCTCGGCGATGGCGGCACCCAGCTCGCGCGCCAGTTCGGGGAACTGGAGGATTCGGGCGCACTGGAAGTAACGGTCGCTGTGCAGACCGCTGCTCAGTTGGAAATGCCCCTGGTGCAGGGCTCCCAGCTCGGTCATCAGATCGAGAACTTCGGCTTGCTTCACGGACTCAGACCTCCAGCTCGGCCGCGATGGCCGCGTGGGCGACCGCCGGATCGGCGGCGCGGGTGATGGGACGGCCGACGACCAGGAAATCGGCGCCGTCGGTGAAGGCGCCGCCGGGCGTGGCGACGCGTTTCTGGTCCTGGACATCGCCGCCCGCGGGCCGGATGCCCGGCGTGACGGCCAGGGGCTCGAAGCCCAGCGCGCTGCGCAAACCCTTCAGGTCCGCGGCGGAGCAGACCACGCCGTCGCAACCGCTGTCCCAGGCGAGGCCGGCCAGCCGGCGCACCCGGGCGTCCACGTCGTCGGGGCCCGGGCCGGTCTCGGCCAGATCCTCCGCCCCGAGGCTCGTCAGCACCGTGACCGCCAAGAGCGCCGGGCGCAGGCCGTCGGGTCCCGGAGCAGCCTCGGCGAGGGCCTCCGCTGCCGCCTTCATGGCCGCACGACCGCAGCCGGCGTGCATGGTCACCAGCGATACGCCCAGCCTCGCGGCGATGCGAGCAGCGCTGGCCACGGTGTTGGGGATGTCGTTGTACTTCAGGTCGAGAAAAATGCGTTTCCCGCGACCCTGGAGCAATTGTACCACGGTGGGGCCCGCAGCCGAGAACAGCTCGAGTCCGACCTTCACGAAGCGGGCGTCGTCGCCCAGGCGCCCGGCCAGGGCCACGGCTTCCTCGGCCGACGGCACGTCCAGGGCGGTGATCACGCGATCGGTGGCGGGCAGGCCGCGCAGGGCGGCCAGAAGCTCTTGGCGGTCCATGGGGTCCTTTCCGGGGCGGGGATTTGCCTTGCCGCCCTCTGAGGCGTTGGTTATACCGTTCTAGCAGCCGTGACGGGGGTTTGCAAGCGCCGGAGAACACCGCCGGCAGCAATCAAGGAAGGCAGGATCCGTGCTCGATCGCAAGTTCCTGAGGGAAAACCGCGAATTGGTGACGCAGGCCGTCCAGGCCAAGCGCGAATCCGTGGACATCGACGCCTACTACGCCAAGGACGCCGAGCGCCGCAGTGCCCTCCAGGAGGCAGAGGAACTGCAAGCCGAGGTCAACAAGGCCAACCGCGCGATCAGCGAGGCCAAGAAGGTCGGCGAGGACGCCACCGATGCCATCGCCGCCATGCGCGAGGTGGCCGGCAAGCTCAAGGCCTTGAAGACCCGCGCCGGCGAGCTGGACACCGAGGTCGACGCCCTCTACCTGCGCATTCCCAACGTGCCGCATCCGGACGTGCCCGAGGGTGGCGAGGAGAACAACGCGCTGGTGCGCAGCTGGGGCGAGCCGCGCGAGCTTGACTTCGCGGCCGTGCCGCACTGGGATCTGGGCGCCGCGCTCGGCTTGCTCGACCCCGAGGCGCCCGCCCGCATGTCCGGCTCCGGTTTTTCGCTGCTGATCGGCGACCTCGCGCGTCTCGAGCGTGCGCTGATCAACTGGTTTCTCGACATGCACCGCAGCGCGGGCTACGTCGAGGTGAACGTGCCCTACATGGTGGGGCCGGCAGCCATGACCGGCACCGGTCAACTGCCCAAGCTCGAAGACGACATGTATCGCTGCCAGGACGACGACCTCTACCTCATCCCCACGGCCGAGGTCTCGGTGACCAACATCCACCGTGAGCAGACCCTGGCCGAGTCGGACCTGCCGGTGTGCTACTGCGCGTTCTCGCCCTGCTTCCGTCGTGAAGCGGGCGCCGCCGGCAAGGACACGCGCGGCCTGCTGCGCATGCACCAGTTTCACAAGGTCGAGATAGTCCGATTCGAGCATCCCGACCGCGCCGCCGAGGCTCACGAAGAACTCACCGCCCAGGCCGAGCGCCTGCTCCAGGAACTCGACCTGCCCTACCGGGTTGCCCTTCTCGCCACCGGCGACCTCAGTTTTGCCGCCGCTCGCTGCTACGACCTCGAGGTCTGGTCGCCCGGCGTGGGGCAGTGGCTGGAGGTCTCGAGCTGCAGCACCTTCGGCGATTTCCAGGCGCGGCGCGCCGGCATTCGCTGGAAGGGCGCCGGCGGCAAGGGTCTCGTTCACACCCTCAACGGATCGGGGCTGGCCCTGCCGCGGGTGATCGTGGCGATCATGGAGAACTATCAGACCGCCGACGGCAAGATCACCGTGCCGCCGGTGTTGCGTCCCTACCTGGATGGTCAAGAGCAGATCGGCTGATCGGCGGCCGAGTCCCTACTGGGAGCAAGCATGGACCCGTTACCACGCGGACTGTTCGGCCTCAAGCGGCGGCAGCTCTTCACGCTGTACCTGCTCATCGGCAGCGTCCTGATCGTGGTCGGGATCACCAGCTACACGTTGCGCATCACCCGCGCCGTCGAAGCCCAGAACCTTCTCATCACCGAGCTCTTCAGCGGCATGGTGAGCCGGCAGATGTTCTCCGAGGACTCGGCCGAGATGGAGCGGGTTCTGAAGATCATCAACGAGATCGGCATCCCGCTGGTCATGACCGACAATTCCGGCCTGCCCATCCTCTGGAATCCGGGAGTCACAGGCATCGCCCAGTTGGAGGACGGTGAGTTCGAAGCCCTCATGTTACAGGACCCTCGGTCGCCCACCGATCCGAGGGTGATCGAGGCCCTGGCTCTGGCGGCCGAGTTCGACGAGCAGAGCCAGCCCTTCGCCATCATCGACCCCTCCGGGCGGAGGTTGGGCACCCTGCACTACGGGCAATCGGACCTGAGCCACGAGATCCGAATCATGCCCTATCTCGAGCTGGCCATCATGGTGCTCTTCTTCCTGGCCATCCTCTGGGGCCTGCAGGTCAAGAAGGAGAACGACCAGAACCTCCTCTTTGCCGGCATGGCCAAGGAGACCGCCCACCAGATGGGTACGCCGCTCACCTCGATCATGGGCTGGCTGGCCCTCCTGCACGAGCAGTTGCCCACGGACGACGACACTCTTCCGGAACTGGAGAAGGACGTCGAGCGTCTCAGCAAGGTCTCGGCGCGCTTCAGCCAGATCGGATCGTTGCCCAAGCTGGACGACCGGAACCTGGTCGCGGTGGTCGAGGACACGATTCAGTACTTTCGTAGGCGACTACCACACATGGGCGGACGGGTCGAGATGCGCTCCGAGGGCGCTGCGAGCAACACGGTGGCGTTCAACCGGGACCTCATCGAATGGGTCCTCGAGAACCTGATCAAGAACGGTGTCGACGCGCTGGCCGACGGCAAGGGTACGGTGACCGTGCGCCTCGCGGACATGGACGACGGCGGCGTGATGATCCGGGTGACCGATACCGGACGCGGCATCCGCCCCTCGCACCGGGGCAAGATCTTCGAGCCTGGAATCAGCACCAAGGCCCGCGGCTGGGGCATGGGCCTGGCGCTGGTCAAACGAATCGTGACGCAGTATCACGGCGGCAAGATCCGCGTGGAGAGCACCGGCCCCCAGGGCACCGTCTTCGCCATCTGGTTACCGGGAAAGGACGTTTGACGTGGGATACCGGGTTCTCTGGATCGACGACAACATCGACGAGTTGCAGTCGCACATCCGCTTCCTGGGGCAGAAGGGCTACGAGGTGTCCGGCGCCACCAACGGGCGCGACGGCCTGGCGATGCTCGACGAGTCCAAGTACGACGCCGTCCTGCTCGACGAGATGATGCCCGGCCTCGGCGGCCTGGAGACCCTCGAGGAGATCCGCAAGAAGCACGAGCACATCCCCGTGATCATGATCACCAAGAGCGAGGCCGAGGACCTCATGACCAAGGCCATCGGTCGGCGCATCGACGACTACCTGGTCAAACCGGTCTCCCCGCTGCAGATCCAGGCCGCGCTCAAGAAGCAGCTCGAGGCGCGCGTGATCACCGAGCAGCAGGTCACCCGCGACTACCTCCAGCAGTTCAATGCCGTGGGCGACCGCACCGCCACCGCGTCGACGCCGGCCGAGTGGGAAGCGATCTACGAGGACCTGGTCTCCTGGGGCCTCGATCTCTTCCGTTACAGCGACCATGGTCTGCTCGGCACCCAGTCGGAGCAGATGTCGGCGGCCAACCTGGCCCTGGGGCGTTACGTGCGCAACCGCTACCGCGACTGGCTCCACGGTTCCGACGATGCGCCGCTGTTGAGTCCGGGGGTCTACGAGAAACTGGTCGAACCCGAGGTGCAGGCCAGCAAGCAGGTACTCTGGGTGATCATCGACTGCATGCGGGCCGACCAGTGGCGCATGGTCGAACCGCTGGTGGAGCCCTATTTCCGCATCGAGCGTCAGCAGTACTGGTCGATCCTGCCCACGGCCACGCCGTATTCCCGCAATGCGCTGTTCGCAGGCCTCTATCCGCTGGATATCGCCAAGGGCTATCCGAACCTCTGGCACAACGGGATCAACGACGACTCCAGCCGCAACGCGTTCGAGGACAAGCTGCTCGCGGCCCAGCTCGAACGCCTGAAGAGTCCCGCGGCAGGCAGCATGCGCTACTACAAGATCTCTGACGCCCGTGATACCGACTCGCTGCGGCGCGACTTCGGCTCGCTGAACGACGTGCGCCTGGTGGCCGGGGTCTACAACTTCCTCGACATCATGGCCCACGGCCGTAGCCAGAGTTCCATCCTCAAGGAGCTGGCTCCCGACGAGGCGGCCTTCCGCACCCTCATGCGCACCTGGTTCGAGCACAGCTCGGTGCTGGAGGTCATGAAGGACGCGGCCCGGCGCGGCACCACCGTGGTGGTGACCACCGATCACGGGTCGCTGTTCTGCAAGCGCGCGACCAAGATCCGTGGCAATCGCGACACGTCCACCAACGTGCGTTACAAGTTCGGCGACAACCTGACCGTGGACGACAAACGGGTCATGCTGATCAAGGACCCGGCCGACTACAAGCTGCCGCCCAACAGTTCCATCGAGACCTACGCGGTCACCACCGAGAACTACTACCTGGTCTACCCGACCAACTTCCACGAATACGAGCGGCTCTACCGCGACAGTTTCCAGCACGGTGGCATCAGTCTCGAGGAACTGATCTGCCCGTTCGCCGTGCTGCGACCCCGGTGACCGTTCCCGGAGCCAGCATGGATCCGCTCAACCTCCCCGATCCGGCGTCCTTCACGCCGCTCCGTACGACCCGGTCGGCGGCGGACACCCGCGCCCTCGGGGCGGCCATCGCTTCTGTGGCCCGACCTGGTGACGCGCTGCTGCTGCACGGCCCCCTGGGCGCCGGCAAGACCTGCCTGGTGCAGGGTCTCTGCGAGGCTCTCGAGGTGGACGGCGAGGTGGTCAGCCCCACGTTCACGCTGGTGAATCGCTACCATGGCCGAGTCACGGTGGACCATCTCGACTTCTACCGTGTGGAGCCGGACCACGATCTGGGCGACATCGGCGTTCACGATCTCCTGGACGAACTGGACGCTGATCAGACCCTGCTGGTGGCGGAGTGGCCCGTGCTCCTGCAACCGCTGCTGCCGCGACGGGTCGAACTGCTGGTCGCACCCGGCACCGAGCCGGAGGAACGGCGGTGGTCGATCAAGGGCGTGCCCGATCTGCCGCCGGCCTGGAAGTCGCTGCTGGTAGGGGCGGACCCGTCATGCTGACCCTCGCACTCGACACCGCGACGCCCCATGGCCGCTTCGCCCTGGCCGAGGACGGTGCGTTGCTGGCCTACCAGCCCCACAACGTCATGGGCAGCTACGCCGATGCGATCCTGAAGGTCATCGACCAGGTCCTCGTGTCCGCCGGCCGACGCCTCGACGAGGTCGATCTGGTGGCCACGACCTGCGGGCCGGGCAGCTTCACCGGTGTGCGCATCGGCGTGGCCACGGCCAAGGCCCTGGCCTGGGCGCTCGGCGCCGACCTCGCCGCCATGTCCACCCTGGCCGCCATGGCGGCCGATCTGCTGGCCGAACATCCGCAGCGCGACCTGGCGGTGCCCGTGCTCGACGCTCGGCGCGGCGAGGTCTTCGCCGGACTTTACCGCCGGCGCGGCTCCTGGGTGGAGACGCTGCTGCCGCCGGCCTGTCTCGCCCCGGATCTCTGGTGGAAGAACCTATGCGCCGAGGTGGAGGATCTCGAGTCTCCGGCCTTCGGCGGTGATGGCGTGGCCTTACTCGTGGGGCAGGGCGAGGATCTGCGGCCGGAGCTGGCGGCTCGCGGCCTGCCGGCACCGCGATCGTGGGTGGCCGCACATCCGGCGACGGCCCGCGTCCTGGCACTGGCCATGGCCGACGGTGATGTGCGCGCCGAAGCCGGGGTTTCGCCCTTCGCACTGGTGCCGCGTTACCTGCGCGGCTCGGACGCCGAGGTCAAGCGACGCTTGAACGCCACGCCGGCCGTGCCCTCGGACAACGTCGACATCCACACCGGCGGCCACCGGGATCCGGACCGGCCATGACCGACCAGACACTCCAGGTCCGACTGGGCGAGCCGTCCGATCTCATGGCGGTCGACCGCATCGAACGGGCGAGCTTCGACGATCCCTGGGAGCGGCATCTGCTCCTGCAAGAACTGGTGCCGTCGTCCCTCCGGCTGCCGTTGATCGTCGAGTTCGGTGGCGAGGTGGCGGGCTACCTGATGGCCTGGCGCAGCGGTCCCGAGTTACACATTCTCAACGTGGCCGTGGATCCTGAGCAGCGCCGTCGCGGTCTCGGAGCGGCGCTCCTGGAGGCGGCGCTGGCCGAGGCCCGCCGTGGCGGTATGATCTCCGTGTCGCTGGAAGTGCGGCGGGGGAATCGGCCGGCCCTGGAAATGTATCGGGCCTACGGATTCGAGGAAGCCGGTCTGCGGCCCGGATACTACGCCGACACGGGCGAGGACGCCCTGATCCTGATCCTCCCGATGAAAGCGGACTGAGTCCGCCCCTTGTCACCGGCCACTGGTGAGGTAAGATGGTCCGGCGGTTGGAGCGAGATCGCACCGCCGTCCAGAAACTGCACCGACCCGAACCGAGGAGCCGCCGCCGTGTCGTGGTTGAACCGGGCCGCCCGGGGAATCCGGGCCCTGACCACCAAGAAGGACGTTCCCGACAATCTCTGGCAGAAATGCCCGGGCTGCGGGGAGATCCTCTACCGTCGCGAACTCGACCGCAGCTGGAACGTCTGCGGCTCCTGCGGCCAGCACCTGCCCCTGGAGGCCGTGCAATACGTCGACCTGCTCCTGGACGAGAATTCCTGGAAGGAACGCTTCGTCGAGGTCACCAGCACCGACCCGCTCGGCTTCAAGGACAGCAAGCGCTACACCGATCGTTTGAAAGCCGCCCGCAAGAAGACCGGCCGCGATTCCGCGGTGATCACCGGCACCGGTCGCATCGGCGGTCTGCCGGTCAACCTGGCCATCCTCGACTTCGCCTTCATGGGCGGCAGCCTCGGCTCGGCCATGGGCGAGAAGATCGCGCGTCTCTTGCTGGACTCCCTGACCGAGCGGCGCTCGGCCATCGTGATCTCGCGGTCCGGCGGCGCGCGCATGCAGGAATCACTGCTGTCGCTCATGCAGATGGCCAAGACCTCGGCGGTGCTGTCCCGGCTTCGCCAGGAAGCCATCCCCTTCGTCAGCATCTGCGTCCATCCGACCTACGGAGGCGTCACCGCCAGCTTCGCCATGCTGGGCGACATCAACCTGGCCGAGCCCGGCAGCATGATCGGCTTCGCCGGCCCCCGTGTGATCAAGCAGACCATCGGCGGCGATCTGCCAGACGGATTCCAGTCGGCGGAGTTCCTGCTCGAGAAGGGTCAGATCGACCAGGTCGTCGAGCGCCGCAAGCTCAAGGAGACCCTGGCCGCCTCGCTGCGCTGGTTCTGCGAGGGCCGCGACGTGTCCGTGCCGGGACCCGTGCGCGGGTAGGTGAGCCGGTGACCCAGAAAGACCGCGAATTCCAGGGCGAGCCGGGCATCGGTCCCGACCTCGAGCCGCCCTTCACCGCTGAGGACGAGGCCACGAGCTGGCTGTTCGGCCTCAATCGCCGTGGTATCCGCCCCGGGCTCAAGCGTATCGAGGGCCTGCTCGCCGATCTCGACCACCCCGAACGCAAGCTCACCACCCTGATCACCGCCGGCACCAACGGCAAGGGCAGCACCACGCGCATCCTGGCCCACCTGCTGGGCAAGTCGGGACTCAAGGTGGGGTGCTACACCAGCCCGCACCTGCTGCGGGTATACGAGCGCCTGTCCATCGACGACCAGCCGGTCGATCCTGCGCGGTTCGCTGCCACGGTCCAGGCGATGCGGACGTCCGTCGATCGGCACGAGGCCAGCTGGTTCGAATCGCTCACCGCGGCGGCGGTCCAGATCTTTCACGAGGAGCGGGTGGATGTGGTCTGCGCCGAGGTGGGACTCGGCGGGCGCCTCGACGCCACCAACGCCCTGCCCGCGGCCGCCACTTTGCTGACCACCGTGGCCCTGGACCACCAGCACATCCTGGGGGAGACCCGCGAGGAGATCCTTGCCGAGAAGCTGGGCCTGCTCAAGCCGGACACCCCCTTCTTCTGCGCCGTGGACGAGGATCTGCGACCCCAGGCGTTCCGGGCCGCCGTGGCCGCGGGCAGTCCGTCCTATTTCCTGGACGAGCTGTCGCGGTGGGACGGCGATGCCATGGCGCCCCGGCTGGCCCTGCGCGATCGGGTCATCGACGGCCTGCCGCCGCTGGGATCGGAGGCCATGCGCCGCAACGTCGCCCTGGCGTTGCTCTGCCTCGACGAACTGGCCAAGCAGGGCGGTCCGGCGGCTCCGGCGGAGCCCGGTCCGGCGCTGGCCGACCTCTTCATGCCCGGGCGGTTCCAGCTTCTCCTCGAGCATCCGGACGTGATCCTGGACACGGCCCACAACACCCAGGCTCTCGCCGGCACGCTGCGCGCGTTTCTCGACCGACCGGTCACGGGTCGCCGGATCGTCCTGTTCGGCGGCATGCGCGACAAGCCGGTGTCCGCGGATCTCGCGCCACTGTTGCGCGACCTCGACGCGGTGACCTTCGTTCCGGTGTCCTTGCCCCGCTCCCGTGACTGCGACGATCTCGTCGAACTTGCGCGGACGCTGGAACTGCCGCCCAGCGCGGAACATTCCATCATGGACACGGTCGCCGGGGCACTATCATATTGGGGATCTCGCCTGCGCCGGGACGACGCGATCCTGGTCACCGGATCCTGCTTCCTGGTGGCCGAGGTCCTGCACCGGCTCGGGTACCGGGACCTCGAGGAGACGCGCCGACCGCGCCCGGCGACCATGGTACTCCGCTCCTGATCGCGAGCTGTCGAGGAGTTGCCCCGTGCCCAAGACACTGGACCTCGGGTCCAAGAACCTGCTCGTCGGAGCCGACGTGGGCGGCACCAACGTCAAGTACGTGGTGCTGGATGCGGCCGGTCGTCGCCAGGTTCAGGACAGCATACCCACGGATCCGTCGGATCCGGCCGGAACCATCGCGCGGCTCGCCGAGGTGGTGGGCGTGCGCGAACCGGCGGGCGTAGGATTGGCCTGCGCGGGCATCGTCTCGCCGGCGACGGGATTCCTGGGCCGGTCGCCGAATTTGCCCGGCTGGGAGAACAGCGACCTCACCGGCGCCCTGCAGGCGGCCTTCTCAGGCGTGCCGACGGCCGTGGCCAACGACGTCAACGCCGCGCTCTACGGCGAGTTTCACCACGGCGCGGGCCGGGGTTGTCGCCATCTGGTGATGATCGCCCTGGGCACCGGCGTGGGCGGCGGCTTGCTGGTCGATGGCAAGCTGGTGACGGGGTTCGCCGACGGTGCCGGCGAGATCGGCCACATGACGCTGGATCCCGAGGGGCCGCCCTGCACCTGCGGCAATCGTGGCTGCCTCGAGTCCTACTGCGGGAGCGTGGGGCTCGTGCGTCGGGCCCGCGAACTGGCGGGTACCGATCTCGCCACGGATGCCTGGAAAGCCATGATCGCCGAACACGGGTCCGACCTGACGCCGCGCCACTTCGCCGAACTGGCTGCCGCCGGCGATATCGTGGCCACCGTACTGTTCGTCGAAGCCGGTCGGCGGCTGGGGCAGGCCGTGGCGAGCCTGGTCAACGTGCTGGCACCCGACCGGGTCGTCATCGGTGGCGGTGTGGCCCAGGCCGGCGATCTCTTCCTGCTTCCGTGCCGCGAACTGGTGGCCCGACATGTCATGAGCGAGGCGGGCCGCGGAACGCCGGTGGTGGCTGCCGAGCTGGGGCCCTTCGCCGCAGCCATGGGCGCGGCCGCCCTGGCCGCGGAGGCGGGGGCCGTGACTTGATGCGCCGCCGGCAGTGCCGTCCCGGTCCCCGGACCACGGGGCTCGTCTGGATGGGCTGCCTGTTGCTGGTTTCGCTGGTCTCGTTGCCGGTGGGTGGGCAGGTGGCGCCCGAGGAGGACCCGCCCGAGGCCCTGCCGCTACCGCCGGCGTCGCGCGACACCACCGGTCAGGCCGAACTGCGCTGGCAGGTCGACCGGCCCGTGCGCCAGGCCTCCCTCCTGACCGCCGACCGTACGGTCTACCGGGTCATCGACGACGAGGCCATCTCCTTCTACTACGGAAACGTCTACCTCGACCGCGACTCGGTGGTCGTGCGTGCCGACTCGGCCCACGTGTTCCGGGGGCGCAGCGTGGTGCGCTTGTTCGATCACGTGCACATTCGCCACAACGAGACCCGCATCGCCAGCGACTGGGCCGAGTACCGCCGCGACGACGGCGAGGCCGACCTTCGCGGCCGGGTCCGCGTGGTCGAGGACCAGTCCCTGGTCACCGGTAACCTCGGCGAACTGCGCCACGAACTGCAATTGCTACGGGTCTTCGACGACGCCGTGTTCATCGCCCCCGAGTACACCGTTCGCGCCGACACCCTCGTGCGCGACCGCCGCCTCGGCCACGGCGAGGCGTTCGGCAACGTGCGTATCATGGATCCCGATGGCGGCAGCCTGGTGACCGGCGATCACGGTCTGTTCTCCGCGGACGGTACCTGGGCCCAGGTGGACGAGAACCCTGCCCTGGAGACTCGCGAGGAGGGCGGCGATCCGGTCCACAGCATCGCCCGCAACATGAAATTCTACCGGGCCGAAGAACGGGTGGTGATGACCGATTCGGTGCACATCTACCAGGGCCCCATGCAGGCGTTCGCTGATACCGCCATCAGCTACGGCAAGGAGCGCATGGTGCTGCGCGGCAAGCCGCGGCTGGAACAGGGCGAACGCAGCCGAATGTACGGCGACCAGATCGAGTTCTTCTACCGCGACGGTGCGCTCTACCGGGTGATCCTGCTGGGGCAGGCCCGCATGGAGGACACCGAGCCGGACAGCCTGGCGGCCATCTACCGCGGTCTGCCCGAGTTCGACGTCATCGAGGGCGATAGCATCACCGTCCATTTCCGCCGCGGCCAGATCCGCCGCACCGACGTGGTCGGCAATGCCCACAGCATCTACGTGCCGGTGGACGTGGAGAAGGAGATTTCCTACAACGAGGTGGCCGGCGACACCCTGGTGCTGCGCTTCGCCGACAGTCGGGTGCGGGAGGTTGAGGTGCGCGGCAACATGACCGGCACGTACCATTTCGCCAGCATCGCCGCCATGCGCGGTCCCGAGCCCGCGGCTCTCGACTCGGCGGCTGTCGACAGCCTGATCGCCGTGGCCGACAGCCTCGCCGCGGTGGGCGATACCCTGGCTGCCGACGTCATCGTCGAGCGCCTCGCTGCGGCCAGGGGCGACACCGTCGTCGCAGCCCCCGATTCCCTGGCGGCGGCGACCGTCGACACGCTCGATTTCACGGGTCATGCCCAGCCGGTGGATTACTCGGGCCACAGCGTGCTCTTCGACCTGCCCGGGCGCACCATCGCCATCTCCGAGGACGCGACTCTCGTCTACGAGTCCATGAACCTCTCGGCGCGCGACGTGATCCTCGATACGGAGAATCGCGAGCTCTACGCCGACGGTGATCCCATCCTGCAGGACAGCGAGACCATCGTGGGCAAACAGATGGGCTACGATTTCGGCAGCAAGACAGGCGCCGTGCGCGTGGGCATCACGTCCTTCGACGGCTATTACTACGCGGGCGAGGAGATCCACCGCTTTCCCGACGGCAGCCTCAAGATCAACTCCGGCCACATGACCTCGTGCGATCTCGAGCAGCCCCACTACCATTTCTGGGGCAAGAAGATGAAGATGCGCCTGGGCGACCGGGTGGTGGCCGCACCCATCGTCATGAAGGTAGGCCGCGTGCCGGTCTTCGCGCTTCCCTTCTACTTCAAGTCGCTCAAGGAAGGGCGCCGATCCGGAATCCTTTTCCCGAACTTCAACTTCGGAACGTCCTCGCGCGAGGGCAGGTATATTCGCGACCTCGGTTACTTCTGGGCCACCAACGACTACACCGACTTCACCTTCGAGATCGACTACAACGAGCGCCGACAGCTGGCATGGCGGGTGCGCAATCGCTACCAAAAACGCTACTCGTTCAGCGGCAACTTCGAGTACAACCAGCTCCAACAGCTGCAGGACGATGCCGCGACCGGCGACGAATGGCAGTTCCGCTGGAATCACAACCAGCCGGAACTCTTCGACGACTACAAGTTCCGGGTCGAGGTCGAGATGGCCAGCACCGAGCTGAGCCGCAACGACCTCGGCCGCGATACCGGTCGCGACGTGGTCAAGAACGAGCTCAAGTCCACGGCCTACATCAGCCGCAGCTTCCGGTGGGGCGGTGGCAGCCTCAATGCCAGTCGCACCGAGCGGGTCAACGCCGCGGACGACGGCCCCCCCACCGCCAATCCCCTCTACAACATGACGCTGCCGTCGCTGTCGTTGAGCCTGAAGCAGATCAGCCTGGCGCCGGAGCTGGGCCGCGGCGAGACGGGCGGTTTTCTGGGCAACGTGGGGCGGTCCACGACTTTCAGTCAGAACTACAGCGCGTCCAATATCCAGAGCGCCACGGAGGAGACCAGTACTCGCGTCAATGCCATGAGCGGCAGCTGGGGCCTGAACTTCCGGCCGTCGAGATTGGGGATCTTCAACTGGAACCTGGGCGCCCGGTCGAGCTGGCGATGGGACCGCAAGGAGGTCGCCGGTCGCGCGTACATTCCGGCCGACGTCGATACTCTGCCGGGAGAATGGGAGGACATCTCCGACGTCACCGAGACATCGAAGCCTTCCCTCTCGTTCTCCACCGGACTGTCGACCACGCTCTACGGCGTCTTCCCGGTGGCGGTGGGCCCGCTGGAAGCCATTCGCCACACCTTCAACGCGTCGGCCAGCACGAGCTACACGCCCCATCTGGGCAGCAAGCAGTCGAAGAGCAACACGTACACATTCTCGGTGGACAACCGTTTCGACATCAAGTACCTGGGCGAGGCCGACAGCGACACGACCCGGGCGGTCAAGAAGCTGGACGGACTGCTGGACTGGGGGCTGAACACTCGCTTCAATCCCGACGGGGACGAGCGGAAGTGGAGCAACGTCGGCAGCACGATGACCTTCAAGCCGGGGGCGAGCCGCAACCTCGCCTTCCGTCTCACCAACACCATCGATCCCTACCTGTGGAAGGTCCTCGACAGCCGCCTCGCCTACGGATTCGGTTTCTCCGGACGCTTCGACACGGGATACGAGGGCCAGGCCCGCGACGAGGAGGCCAGTGGCGCCATCGGTCGCCTGGGCGCCATGGAACCCGATTCCCTGGCCCTGGCCCGTGCCGACAGCCTCGCCGACGATCTGGAAATGCGCGCCGAGTTCGGGGACAATCCCGACGGGCCCTACGGCGGCAACTACGCGGCCCTCGGCGACCGGACCGGCAATGGCAGGCAGGAACGCGACGACACCGACGGTGGTCGTTTCATCCCCTGGCAGCTGGGTGGCAGCTTCTCGCTCACCCACAACGCTCCCTCGGCAAGCAGTCCCGACGGCCTCTTCACGGCGCGCGCCAACATCAACGTGAACACCCAGTTGACCCGCGACTGGTCCTTCCGCTATCAGGCCGCGTTCGACCTGTCCGAGGGCACCATCTCACGACAGGAGTACCGCCTGCAGCGCGACCTTCATTGCTGGCGCCTCGAGTTCACGCGAATCGTCAACACCAACAACAGCGAGTTCGGATTCCGTTTCTACCTCATGGCCATTCCCGAACTCAAACTGACTCGCGGCAAGGACGACCTGCTCGGCTCGGCCCAGGGCGCCAACTCCCTCTTCTGATTCCCGACAGCCGGATACCCGCTCCTGGCGCGGGCAACCGCCCAATCAGGGGTTGACACTGCCTGGGCAATGCGGCCTTATGGAATCAGAAAGGAGGTGACTACATGAACAAGAGTGAACTGATCGAAGCTTTGATGAAGAAGACGGATCTGAACAAACGGCAGGTGGGTGAAGTCCTCAGCGCGCTGTTCTCGACCAGCGACGACAAGAAGAAGACGGGGATCATCGCCGGCCAGGTGGCCAAGGGTGACAAGGTGACGCTGACAGGTTTCGGGACATTCGAGCGACGTGCCCGCAAGGCGCGCACCGGTCGGAACCCGCAGACCGGCGATGCCATCAAGATTGCGGCTGCCAAGTATCCCGCGTTCGCGGCCGGCAAGGCCTTCAAGGACCGGGTGCACACGAAGAAGAAGTAAGGGCCTTTTCGGGCTACTGGGGCGGCCTTTCGGCCGCCCTTTCTCGTGCCCGGTGAATATCCCGAGTCATCCGGCCGCGATTCGTGGCGGCTTGCTCGCCCCAGAAAGTGGGGATATAATTCTCGTTCCGGGTGTTGACGGGTTCGTGAGCCATGATGGCGCGAGCGGTCCACCCGCATGACCCTCGCGCGTGTTCTGTGATCCGGAAAGGTCCTCACCATGTTCAGAAACCGCTGGCTGTTCGCCGGCCGCCTCGCCGTCGCCCTGCTCGTCCTGGGCGTGATCGGTGTGGCGGGATCGGCTCGCCCGAGCCTCGCCCAGGGTGCCGACGAGACCTGGAAACCCCTGACGATCATTTATGGCAGCGATATCAAGGGCAAGATCGAGCCCTGTGGCTGAAAGACCAAGCGCCGCGGCGGGCTGGCCCGGAGGGCCACCTACTTCAACGATATCTGGGAAGAGGGCGTGACCACCTTGGTGCTGGATTCCGGAGACCTCTTCGGCACCCGTACCAAGAAGGAACAGGTCCAGACCGAGTTCATGTGCGAGCACACGCAGAGCTTCGGCTACGACGCCATCGGGCTGGGTGAGCGCGAGTTCAACTACGGCTGGGAATTCTTCGAGAAGATGATGAAGACTTATCGGCTTCCCTACACGAACGCCAACGTGAGGGACGCGGGCACCGGCGAACTGCTGTTGCCGGAGTTCCTCATCGTCGAGCGCCAGGGAATCAAGTTCGGTGTCTGCAGCGTCATGGATCCGAGCCAGAAGATCATCAGCATGTCGGCCAAGGACCGCGATTACGAGATCGCCGATCCCGTCGCCACCATGCGCGACCTGGTTCCGCGGCTACGGGAGCAGTGC
Organism: bacterium; assembly: GCA_003353795.1. Classification (GTDB taxonomy): domain Bacteria; phylum Krumholzibacteriota; class Krumholzibacteriia; order LZORAL124-64-63; family LZORAL124-64-63; genus Glo-17. The sequence continues at coordinate 22,170 of PIVY01000060.1, forward strand.
GACACCGTGGTGCTCTTGAGCCACCTGAGCGACCGCCCCACCGAGGCGTTGCTGCGCGAGGTCCAGGGCATCGACCTGGCGGTCATCGGTCACTCGTTCAAGTCGTACAACCGCGAGCGCATCGTGGGCGACTGCGTCATGCTCTCCGCGGTGCACGAGGGCCGGGTCATCGGTCGCGCCGACGTGCACGTGAACAACGACGACGGCAAGGTCATGTCGGTGCAGGTCCACATCACGTCGCTGGACGATGCGGTGGACGACGATCCGGTGATGCTGCAGGCAGTGAACGATTTCCTGCAGGCGGCCGAGGACCGGCGCGTGGCGCAGCGGGCCGCCTTCCCTCGCGAAATGGGGTCGGAGGACGAAGCGTTCCTGACCAGCAACAATTGCAAGGCTTGCCACACCGGCATCTACCAGGAATGGCGCCAGTCCAAGCACGCGCAGGCTTACACCGGACTGCGCGCCAAGAGCATGCAGTTCGAGCCCGAGTGCCTGGTCTGTCACACCACCGGCTACCAGTACCACAACGGTTTCGACGAGCAGGAACGCACCAGCCTGAGCCACGTCCAGTGCGAAGCGTGCCATGGATACGGGACCGAGCACGCGCGCAACGGCGACATGAACGACAAGGCGCGCGAGTCCTGCACCGCGTGCCACGACGAGGACAAGCGCCCCTGCTATGACGAGACGAAACACGATCGATTCGAGTATGCGACGTTCTGGGAAAAGATTGCCCACTGATCGAACAGCACCTGCGGACCGTAACGGCGGCCGGCGGCTCTTGCCTCCGGCCGCTGCCGTGCTGGCGTTGATCCTGACCTGCACGCCTGCCGTGGCCCTCGATTTCTTCACCCTCTGGCAGCGCCCGGAGCTTCCGTTCAATCTGGCCGAGGGCCAGTGGGCCGACTATCGCCGCCAGGCGCTGAGCGAGGGCCGTCGCACCGACGATCTGGTGCGCATCCAGTGCCTGGGACGCGATGCCGAGGGCCACTGGATCCTCGAGGTCGTGCCCCTGGTGGAGACCGCGCCGGGCCGCCTGGAACTGGTGCCGGGCGAGGGGCTGCGCCTGCAGCTCACCGACGCCGTGGAATCCCGCTCCGGCGGCATCGTCGATGCCGTGGCCGAGGTCCGACTCTGGCGGGACGGCGAGGTCCGCGTGCTCGACCGCCGCGAGTGGCGGCGCGATCCCCTGGTGACCGCCTCGTTCAGCGGCGAGTTCGCGCCTGACGTGGTGGAGGAGCGAGATCCCACCGTACGAGTCATCGGCGCCCGGGAACTGTCCTGCCGGCAACTGGTCTTCGCGGCGGCCGATACCCAGACGGCCGAACTCCCAGGTTCCCGCATGGTCCAGATGGCCACCCAGGAGGTGTCGGCCGCGGTCCATCCGGACATTCCGTTGCTAGGTCTGGCCTACGCCAGCGAGCGGATTCGGGCCGAATCCCGCCTCGAACCGCCCAGCGATCGTTTGCCCACCCCGCCGCCCTCGGTGCGCGTGGAAATCCTCGAATGCCTCGGTTTCGGTTCCGATGCTCAGCCGGCCCTGGGGCCGGTGCGAGGTGCAGACGATTGAAGCCCGCCCCTAGCCGTGGTATAATGAGTCCATGCCGCACAACGAGTTGAACGAACTCCGGGATCGAGCCCACCGCTTCTTGCTCGAGGCTGATCGACCGGTCGAGACACAGCAGATTGCGCGCCACCTGTTCGGACCCCAGCGTCACGAGATGCCGGAGGCGCAGGTGGTGGTGCGTTCGCTGCTCGAAACCGACCCCCGCTTCCTGCGCACGCATGGTCGTCGCTGGTCGGCGAGGTGGGCGCCGCATCTGCAGCACGACTGTGGCGACGCTGCCTACGTGGTCGTGGACCTCGAGACCACCGGAAGCGTCATTGGCGTGGACGAGATCATGGAAGTGGGCGTGGTGCGCCTGGAGGGCGACCGGGTGGTCGAGCAGTTCACCACCCGCTTGCGCACCAGTCGCGGCATTCCGCCGTGGGTCAGTCGCCTCACGGGTATCAACAACGGCGACCTGGCCGATGCACCGGAACTCGACGACATGGCTCCCCGCATCGTCGAGCTTCTGGAGGGCGCCGTCTTCGTTGCTCACGACATCCGCTTCGACCTGCCGTTCCTGCGCTGGTCGCTGCTGCAGCATGACTTCCCGTTCCCCTGCCGCACGGGTCTCTGCACCTTGCAGCTGTCGCGATCGTTGTGGCCGGACCTGCCGAGCCACAGCCTGTCGGAGCTCGCCGTGAGCCTCGGACTGGCGCACGACCAGCCGCACCGCGCCGGCGACGATGCCCTGGCTGCGGCCGGCGTCCTGCAGATGGCCCTGGAAGCTGCGCGCGGACTCGGTCGATCCACCCTCGGCGACCTCATGGAACTGGATTCGGGAACCGCCCGCGGGGCGCGCCGGTCGGCGGAATCATGAGCCGAGCGTCTTGACGTAACGCAAACAATTGTCTAAGATGCGGACCATGCGCGATTTGCGTGACTGACCCACGCGCTCAAGGAGGAGTGCCCATGAAGGTCAAGGAAGACGATATCCTGGTTCGCGATCCCAACTACGTGAAGTATGAACGTCTGCTGCACAAGGCCGAGGCCGAGGGCCGTATCGACGGACGCTTCAGTTGCCTGGTTTGCGGCATGCGGTATCCCCACAAGGACGATGCCGAGGACTGTTGCCGGGCGGCCAACTAGCGGGAGGCGTCAGCAATCTGGTTTGCCTGGGAGAACGCAAGCGGGTTGGCCCAAAAGAGCCTGGAGGGCATCCTCCGGTGCAGGTGAGACGTGAAGATCAACCAGTACTGCTCGGTCTGCAAGAAGCACCTGGACATGGAGGTGATCCCCACCGATGACGGGGGGGACGACGGGGTCATCTGGTTACGGTGCCCCGAATGCCAGGGCTTTCTCCCCAAGTTCACGGGCGAGGGCCTGAAGACCGAACCCGCTGCTTCCGACCAGACGACCGAGAAGCCCGCCGACGATCCGGTTCCATCACCACCACCACCGCCACCGCCACCGACCGCACCGGCCGCACCCGAAATCGAAGCCGAGACGCCGACTGCCTACAAGAAGCCCGGCAAACGTGACGATTCCAAGGAACCCGAAGCGCCTGCCGAACCCGTGGCCGAGTATGCCGCGATGCTCGCCGCGGCCGATACCACGGCGGCCAGACCGTACCGCCCCTCGTCGACCTACGAGGAGGGTGAAGTGGTCCTTCACCTGGCCTACGACGATGTGGGCATCGTGGTGGCCAAGGAGCAGTTGCCGGGCGGACGCAAGGCGGTGAAGGTGTTCTTTGACGGCGCCGGCGTGGTGCACCTCATCGAGCAGGCCGCGGACGGGCACTGATGAACTGTCGCGCGGTGGTGGCCGCGGGCCTGATCGTTGCCGGGATCGTGCTGGGCGCCACCGAAGTCGAAGCCCAGATCCATCACCTCGATGAATTCCCCTGGTACACGGTGTCCGACAGCCTTGCCCGCCGTGGCGCCGCCATGCGGTACGACCAGTTCCGCGATTCGGATACCAGCTGGCGCACCGACCGACTCTCGGTGGTCTTGCACACGGCCGTCGGCCGGTACGGCGTGTTCTTCTTCCAGGCCGATTTCCTGCGCTTCGATACCGCCGACCTGTCCGTGCTCGAACGGTGGCCGCACCTCGCGCAGGAGGACGAGGACGGAAACGCCGAGACCGACGGGCCCTACGAATCGATGATCGGTGGCTTCGGCCGACCGGAACTGGGCGTGTTGGCGCCCCTGCCGCTACCGCTGCTTGGATAAGGCCACCTGAGAT
>PIVY01000061.1 GCA_003353795.1 bacterium
GCAAGGTCGCGACCAGTGACTTAACCGTGTTGTTGCGCGGCGAAACCGGCACTGGCAAGGGGATGATCGCCTACGCATTGCACCGGCTCAGTCCCCGGGCGGAGGGTCGTTTCCAGTGCATCAACTGCGCAGCCATTCCTGAGACCTTGCTGGAGAGTGAGCTCTTCGGCCACGTCAAGGGTTCGTTCACCGGGGCCGATTCAGACAAACCGGGACTGTTGCTCGAGGCCGAAGGCGGCACCGTATTCCTGGATGAAATCGGCAAAATGTCGCTGGCCATGCAGGGCAAGCTCCTGCATTTCCTGGATACCCGGGTTGTTCGACCGGTGGGCTCGGGTTCGGATCGCCAGATCGACGTCCGTATCGTCTGCGCCAGCAAAGCTGATCTGCATGGTCTGGTTCAGGGTGACCGATTCCTCGAGGACCTCTATTTCCGCCTACTCGACTTTCCGCTGGTCGTTCCTCCATTGCGGGAGCGGTCCGACGATATTCCGCTGCTCGCCCGCCACTTCGTCCAGATGTACGGCGCAGAACTCGGTGGCGGCGTTCCGGACATCGGCACCGATGTTCTGGACGCTCTCGCGCAGCACGACTGGCCCGGCAACATCCGTGAGCTGGAGAAGTGCCTCAAACGCGCACTCGTACTGGCCCAGGACGAAGACCAGCTCAGGGCCGAGCATCTTCCTCGTGAAATGACGCCATATCTGGCGATCGCTGGGCGCGGCGGAGTGACGCCCCTGCGAGAAACGCTCGCGGCTGTGGAGTCCCGAGAAATAGGGCACGCCATGAAGGCCACCGGCGGCAATAAATCGGCGGCCGCGCGGATGCTCAAGATCAGCTATCCGAGTCTGCTGAAGAAGATCAAGCTCTACGGGTTGGCCTGACCACGTCTCATTGATATTGATCGTCTCGCGTGAATCCGGGTGCCGAGTGCATCCGGTTTTTGCGTCTGGATACGACTCTCGTTAATCGAACACCGCCCGTCTCGGTGGCAATCATCTTTAGAGCGTAAACCACTGTCCTTTGGTCAGTTGAGCAGCCGGGCCGGGTACTATAAAAATCGTTTACAAATGTCCCTTGTGGGGAGGCTTCACTGGGATTGCGTGATTGCGTAACTTGCATAAATACAACGGTTTAAATTTGCTCATCCTTGCTGATATTTCGGCATGGGACCTGCAGGTTAAGAACCATGAAGCGGTGAGTTGCAGGGACGAGCCCTTCATGGTGTGAATAGGTCGTGGCTTGGGGGTGCGGAATTGACCTTCGAGCTGACCGGCAAACCGAGGGAGTCTTTCACGGATAGGCCCACGACGGGATCGACGAAGAGGTGGGGTCTTCTTTGACACCTCGACGTGGGAGAGGGAAGACAGCGGTTCCGGCCTCCAGGCGCGATCTGACAGACTGAAGCAGTACAAGAACTCGAGAGTCCACTGGTCTTGAATTGGCGAGATTCAAGCTCAGGATGCCAACTCGGTGGCAGGGCTCTCGGTTCTTTTTGTCTGCCGATCGGTGCCGTAACCTTCGTCTCCAATCGGAGACGGTGTACTCCTCCTGGCACATTGGAATCGGGCCACAGTGCGGCGCGCGACGTCTTGGCAGTCGTTTCGTGCGCGCTGGTGTTTGACGTTAACTCACTGAACAACAATGAGATGTGGGCGCGCGGGCCTGTGGGTTTCGCAGGGTCGTTCATCTGGCACGATGCATGCGATTCAGAGAGTGCGAGACGCCCCCGGGCGGGAAGGAACGGAGATCATGGTTAGCAGGACGCACAGAATGACGGTGATGAGGACAGCGATCGGCATGTTGGGACTCCTCTTGCTGCCCCTCTTTACTGGATGCGACGAAGAAGAGTGCGTCACGTGTGTCCAGCCGCTTCCCGTGGCTCCGACCCTCGTGTTCTCGGAAAGCGGTGATGATCGTATCACGGTCTATTGGAACGACTACCCGGAGTTCTACAGTGACGACATCTCCGGATACCGTATCTGGCGCCGCTTGTACGAGCCGTATGACGAGACCGATCCCGCCCGGGAGTTCTATTTCCTCGCTGATGTCGGCGTGGGGCAGAACTACTACTACGATTCTGGCCAGTACTTCTTCGTCGACGGGGATGTCGACAATCAGGTCGACTACGAGTACGCCGTCAGTACCGTGGCGCCCCAGGGCGAAAGCTACCTCAGCTTCGAACTCGTCGTGGATACCCCGCTGCCCATGAGCGAGACGCCGCTGACCATGTTCGACGTGGCCGGCCCGAACAATCAGCTCTCCGGTTTCGATTTCAGCCTCGCCGGCGAGCACGGCGGCGGCAGCCTCAATGGGGCCGATGGTGTGGTTGATCCGACCGTCGTGGGCCATACCGCCGACATTCAGGTTCGCTTTGACGGCAACGGCATTCCCTGGCTCGAGACCCTCCGCGGCGATGTCCACGTCCAGGACTATGGCACGTTCCTCGATCAAAATGATCAGCTTTACTTCGAGGGCGTTTCCTGGGCGCCGGATTCCGGCTGGTCCGAAGGCGGGGTCCTGGAACTGATCATCGGACACATTTACGTCGTCGAGATCTACAACGAGCCGTCCGGGGGAGATGTTCACTATGCCAAGCTGGGTGTCGTCGACGTGAGCGACGCGACGGGGACGGTCCGCATCATGTGGGCCTACCAGCCGAGAAACGGTCTGCCCGAACTCACCGCACCGGTATCGCGACTCGACCATGATGAGACGCCGCGGGCCATCCGGCTCTAACGGCGGCTCGTGGAAGGAGGAAGATCATGAAGCACTCCAGCAATCATACGGGACTCGCGAACATACTCGCTCCTGGCCTGGTCGTGTGGATCTTCCTGGGCCTTGCAGGCGTCGTCGTCGCCCAGGACCTGGTCGCCCAGGACCGGGACGAGGAATTGGCCCGACAGTACGCCGAGCAGTCCTTGCGAGTGAGCCTGTGGCTGGACAAGGATGCCGATCAGGTCTACCGCCGTGGAGAGCCAGTTCAGGTCACGTTCCAGGCCAACGAGGACGCCTACGCAGTGCTCTACCACGTGGATGTGAACGGTAAGGTGACCATCCTCTGGCCGACGACCCGTTACAGCGATGGATTCGTCTTCGGCGGCCACCAGTACCGGCTGCCTTCCCGTGAAGGCGATCGCCTGCGAGTCGGTGATCAGGCGGGTGTCGGATACATTCAAGCAGTGGTCTCGAGCTATCCCTTCGATCTTCGAGATCTGGCCCTGGATTTTCACCACGAGAACGGCGGGCATGTTTACGACTACTACGTGGCGGGCGATCCGTTCCTGGCGATGAACGAGGTCAACTACGCGGTGACTGGCCTGGAAGATCCAAGTGCCTACGTGGTCACCAACTACGCCAGCTACTATGTGCACGAGAAGGTCGAGCATCCACGGTACCTGTGCTTCCAGTGCCACGACGACACCAACTACTCGCCTTACTCGGAAACCTGCGCCGTGAATATCCACTATGACTACGGCTGGATGAACGAGTGGTGGGGTGCTTACGGATTCTATCCCGCGTACTACTACCCGACCTTCTACTACGTCGACCCCTGGACCAGTTCGTCGTGGGTCAACTACTGGTACGACCCCTGGTATCGCTGGCCGGCGGTGGTGCACTACGACTGGCGCTACTCGTGCTACGACTGGCGCCACTCTCCCTACTGGCGCTGCGATGCCTGGACGGCCAATGAGCAGGGCCGTCGACGCTACACGCCTCTCGATCGCTCCACCCTCGACCGTGATCGCGGCGAGGCCATGACGCGGACCAAGAACGAGTTCGTCAGGTCGGAGCGGCCGACGGATGATCGCCTGCGGCGCATGCGCGACCGTACCGTCACCGAGCGTGGTGGCGATGGCGGACTGGATCCGCGGATCCGTGACGGCGGCCCGGCGGGTGGAACTGCGCGAGACGTGACCCCGGTGGCGCGGTCCCAGGCGCGTTTCGAGCCCGATCAGCGAATTCGGACCTCGCCGGGATTGCGGGTGCCCGGTACGACGACCGCTTCTCGGGGTCGTGACGGATCTGGCAACACCGGTGGGCGGACCGTGCGCACCGGAGACGCTGGTGGACGCAGTCAAGGCAAGCCGGATTCCGGGACTCCCTCCGTCCGGCCAGGTAGCCGTACTCGCGGCACCGACGGTGGTCGTCAGACCATTCGCCCTGTGGAACCGCGTGGAGACACCAAGCGCGTCTGGACCAATCGCCGAAATTCCGGTTCCAGCGGCGTACGACCGAATACTCCGGTCACGCGCACCAGCAAGCCTGGCGGGCGTCGTTCGACGACCGTGCGGTCCCCGAATAAACCCACGAAATCGCCGTCGACCAGGTCGAGCGGTGGATCCCGGAGCAGTGGCGGCACGGTCAACCGTGCGCCGAAGCAGACCTCTCCCAAGCCGAAGTCGCCCCCGCCGAGCCGGCCCTCCACGAATGGCGGCAGTCGCGGCGGCAAGAGCGGCGGCAAGGGCGGCGGGCGGAGTTCGGGAGGTCGTGGTTAGGACATCGATGTGTGTTGGAGGCTTTTCCCCCCATCATCCCGGCCGGAAGGGACGTTCCGGATCCTCGCAGAGGTTGGCAGCCATGAGGACGGAGAAGGAAGGACGCGGAAGGCCGGGGGCCACCAGCACGACGGAAGGGTCTTGGACGAAGCTGTTGTCGATCAGGGGTGGCAATGACGGAGTCCGGGACCCTTCCCGAATTTCATGGCTCGCGCCCGGAGGCGAAATTGACCCGCGTCCGGGCCGCGGCTATCATACGCGGCGTCCACTCGAAGATCGCGTGATCCCCTGAAAGGTCGAATCGATGACACCCTGGTTGCCGCGCGTATGGATCTGTCTGTTGCTGGTGGGATCTGCCACCATGGCGACGGCCGCCTCGTCGCAGGGTTGGGACCCCTGGCGCCCAGGACCTGCCAAGACTTCTGGTAACGGTCCCGTTGCCGAGATTGCCGAGCACCTGCCACGCACATTCTCGCCCCTGTTCGCCGATGGCTCCACCGCCTCCCAGTCGGCGCGTCTGGCCGGCCGATCGGCACCGGCGTCGCTGCGGCCCATCGCCCTGATGGCCGATTTCGCCGACTCCTGTTTCTACGGTCGCGAGCACCTCTATCCCGGGGGCGTTCCGACGTCCACGCAGAGTGCGTTCTACTACGCCGCACACGACTCGGTCTTCTACGACCATTTGCTCACGGACGTGCGTGACTTCTTCGCGGCGTCCAGCGGCGATCGTTTCTCGCTCGACTTCGAGATCCGCGGCGAGGTGCCGCTGCTCGACGAGCCGATGTGGTTCTACGGCGACCATCCCGAATTCGGTGAACAGTCGGTGATCCTTGCTCGCGACGTCATCGCGGCACATGACGAGCTCGTGGACTTCTCGCAGTTCGATACGGTCTTCCTCATCCACCCCGGAGCGGGCGAGGAGACCGACGTTTTGAACAATTCCCCCGAACAGATCTACAGCACGTACCTGGGCCCCGAGGACTTCCAGACGGCATACGAGGATTCGATCCTCGATCAGCCGTTCATCTGGACCGACGACTTCCCCGAGGGGGAGGGCGTCCGCCATGTGTTGATCCTGCCGGAGAACGAGTTTCAGGATGCTTTCGAGGGATTCAGCGGTTATTACGGCAGTCTGGGAGTGTACTGCTTCGAGGTTGGATTGCGTCTGGGGATGCTCTCTCTCACCGACTTCACGCCGTCCGGATCCCCGGACAGCCAGGGCATTGGCCAGTTCGGTCTCATGGGTTATGGCCTGTTTGCGGCGGGGGGCTACGTGCCGCCTCAGCCTTGCGCTTTCAACAAACAACTCATGGGCTGGCTCGATCCGTATCTCGTGGATCCTGACCAGTCGGCGGCCTGGACCCTGACGCCGTCGGAATTCCCTGCCGACGCTCAGGCGGGCGCCCGCGTGGACATCACCGGCGCCGAGTATTTTCTGCTCGAGTACCGCCTGCAGGATCCCGACGGGAACGTCATCTTCAGCTTCACCGGCGATCTCAACGGTAACAACACGCCGGATTTCTGGGACGCGAGCAATCCGCCGACTCACTTGCCGGCCGGTTTCTTCGATCCGGACGAGGACGAACGCGAGTGGTTCACCGGCGCCGAGTGGGATTTCTTCTTGAGCGACAATTCGGCGCGGGAGGACGGCGTCAAGGGAGCCGGCAGCGGCGTTCACATCTGGCATATCGATGAGGGCGTGATCCGCGAAGTCTTCGGCCTGCAGCGCAACCTTTTCAATGGCAATCCGGACCGGAAATCCGTGGATCTGGAGGAAGCCGACGGAATCCAGGACCTGGATTCCAGACAGCCTACGCCCTGGTGGCTAGGTGGAGACTTCGACAGCTTTCGGGGCGAGGACAACGCCTCGTTCGGCCCGGACTCCCGACCGGACTCACGGACCAACGGAGGTGTCTGGACGGGGCTATCGATGGACAGCATCAGCAACGTGGTCGTCGACTCCAGCTACGTTTTCAACCCGGGGACGGAGGAGGAGTACACCGGGATCCTCTACGCCGGAACCATGTCCTTCGAATGTCGGCGCGACTCCGATTCCGCAGCTGTCATCCAGACACGGGCAATGCTCGACCTGCCGGGGGTCGACCTGACTGGAAGCCACCTCCTGTCCGTGCCAGGCGCCGGCTCGCCGAGTGACGAGCCGGTGATCGTCGCAGCTGCCGACGAAGGTCGCATTTACGCTCTGACAGTCGATCTGGGCGAGTGGATCGATCACGACGGCGCTGCGGAGACCATCGAGCCGTTGGCGGTCGCGATCGGCGTCGGGGGTGGCGCGCCCGAATGGCACCTGCCTGCGGCGGCGGGGCAGTTCGACGGCGGCGATGCAGCTTACGAGATCGTGCTCTCGGCCACCGATGGTGTTTACGCGTTCCGGATGAATGGTACGCCGCTGGCCGTGGGGCCGGGTGCGGCCGTTGGTCTGGTCGCGGCCTTCACTGTGGTCACGCCGGCGGTGCTGTTGCCGACCGACCGGGACGATGGATTCGGTCGGTCGTGGGTCGCGTGCGTCGGAACCGTCGATCCCGACCTGGATGGCGCGCCCACCGAGCTGCGATTCATCGACGAGGCTGGGCAGGAATATCGACCGCGAGTGGTCCTTGAAGGTCGGGCTGTCGCTGGCCCGACTCGCCTTGGAGACATGCTCTACGTGCCCGTGGTCGGTGACGATGCGGGTGGCCGCTTGCAGGCTGTTTCTTGGGACGGAATCGCCGAACCCCGGGTTGCCTGGACCGTCGATCTAGATATCGTGCCGGCATCGGCCCCTTGCGCGGTGACCAGTACGACGGTCATGGTCCGCGGCCATGAAGGGCGCGTGCAGTCGGTAACGATTTCCGAGGGACAGTCACGAGTCGATTCTCCTTGGCCCGACAATGTCCGGGTCTCTTCGCCCATCGGCTCAGGTGGTGCGTGCCTCGGCGACGCGGTCCTGGGGCGTGTGGTCGAGACCGGCTCCTGGCAGACCGGCTGGCCGCGGCGGCCGTTGCCGGAATTGCAGGCCACAGAATGCCAGCCACTGATGCTGGACCTCGAAACGCCGCACCATTTATTCGCCACGCGGGACGGCCGGCTCTATCTCACCGACCGCGACGGCAGGATCGAATCCGGATGGCCCGCCGCCGCACCGGCCGACCTCTCGGCCACGCCGGTGATCGTACGCCGGTCCTTCGAATCGGGCGACGGCGTCGTGCTGGCGCTAGCCGCCACCACGCCCGGCATCACCGGTGTCGATGCCGAAGATGAGGTCCTCGAGACCACGGCCACGGCGCGATTGCGAACGTGGAACCTTCCCGGAGTCGGAGACGCCGTGGAACGGCTCGGGGCCATGTACGGCGGCGGCCCGGAGCGTGGCTACGCGCTTGGCGATCTCGGCGAGGTCCCCACAAGCGGGCGCGCTGATCTCTCCGTGCATCACGTCTGTTATCCCCAACCCTTGACGACCACGGAGCTGAGAGTCAGGGGCTGGATTCCCGAAACGGGAACGGCGCGGGCCGTGATCCTGAATCTTCAGGGAGAAAAGGTTCGTGACACCGGTACCGTTCAGGTGGCCGGCGGACGGGTCTTCGAACTGCCCATCGACATGAGTGGCGTGGCCTCCGGCCTCTACGTCTGCACCCTGCAGGCGGGGGGCGAGACCAGCGTCAAGTCTATCGCGGTGGCCCGCTAACGGTGGCCGCCACCGTCGCGGCGCTTGCCGCCGCGGCGACGAGGAGCTAGAGTCAGGGATCGAAATGGAGGGCCGGCGTGGTGGTGCCGCCCGGCTGTGAGAGGAAAGGTGACCCATGCGGAACAAGACCATCATCATGGCTGCCGGGCTGCTGTGCCTGTTCGCCCTGAGTCTGCCAGTGACCGTGGATGCCGGGGGAAATCCCGGTGACGCGGGCCTGCTCTTCCTGCGCCAGGGCATGGGAACCCGCGAGGCTGCCATGGGCGGCGGTGGTATCGCGGCTACCGAGGGTGCAGCGGCGGCCTATTGGAACCCCTCGCGGCTGGCGTTCGACCTGCCCGGTACCTCGTTTCTGCTGCAGCAACAGACGTGGTTCGGGCTGTTCGACTACACGGCGGCGGGCTTGTCGCACAGTGGCTCGTTCGGTGTGCTCGGACTGACGTTCCAGGGGCTCTTCTCCGAGGAGATCCAGCGCTATGGTGACGACAGTGTCGGCATTCCCGAAGGGACGTTCTCACCGCACGAATACTCGTTCGGCGCGAGCTATTCTCGCGGCATCGGTAGCGATTTCGCCCTCGGCGCCCAGGCCAAGCTGGTCTACCAGAAGATCGACATCTACAGCGGTCAGGTCTTCCTTTTCGACCTCTTCGCTACCTGGCAGTTGAGCAAGGTTCCCGGCCTCGCGTTCGCCGTTACCGCCCTGAATCTCGGTGGGCAAATGACCATCAACCAGGAGCCCTACGATGCTCCCCAGACCATCACGGTTGGAGGCGCCTGGACGCTGAAGTCCGGAGGGTTGAGGGATCGGGTGACCATCGTCGGCGACGTCGCGTTCTTCAACGACGGCAACGAGAAGGCGCACGTGGGCGGCGAGATCAAGGTGGTGCCGGAACTGGCGCTGCGTGTGGGCTATCGGCTCAACTACGAGATCCAGGGCGTGACCGCCGGCGCGGGATTCCGTTACGGAGTCCTTGGCCTGGGATACGCGTACGAGCACATCACCGACGACGTCCTGGATCCGGGACACCGCTTCTCGCTAGAATTCTATTTCTAGGGATATCAGATCTCGGTTGGCGAGCGGGACGGGACTTCCGTCTCGCTCGCTGTCGTTTCGGGCGCCTTGATATGGTGCAGCGCTCCGTCTTGCCAGACCGCGTACCACAGCGGGTCGAGCCAACCGCCCAGCGTGCTCAGTCGTCGACCGGCATGTTCGGTGGTAAACGTATGATGGACGTGACCCATGACGAGATGATCCCAGCTCGGGTCCTGCTGGCGCGCGAGCCAGCGTTTGGCCTTGGCCTCGATCCCAGTGATCTCGTCGCGGTCGCTGTGGCGACTGGTGCCTGATAGCCAGGTACTGAACGCGAACAGAATTTCCGGATGCAAGGCCTTGCCCAGAAACACTCCCGCAGGGTGCCGGACCACTGCGCGGAACATTCCATAGAGGACGTCACGCCCCAGGAGACCGTCACCGTGTACGCAATGGACCCGACGACCATCGAGGTCGAGAGTCACTGCCCGCCCGCCCGGCTTGGTGCCGTAGCGCTGGTGGAAGTAACCCGCGGCCCAAATGTCGTGATTGCCGCCAACGAAATGAAGACGGGATCCCGAGGCTCGAATCCGGTCCAGGGCATCCAGGAGAGGCTGGTAGCCTTTCATGACGAAATGCGGGTAGTCGAACCAGAAATCGAAGATATCACCCATGAGAACCACGTCCGGTACGCCGGCGTGGTCGTCGAGAAGGGCAATGAATCCTGCCAGACGGCCTTCCTCGCGTGCGTCTCGTTGCACGTGGAAATGGCTGTCGGCGAGGAACAAAGCCCGCGGTCTTGCGTCATTGTGGTTGCTATCCATGGCTTCCAATTTGTAGTTTAGGCCACCGAAGAGGGCAACCCGTTTTCCTCGGCCAGCGGAGAGGTAGCTACCATGTCGATCATGGATCAGGTGAAGAAGAACCTACGCGAGTGGTACTCGCTGGCTGCGGATCGAACCGGCGAGATGGCCAAGATCAGCGTCAGGATGTACGACAAGTACGGGATCAGTCGCGAGATCGAGCGCCAGCTCTCCGAACTGGGAAGCTACGTCTATCATGCCGTGGAACAGGGCCGTACCGAGTTTGCCGACGACGCGGAGTTCAGTTCCTGGATCGACCGGATCAAGGGTCTGGAATCGGATCTTCACGCCAAGGTCGCCGAGATCGACGACATCCGGCTGGTCCGCCAGCAGAAGCAGGCCCAGCGGGATCGGGACGACGTGGTAGCTGCGGAAGATGAGGGCGCGGCCCCGGCATCCGAGCTTTCCGGCGAGGCCGCGGTGGCGGACGCTGAGACTGCTCCGGAGCCTGTCGATCAAGGCATGGATATCGCCGCGACCGACATCGAGGAGCCTACCGAGATCCTGGAGGCGGAAGAAGCATCGGCGGATCCCCCCGGCGGCGACGCCATCGAAGAGCCCCGCAGAAACGATTGATATTTTCTTTAAGAACCGTTGACACGCTAGCGAGCCTCGGCTATGCTGTGTTTGTCCTTGATTGAGGCGAACTTCCCTGCCGCCTCCTCCCTGTCCGGATGTCCCCCCACATTAACCGGGATCGTAGCATGCGTGTGCGCTCGTGCTTTATTAGCCGTACGCGTCCGGGCCGCTCTTCCAAAGGGCATCCCTGGATGCTCGGTGCTGCCCTGATACTGCTGATGGTTCCCACCGTCCTGGCTGCGGCCGGCGGTCCCGTCACGGTCAATGCCGAGGTCCCTGCGTCCCCGTTCGCAGTCGTCGGGCGCGCCGTGCGACCCGCCGTGGTCTCCATCAGGATCACCCGAGCCGTGGGCGCCGGGGGAGTGGACACGTCACCCTTGCAGGAGATGTACAGGCAGTTCTTCCCGGATCGGGAAGGTGAGGGAGGCCGATTCGAGAACCCGGGCACGGGATCGGGATTCGTGGTCGATCCCGCGGGCGAGATCATGACCAATCACCATGTGATCTCTGGAGCCGACCGGATCTTCGTGCGATTCCCGGGGGAATCTGCCGAGTACCCGGCCGATCTGGTGGGTTCGGACTCGCTCACGGACCTTGCGCTCCTGCGAATCGATCCTGGGGGCCGTGAGCTCCCCTACCTGGCATATGGAGATTCCGACGCCCTCGAGGTCGGTGACTGGGTCGTGGCCGTGGGCAACCCCTTCGGTAACCTGGAAGGGTCGATGACCGTGGGAATCCTCAGTGCCAAGGGGCGTGGGGATCTCAATATCCAGGGCCTGACGCCGCGATATCAGAACTTCTTGCAGACCGACGCGAGTATCAATTTCGGTAACAGTGGTGGCCCGCTCGTGGACATCCACGCCGGTGTCATTGGCGTCAACACGGCGGTGAACACGGTTGGGCAGGGGATCGGATTCGCGGTCCCTAGCCGGATGGTTCGTCATATCCACGGGCAAATTGCCCAGCACGGACGGGTGATCCGCGGGTGGCTTGGTGCCGCCGCCCACGACCGGGACGGGACCGTGGTCCTGGGCGATATCGTGACCGGCTCTCCTGCCGAAAAGGCGGGATTGCAGCCGGGAGACCGGCTCGTCGGCTTCGCCGGTAGGCCTGTGACCTCGCAACGGCAATTGCAGTTCTTGGTGGCCGAAAGCCCGGTCGGTGAGGCCATCACATGTGAGATCGAGAGATCCGGGGATCGCGTCGAGCACTCGGTGGTGCTCACCGAACTGGATCTGGGCCGCCTTGACGCGGTTTCCGAGACCCACTGGCTGGGATTGGAAATCGCGGATCTGGCGGGAACCGATCCGAAACTGACGCGTTTAAAGGAAACTTTAGGAATCGAGGCAACCACCGGAGTCATGGTGGTGGCCATTGAGACCGGACGT
The DNA here is from genome assembly GCA_003353795.1 of bacterium. Classification (GTDB taxonomy): domain Bacteria; phylum Krumholzibacteriota; class Krumholzibacteriia; order LZORAL124-64-63; family LZORAL124-64-63; genus Glo-17. Next base: position 12,042 of record PIVY01000061.1, read on the forward strand.
CCGGGACCCGAGGCTGGGATTCGCCCCGGGGACGTTCTGGTCGCCATAGAAGACAGGGATCTTCCCGACGCCTCGGCTTGGAATGAAGCCAGGAGCGCCCTCGGAGGGCGTAGGGAAACCCTGAACCTGCTGGTCCGCACGGGGACGAGCGAACGCTTCGTCCAGGTGACGCCCCGCGACGCGGGAACCCTGCAGTAGCGTCATCACCAACGCGGGCCGGCTGGGCCCCACGCAGCTGGGAGAAAGAGCCATGGCCAGCAGGAGACACATGTTCCCCGCAACCCACGAGAAGGGTCTGGAAGTCTATTTTCGGGACATCAACAGGTATCCCCTGTTGACCCGGGAAGATGAGGCGAGCCTTGCCATCAGTATCCGGCAGGGAGAGGACGACGCGTTGTGCCGTCTGGTACGCGCCAATCTTCGTTTCGTTGTTTCGGTGGCGAAACGCTACACGGGGCAGGGACTCCAGCTCTCCGACCTCATCAACGAGGGCAACCTCGGCCTCCTGAAAGCGGCCCGGCGTTTCGACGAGGCGCGCGGCTACCGCTTCATCTCATATGCAGTCTGGTGGATCAGACAGGCGATCATGCAGGCGCTCCTGGACAAGTCGCGTACCGTGCGGCTGCCCCAGAATCAGACCGCTTTACTGATCAAGATCAACCGGACGCGCGCGGCGCTGCAGGCCGAAGGGATACCAAATCCCGACGCCTCTCAGATCGCCAAGCGACTCGAGGTGGACGAGGCCGATGTGAATCACACCCTCGCGTCGGATCGCGTCGAGATGGGGTTGGATGACTACGGTGCCGATGGAGATGAACGTCCGTTGCGCGAGACGCTCGCGGACGACGAGCAGGTTCCACCGGACTACGATGTGCTCATGCGCGGACTCCGCGAGGATGTTCGCCGGGCGCTGTCGGTGGTCACTCAGCGCGAAGCCGAGGTCATCATCCAGTACTTCGGGCTGAGCTTCGAAGACGCCCAGACGCTGCAGACCATCGGGCAGCGAATGGGATTGACGCGGGAGCGGATCCGCCAGATCAAGGAACGGGCCCTTGCGAAGATGCGAGGATCCGTGGGCCAGGAGTTGCTCCTGGATTACTACAAGGGCGGGTTCTAGCTCGCGGTACGGTCCCGGGGGCCGGAGGGATCCCCGGGACCGGCCGTGTCCTCATCGCGCCGTGACTGGCGTATTTCTTGCTCATTGCGTATCGTACGAACTCGATCGCGGCGGCATGCATGCCGCCGCGTGCACGAGGTTGACAGGTGCCTTGCGAATCGCCATGCTCGCTCGCCTGAAGAGACGATCGATGCTGGTAGGCATGATTCAGGTCCGAGGCGCTCCGAAACAGGATTTCGCATGAAGTTGCAGAAACGATACTCATTCCTGTTCCTTCCTGATGACGACGGCCAGAGCCGGGAATTCCGGGTTTCATCCTGGATGGCGGTCGCCGGCGTCGGCGGACTCATGCTGTTGCTTCTGGTGGCCGGGCTCTATGTCGTGGACTGGTCGGTGGGGGCGGCCTGGCGTCCGGGCGGCTCGCCTCTGGCGATGGAGAACGAACAGCTGCACCGCGAAGTCAATCGGTTCGACTCGCGAGTCGCGTCGCTTCAGCAGGACCTCGACCGGGTTTTCCAGTATCAGCAACTCGTGGCGGCGGCTGTGGACGTCGAGCCTCTCGATGCCGAGGTGAGAGCCGGTGGAATCGGGGGCCGGACTCCGCTGCAGGTGAACGATGAACTGTTCGGCGTGAGCCGGGAGCCGGATCTCGAATCGCTCCTGCACCAGGCGCGCATCCAGCACCGCGGCATGATGGCCCTGCTGGACACGCTCGAATCGCGCCAGGATGTTCGCGATCGTGTGCCGTCGATTCGCCCCTGCGACATCGGCTGGCTCAGTTCTCGATTCGGCATGCGCCGTGATCCTTTCACCAACAAGCAGACATTCCATCGTGGGATCGACTTCAGCCTTCCCAAGGGAACGCCGGTGCGAGTGACCGCCGACGGCGTGGTTCGCACGGTCGAGAAACAGCGAGGTCTCGGTCGGCTGGTGAAGGTCGAGCACGGCAATGGCACCATGACGGTGTACGCGCACCTGCAGGAAGCCCGCGTCGAGAAGGGGCAGCAGGTCCGGCGCGGTGACGTCATCGCGCTTTCTGGCAACTCGGGCCGTTCCACGGCGCCCCATCTGCACTACGAAGTGCGGGTGAGCGACCGCGCCGTCAATCCGCTCACATACATTCTGGATACCTACGCCGAGATGCGCTGACGTCGGGATTTCGTCGGCGCCTTGGCAGTCGACGAGGCCTGTGATAGTCTGCGAGCGCGCCGTCGGAAGGACCCGCCGGCCGATCGGGTAGGACGCCGACACCCATGCAACATTCCCGCACCCGTCTTCCCACCGCCTTGCGACGATCCGTGTGGATTCCGGGTCTCGTCGCGTGGTTCGCCCTCGTGTGGTGGAGCGATGCGCGCGCGGTCGAGATCCTGCAGATTCGACATTTTTCTGCGCCGGACCATACGCGTGTCGTGCTCGATCTGAATGGACCGGCAAGCTACGAGTTGAGGATCGTCGAGGATCCCGTGCGGCTGGTGATCAACGTGGCCGGCGCCAGCTTCGTCCGGGCTGCGACGGCGAACGTGGACGATGGCCTCGTGGAGAGGATTCGATGCAATCCGGGAGCGACCCGGGCGCAGGTGGTCCTGGATCTCGCGAGCGCGACCGAGCATCACCACTTCGATCTTGGCGCCGAGAAGGGGAAACCACACCGGATCGTGGTCGACGTCCTGCAGCCGCGACGACGGTCGCTGCCCGCTGACATTCCGTCAACGGCGGCGGCGACCTGCCGGGTCATCATCGACCCCGGCCATGGTGGACTCGATCCGGGAGCGGTGCGCGGCCATGAGCAGGAGAAAGACATTGTCCTGGACGTGTCACGCCGGTTGCGGGACGTGCTTGCGGTCACGCCAGGATTCGCCGCTGCGTTGACCCGAGACCGGGACTGGTATCCGAGTCTCGCCGATCGAGTGGAGACCGCGGCGGCGCAGGATGGCGATCTCTTCATCTCGGTTCATTGCAACACTCATCGCTCGACCTCGGTGCGGGGCATGGAGGTCTATTTCCTGTCGCTTCAGGGGGCGACGGATCGGGAGGCCCAGGAACTGGCTGACGACGAGAATGCCGCGGATCTCGTGGGCCTCGCACCGGACCAGCGGGCCGGCGACGCGGTCCTGTCGATCCTGATGGACCTTCACATGACCCGGGTGCTGCGGCAATCGAGCCGTCTGTCCGAGACGATTCTCGAATCGGCCGCCGAATCCGGCATTGCGACCCGACGGGTGAAGCAGGCCCGATTCCAGGTCCTGCGGTCGTTGGCCATGCCCTCGGCCCTGGTGGAACTGGCCTATCTTTCCAATCAGGAGGACAGACGCCTGTTGACCAGCGCCGAAGGACGGCAGAATCTGGCGGAAGCCGTGGCCGCCGGGATCGTGGCTTTCCGACGGGGTCTCGCCGCGGGGGCCGAGGCAACGGTTGCGGTGTCGGATCCGCGCTGGACCCGTCAGTACAAGGTCCGTCAGGGCGACAACCTCTGGCGACTGGCACAGCGGCACGACACCACCGTGGATGCGATCCGCGAGCACAACAACCTGCGGACCGACCATATTCGCCTGGGGCAGTATCTGAGCCTTCCGGAAGGGCGGCCTGAGCGGTGAAGAATCTGTTCTTGAAGATTGCCTGCGTGGTGGCCGCCATCCTGGTCTGGATCCAGGTCGCGGCCACGACCATGGTCGAGGCAGAAGTGAGACTGCCCGTGGAGGTCGTCGGCCTCGGCGACGGTTTGACCATTGCCGGCAACTCGGTACCGTCGGTCATGGGTGTTCGAGTACGGGCGCCCAAGCTCACCGTCGTCGCACACGAGTACCTTGGCATGCCGCTCGGCCGGGTCGAGGTGAATCTCGCGAGCTGGCAACCGCAGCCGAGCCGGAACTACGACTTCATGCGTTCGAACGTCCGCTCCGAGGCCGAGGTGATCGCCTTGTTGCCGCCGGAACGGTTTCCACTCAGGGTGGACCATGAGGACACTCGACGCTTGCCGGTACGGGTGCCGACCCGTGGGCTTCTCCGCGAAGATCGTCGGTTGGCCGGCGAGGTGACCACGATTCCCGACAGTCTCGAGGTGACCGGACCGCGCCGGTACTTCGCGGGTATCGACTCCCTGGCCACCGAGGTGGTGGAGTTCACGGGGCTGGAGGAGACCCTGGTTCGTGAGGTGCCGCTCATTCCGCCCCCGTCGCCGCTGAAACCGGCAGCCGGGTCGGTCACGGTGACGGTGCCGGTGGTCGCCCTGGAAGAACGCGTTCTGGCCAACGTGCCGGTCATGGCCCTGATCGGTCGACAGCAGGGCGAAGCCGGGATTTCTCCGCCGGTCTGCGACGTGCTGGTGCGTGGGCCGGCCGACTCGGTGGCCGTGCTCTCGCCGGCCCGGTTGACCGTGACGGTGCTCGTGTCGGATCTGGAGCCGGGAACCCACGAGATCGCCGGTCAGGTCCAGTGCCCGGATTGGGTGCTGAACGTCGAGATCAAACCGGACGTGTTCAAGGTGCTGGTGGGTGAAGCGGAGAGGGTGGAGGACGACGAGTGACAAAGACCGCGCCCGGGCGCTCGTTCGTACCCCATCTGGTGGCACTGGCCCTGATCCTGCTTGCGGCGACCGCGCAGTTCTGGCCGGATTCCGGTGCGGTACGAGGCGACGGGACCCTGCTGGTGTTGATGCCCGAACTGGATGTTCGTCGGCAAGATGCCATGACGGCGATGGCGGAGTACCTCGGCACGCACAGTCGTCTCGAACTGCACGCTGAGGTGGTGGGCAGCCTCGAAGAGTTCTCGGCGGGCGTCGCCGACGCCCTGGTGATCCTCTGTCCCGACGGTGTGGCGATCCCCTTGCCATCGGCGGCTTGGCAACCACTGGCCGTCGGACGCCGCCGCGTGCCCTGGAATCTGAGGCCGACCTCGGTGCTGGTGACGCGGCTGCCGGACGAGGCCGGCGAGGTGCCCTGGCTATCGCAGCCCGAGCGGACCGTGTTCGGTGATTCGCTGTCGCTGGTGTGTCTGGCGCCTCTGTGCGTCGACGGTACCTTGATCCGGCCGGCTACGGTCTCGTGGGGCTCGGATCCATTCGACCACCGCGGCGTGCTGGAAGCGGCCCGTCACGGCGCCTTTGATCACGCCGTGGTCCGGCAGTGGGATGCCGAGTGCGCCCTGGCCTCGGGCCGTCTCGATCCGGAGATCTGGCGGATCCGTCGGCTGTCCGAGCCCATGCCGGACGTGGTGCTGATGGCCTCGCGTCGGCTTCCCCAGGCCGTGCGACTGGACCTTCAAGAGGCGTTGACGGTGCTCGGGCGCCGCAGTGAGCAAGGTGCGGCCGAGGAGCGGAGACTGGAAGCTCAACTCGGGCTGGTGGGCCTGGAGGGATTCAACCTCCTGTTGAGCCCGGATTTCGACCGAGTCCGCCATCGCTACGGCCCTTGCTGGCCTCTCAAGAGCAATTGACCCATATTGGACCGCCCGCCTGGCGGTGGCCTCGCTACCGGTGCTGTGCTAGGCTTCGCCGCGCCGCGAACCCAGAGATCGCTTCGAGAGGATGGACTGGATGAATCCGAAGTATCGCCGCCTCGCGGGCACTCGCGACATCATGCTCGAGGAGATCGAGCGATGGCGTTGGTGCGAGGAGCGCTGGCAGGAGACCCTTGCCAGGTACGGCTATGGCGAGATCCGGACACCGGTCATCGAACCGGTGGACCTCTTCCTGCGCTCGGTCGGCGAGGGTACGGACATCGTCGACAAGGAGATGTACGCCTTCGAAACCAAGGGCGGCGAGCGCCTGGTCCTGCGGCCGGAGATGACGGCGTCCGTGGTCCGGGCGTATCTCGAGAACGGGCTGACGCGGCAGCCGGGCACCATGAAGTTCTGGTACCGGGCTCCGATGTTCCGGCACGACCGTCCTGCGGCCGGCCGCTTCCGGCAGTTTCACCAGGTCGGCGTGGAAGCCATCGGCTCGCCCAGCCCCGTGCTGGATGCGGAGGTCATCCAGACCCTGATGGCGCTGTTCGACGCGGTCGATGCCCGCGGCCTGACCCTGCTGCTCAACAGTATCGGTTGCGCGGCCGACCGCCCCGGATTCGTGGCGAGTTTCCGCGATCACCTCCAGGCGAACATCGATCGGATTCCGACGCCGTTCCACGACCGCATCGAGACCAACCCGTTGCGGATGTACGACGCCAAGGACGAGGACGTTCTGGACGTGGTCGGCGAGCACCAGCCCATCAGCGAATTCCTCTGCGAGGATTGTCGCGACCACCATGCCGAGGTGCAGGAGTGCCTCACCGATCTGGGCATCGATTTCGTCGACGATCCGACCCTGGTGCGGGGACTCGACTACTACTCACGCACCACCTTCGAGGTGACGGCCCGCAGCGAGCGCAAGCAGAGCAGCCTCGCCGGCGGCGGTCGGTATGACAGTCTGATCGCACAGTGCGGGGGACCCGAGACTCCGGCCATCGGATTCTCTCTGGGCGTGGAACGCACCCTGCTGCACCTCGGTGACGACCCCGTGGACCTGCAGCGGAGCCGGCAGTCGGTAGTCGACGTGTACGTGGCCTGCCGCGGCGACGGCGCCGAGCGATTCGCCCTGGCCCACACCGACCTCCTGCGGGACATCTGCCGCGTGGAGATCGACCTCAGCGGCCGGTCGCTCAAGGCCCAGGCCAAGGGCGCCAACCAGCGCCTCGCTCGCATCCTGCTCATCGTTGGCGACGAGGAGATCGACGCCGACGAATTCCAGCTCAAGCTACTGGACACCGGCGAACAGCGGCCAGTGCCCCGCGACCAGATCCTGACCGCTGTGAGGGAGGTCCTCGGACAGTGAACGGCAACCCATCAACCACCACGCGCACGCATCCCTGCGGCGCCATCAATACCGGCCTCGTGGGCGACACCGTGCGCCTGGCAGGCTGGGCAGCGCGGATCCGCGACCTCGGCGGCGTGACGTTCGTGGACCTTCGCGACCGCTGGGGCGAGGTGCAGGTCGTCTGTGAGGATGGTCAGCCGCTGGAGCTGGCGCACTCGTTCAAGCTGGAGAGCGTCCTGGCCATCGAAGGCGAGGTTCGGCCTCGGCCCGACGGCATGGTGAATCAGGACAAGGCGACGGGTGCCGTGGAAGTGGTCGCTCGCAAGGCCGAGATCCTCAACCCGTGCGCTCCATTGCCCTTCCAGATGGATCACATCGAGAACGTGGATGAGGAACTGCGACTTCGGTACCGGTACCTGCAGCTGCGCCACGCCGAGCTGTCGCACAATCTGAAGGTGCGGCATCTGGCTGCGCAGGCTGCGCGACGGTTCCTCTCCGAGCGTGACTTCCTCGAGGTGGAGACGCCGCTGCTGATCAAGACCACGCCCGAGGGTGCGCGTGATTACGTCGTGCCGAGCCGGATCCATCACGGTCAGTTCTACGCGCTGCCGCAGTCGCCGCAGCTCTACAAGCAGATCCTCATGGCCAGCGGGATCGACCGCTACTTCCAGCTCGCGCGGTGCCTCCGCGACGAGGACCTTCGCAAGGACCGGCAGCCCGAGCACACCCAGATCGATCTGGAGATGAGCTTCGTGGGCGAGTCGGACATCTATGCCCTGGTGGAGGAACTCATGGCCACGGTTTTCGCCGAGGCCGCCGGCATCAACCTGGCCACGCCGTTCCCGCGCATGCGCTACGACGATGCCATGAACCAGTACGGATCGGACAAGCCGGACCTGCGATTCGGGCATCCCATCTACCCGGTCGACGACCTGGTTCCCGGCTGCGGATTCGGTGTCTTCGAGTCGGCCCTGGAGAGCGGGGGCACGGTGCGTTGCCTGCGTGCTCCGCAACTGGCGAGCTACAGCCGCAAGAAGGTGGACGAACTCGAAGCCTTCGTGAAGAAGCGGGGCCTGGCGGGCCTGGCCCGGGTCAAGGCGACCGCCGACGGATTCGATACCGGTGTCGCCAAGTTCCTGGGGCCCGAGTTCCAGCAGAAGCTGCACGCACGGCTCGGCTGCCAGGAGGGCGATCTGGTGCTCTTCGGCGCGGGCCCGGCCAAAAAGGTGCTGCAGGCGCTGGGCGACCTGCGCGTCGAGCTGGCGACTCGTGAGGGTTGGATTCCCGAAGACAGCTGGGCCTTCGCCTGGGTCCACGACTTCCCATTGTTCGAGCAGGACGAGAAGACTGGTGGCTGGACCGCGTGCCATCACATGTTCACGCAACCTCAGGATCGCTACCTGGAGAGCCTCGAGGACGATCCGGGGGCGGTGCGGGCGCAGCTCTATGACCTGGTCTGCAATGGCGTGGAACTCGGGTCGGGCAGTATCCGGATCCACCGACGCGACCTCCAGGAACGGGTCTTCTCGCTGGTGGGCATGGACGCGGAGGAGTACGAAGCCAAGTTCGGCTTCTTCCTCGAGGCGCTCGGCTTCGGCGCGCCGCCGCACGGCGGCATCGCCCTGGGGCTCGACCGCATCATCATGCTGCTCTGTGGAGCGCCGAGCTTGCGCGAGGTGATCGCCTTCCCCAAGACCACCCTGGCGGCGTCGCCCCTGGACCGTTCGCCGGGGCCGATCAGCGAGGCTCAACTCGAGGAGTTGAATCTGCAGATCGTTCCAAAGGCCAATGACGAGGGTGACGACCGATGAGTGATCCCGATCGACAACGGACCGAGGAGGTCCGGTTCGATCTCCGGGATATCGACCAGGTTGCCCTGTGCGGTCCCGCCGACGAGAACCTACGCCGTCTCGAGCGCCGGTTCGACGGCACGGTATCGGCCCGTGGCGAGTTCCTCCGTATCGTGGGGCCGCCGGACCAGATACCGTTGATCCGCGACGTGATCGCCGACCTGCTCGAGCGGGTGCGGCGCGGGCAGCGCATCGATGGAGTGACGGTGGACTATCTGCTGGCCGGACGGTCCACGGAGGGCCCGGCCGCCGAGATCCTCGCCGACGCGCCGGAACCGCTCCTGCACGCCTCCGGCAGCCGCCGGCCCATCCTGGTGCGGACCGTGGGGCAGAAGCGGTACGCCGATGCCGTGCGCGACAACGATGTGGTGTTCTCCATCGGTCCGGCCGGAACCGGCAAGACCTACCTGGCCGTGGTGATGGCCATGGACTACCTCAAGCGCAACCTGGTCGACCGTATCGTGCTGGTGCGACCGGCCGTGGAGGCGGGCGAGCAGCTGGGGTTCCTGCCGGGCGACCTGCAGGAGAAGATCAACCCATACCTGCGCCCGCTGTACGACGCGCTGTCCGACATCATCGGTCCGGCCCGTATCGGCAAGTACATGGAGTCGGGAATCATCGAGGCCACGCCGCTGGCGTACATGCGCGGTCGGACCCTGAACAACGCCTTCGTGATCCTGGACGAGGCCCAGAACACCACCGTGGGTCAGATGAAGATGTTCCTGACCCGCCTCGGCATCCAGGCCAAGGCGGTGATCACCGGCGACGTGACCCAGATCGATCTGGCGGTCGACGAGAAATCCGGCCTGGTGCACGTGCGGGAGATCCTGACCGGGACCGAGGGTGTGGCCTTCGTCGATCTGGACAGCAGGGATACCCAGCGTCACCCGCTGGTGCGCAGGATCGTGGACGCTTTCGCCGACGCCGAACGCACCACGGTCGAAACGAGGTCCGCTGTTCGCGATGTCGGTGGCGATACCGAGGGAGGCTGACATGAACCGCTGGTTGCAGCGCCTGCAACGACGGCTGATGGGGCCTGGTCGCGAGGGGTGGGTATCCACCCGCCTGGTGGCTACCGACAGTGACGCTGGGCTCTCGCGACCGTGGTCGTTGCCGTTGCTGGCCGGCCTGGCGCTGGCCCTCCTGCACCTGGTCCTGTTTCCGCCGGTGCCCCGGGTTGGCATCGACGTGCTGCCCGAGGAAGGGGGCATTGCCGAGGACGATATCCGGGCGCCCTTCTCCTTCCAGGCCGAACTGCTGCCGCAAGACGTCGAGATGCTTCGGATCGAGAAGGTCCTCGCCGAGCCGCCGGTTCTGCGGCGCCTCCAGGTCACCCGCCAGCAGAGCAGTCTGACGCGTCTGCAGGTCTTCGCCGACGCGCTGCGAGCGACCCGAGGCATGGTCGATCTCACCCTCGACGAGCAGCGTCAATTGCTGGCGGTCCAGTTCCCACTCGTCGAGGCCACGGAGATCGAGCGGGCCCTGTCGGCACCGGATCTCGAACGACTCCTGACGGCCATGCACACTGCCGTCGAAGAACTCTCCGTGCTGGGCATCGTCGACATGCTGCCCCCGGGGCAGTACAACCGGGTCCTCGTGGCCGACGACCAGGCCGAATCCCTGCGCGAACTCACGGCCATCACGCCTCAGCGCCGGCTCCTGGATGTGCTGCCGGAGGTCCTGCGCCGCGCGGGATTGCCGCCGAGCGACGCGAACTGGGTGCCGTCGCTCACCCGCCGCTTCATTGCGCCCAACCTCATCTACGACGCCGAGGAGACACGCGCCAAGCAGGACCTGGCGCGCCAGACCGTCCCCACGGTTCGGGAGTTCATCCAGGGCGAGAAGATCGTCGGCAGCGGCGACCGGGTAACCGAACAGCAGGCACTCTATCTCCAGGCTCTTCGCGCGCGACTCCGCAACGAGCGGACCGCGGTCACGGGTTCGAGCCAGCACCTGCTCGCGATCGTCAGCCGTCTGGTCACCGTTCTGCTGGTGCTCGGCATGTTCGGCTGGATCGGTCGGACCTATTTCCCGCAGGTGTTCGACCGATGGCGGGCTCTGCTGGCGCTGGTGATCTTCCTGGCTCTCGGGTTGGGGGCGGCAGCGTTCGCCCTGGCGAAACCGGGCCTGGGGCCGTTCGCGGTACCGGTGGCCCTGGTGGCCCTGCTGACCACGGTCATCTTCAAGGACAAGGCCGGATTCGCCGCCAGCGTTCTCCTGGTGAGTCTGCTGGGAATCCTGCCGGCGGCCCGGCCACTGGACCTGACCGCGCTGCTGCTCCTGTCGCTGGGGACGGTGGTGTCGGTGCGCCGGATCCAGAAGCGGAGCCAGTTCTACCAGATCATCGGGTTCCTGACCCTCTCGTCGCTGCTGCTGCTGGTGGTGGTGCGATCGGCGGGCGGCCAGTCGCTGGGCGACGTCGGGTCCGAGTTCCTGGTCGCGTTGATGACGCCGGCGGTGGCGGTGGCCTTTGCGTTGTTCCTGCTGCCGTTGATCGAACCCCTGGTGGGCGTATGCTCCGACCTGACCTTGCTCGAACTTTCGGATCTCAATCATCCATTGCTCAAGCGCATGGCGCTGGAATCGCCGGGGACGTATCACCACAGCCAGGTGGTGGGACAGCTGGCCGAACAGGCCGCGCGCGCCATCGGGACCAACGCCCTGCAGGTGCGGGTGGGGGCGCTGTTCCACGACATCGGCAAGATGCTCAAGTCGGAATATTATGTCGAAAACCAGCGCCCCGGACAGGGCGGCAACAAGCACGACGAACTCACGCCCAGCATGAGCGCCCTGATCATCGCCTCCCACGTGCGGGACGGTATCGAGCTGGCCCGGCGCTGGCGGTTGCCGTCCGAGGTCATCGACTTCATTCCCGAGCATCACGGCACCCAGGTCATGGAATACTTCTACCACAAGGCGCTCGAGGGCGACGGCAACGAGACCGTGAAGGTGGACGACTTCCGCTATCCGGGTCCCAAGCCCCGCCGCCGCGAGACGGCCGTTCTGATGCTGGCCGATGCCGTGGAAGCCGCGACCCGGTCCCTGGCCAAGCCCACGCCCAGTCGCATCAAGGAGATCACCAAGCAGATCTGCGACAAGCGCATGCTGAGCGGCGAACTGGACGAGTCGAACCTCACCCTGAGCGACGTGGCCAAGATTCGAGAGGCCTTCATTCCGTTGCTGACAGGCATCCATCACGCGCGCATCGCGTATCCGGGGCAGAAGGATCGTGACCAGGAGAAGCGCGAACCCAAGAGTGTCGAGCCATGAGACTGGAGATGGTGGAACAGAGGCCGAATCCCGCCGAGCCGCCGCTCTCTGAGCCGAAGCTGGCCGGACTGGTGGCGAAGCTCGGACACGTTGACTGGACGGTGAACCTGGTCCTGGTGGAGGACCACGTCATGGCCGACCTCAATGCGCGCTGGTACGGTGGCGAGGGCCCCACCGATGTGCTGTCGTTCAGCTATCTCGAGAACGACGGTCCGGCGCCCTGCCATCTGGAAGCCGGCGACGGAGAGGCTGCGCATGCTCTGTGGGTCGCGCCCGGCGAACAGAATCCGGAGGTGACGGCCGGCGAGGTCATCGTGGCGCCGGCATTCGTCTCGGATCGTTGCGCTCGCGAGGGCTGGAATCTGGCTACCGAATGGGCCTTGCTCCTGGTGCACGGGACGCTCCACGTCCTGGGCTGGGAACATGGGACGGTCGAGTCTCGACGCGCCATGCGGGCGCGGGAGGCCGAGGTGCTGAGTCGGCAGGGATTCGAGCATCCTCTGCCGGCGCTGGAATCGGAGGATTGATGGACGAATCGTCACCGCTCGCGCCCACGGCCGGCACCATCCTGCTGGCTGCGGCCTGCTATCTCGTCGCCATGCTCATGGCGGGACTGCTCTCGGCGTTCCATCGCCTCAGCGGTCGGCATGGTCACGGCCTGGTCGAGGAGGACCGACTGGGCCCGATGGTGCGGGGCTACCTCAAGAATTCACGGCGGTTCCAGGTCACCGTCAGCAGCCTGTATCTCGTGGCGACAGTTCTCGGCGTGTTCGCCTGCGGCCGGCTGCTGGCCGCGGTCTGGCCGGGCGGGATCGACCTGCGATTCCACGTGGCCTTCGCGGTGATGGTGGTGATGGCCTGGACCCTCGGCGCGCTCCTGTTCAAGATGATGGCCATCGGTGCGGTGGTGGGCTACGTGCGTGCGGTGGGATTGCTGGTCTGGCCGCTGACCGTGCTGCTGCGACCCTGGGCCGGACTGCTGCTGCTGATCATGGACCGGCTCGACGATACCCTCTGGGCCGCCGAGGCGCAGCCGCTGCTCTCCACGGGTGAGATCCGCAGCCTGATCAGCGACGAGGAAGGCGAGGTCGAACTGGACGCCGAGGATCGGGAGATGATTCAGAGCATCTTCACGTTCCACGATACGGCGGTGCGCGAGATCATGGTGCCACGCATCGACATCGTGGCCTTCGACCAGAACACGCCGGTGGACGAGGTGGTGGCCACGGTGAACGAATCCCGCCATTCGCGCCTGCCGGTGTTCGAGGGCAGCGTGGACAAGGTGGTGGGCGTGCTCTACGCCAAGGAACTCCTCAACCTGATCCGCGACGGAGCGTTCGCCGCGGGGGACCACGCCGTCAAGGACCTCATGCGCCCAGCCTACTTCATACCGGAAAGCAAGAAGATCGACGAGGTGCTCGACGAGTTCCGCGCCAAACGAATCCACATGGCCGTGGTCATCGACGAGTACGGAGGCACCGCCGGCATCGTCACCCTCGAGGATGTTCTCGAGGAGATCGTGGGCGAGATCGAGGACGAGTTCGACGAGGAAGAGAAGCTCTACGAGTGGCTCGGTCCCGCGGTCCTGCGCGTCGATCCCAAGATCGACCTGGAGGACTTGCAAGAGGTGCTGGGCCGTGCGGTGCCCGCGGCGGCCGACGAGAACAGCGAGACCCTCGGCGGTCTCATCTACGAGGCGGCCGGTAATGTTCCCGCCGCCGGCGATTCGGTGTCTCTGGACGACCTGGCGATCACCGTGGAGAAGGTGGAGGACCAGCGCATCGTGCAGGCGGTGATCCGCGCTCCGGTGCCGTTGCCCGGCTGGCCGGATCCGCGGGCGGGTCAGAAGTCCGACACCACGACGAAATCCAGCGAGGGGCCCT
>PIVY01000062.1 GCA_003353795.1 bacterium
CTTCGCGCGCGCGGCCGTCGGCGCCGATGGTGCGGTCGTCGGACACGGCCATGTCGTAAACCCGCTCGTGGGTTTCCCCGTCTGCGTCGATCCAGCCCTTGATGATCTGGATGCGGTCGAGATTGGCGCCGTCGGGGTCGCGCAAGGCGCGCACCATGAAGGTGGGCGCACCGCCGTCGGGCCCGGCGAACAGGTCGCCGCCCATGGGCACGCCGCGGCTGTAGCCCTGGGCGGCGAAGTCATGGCGCGAGACCTCGTCGTCGGTGAAATCCCAGCCCGCGAACACGCGCACGCGGATGCGGGTGCCGGTCGTGGCGTAGACCTCTTTGCGTTGCATGGAGTCGAAGATGTCGCGCCGGGTGTTCTCGCGGGCCCACACGGCCATGAGGCTGCCGGCCTGCTCCTGCGCAGTCATGATGCGTAGCGCGGGATCGTCGGCGGGGATGACCTCGTTGTCGTGGCGCGTGGGCGAGGGCTCGGTCTTCTGGTACTTGCCGAAGTAGTTCTCCTCGCGAGTGGTCGCGAGCGCCGTGTGAGTGTCCGAGGCGCCCATGAGACCGAACTTGAACGGGTTGACGCCAGTCTTGGCGCCCAGTTCAAGGCCCACCTTCAGCGCCGATCGCGCGTACTCGTACTCGAGCATCCAGTCTTCCTTGGAAGCCGTGCCGGCGAGATTGGCCACGTCCCAGTTCTCGAAGTCGGCGAATTCGTCCTCCGTCGACAACAACGGGTGGGCTTCCTCGTCGCCCTTGATCTGGGTCATCTCGTAGAGCGGCTCCCAGCGCATGCGGGTCTCGGCGTACTCGCGGTCGATCTTCTTGCCCTGGAAGTTCTTGGGGTTGAACATCAGGCCATTGCTGAGGTTGCCATTGTGGGGGATGGCGAGGACGCGCCCGCCGGTCGACTCCTCGTACCGGGCCAGGTAGCCCCAGAGATCTTGAGGATCCAGGCTGTCGAAGGAGGAGTAGGGCAGCGTCTGTGAGGTCCTGGATGCGCCGTCGGCGAAGATGACGCAGCGGTGAAGATTGTCGCCATCGGGAGTCGAGGTCCACTCGAAGCCGGTCATGGCCGTGAAGCGCCCGGGCTCGTTGTAGGTGTCGGTCTTTTCCACGAAGGACATCCAGATGCTTCGCATGGCGTCGTCGGAGGAGAAGCGGCCTTCACCCTTGACGCCGGCCTCGATGATGTCCGCGAAAGCCTCCATCCGACCCTCGGGTCCCGAATTGAATCGCTCATGCACCCACCGGCCCCAGGGGTCGGCGAGCAGGACTGGATCGGAAGTGTGGATCATGGGCGCCAGGCCGATGAGCTCGGAGTGGTCGGTGATGACCAGGAAGTCGAGCGGCCGGATCAGCTGGACCGGTTGTCCGGTGTTGGAGATCACCTTCTCGCCTCGTGCAAAACGGAAGCCGGCGTCGACATCGAGGGTGGTGCCCACCAGGCCCGCGTCGAAGGAGAGGTTGGTGTGGAAGTGGGAATCGCCGAAGAGGACCTGGTCGGGATAGGATCGGCCGACGTACGGCGAGTAGATGGGATCCTGCTCCAGATCCTCGGCCGTGATCACGTTGTCGTTGGGGTGGGCGAGGGCCGCGGACGCGAGGACGAACGTCGCAGCAGCAGCGAGCAGCCAGACCTTGCCTTTCGGTATCCTGTCCGTCCGTGCGTTGCCAGAGGTCGGTAAGGCCGTCATGGAATATTCCTTTCGCATGGTCGTCGACGTTTCGGTTCGCAGTCTGCGGGACATCACTTCGCCACCGTCAGCGGCGCCGCGAGCGGTACGCCCCACGGTCTGGCGCGCCGTACCGCCGGTCTCCGCGACCAGCCCCGTGGTGCTGATGGGGATCAGCTGGTTGCCGATCTTGATGTCGGTGAAGGTCACCGCCAATTCGGACGAACCGGCGAGCCGGCCCGATTGCCGAGCCTGAGTGATCTGGCCGTAGACCCAGGCGCCGTGCGGGGTCACCTCGTGGCCGTCGACCACCAGCGCGCCCTCGAGCTGACCCCGGAATCGATGTCCGGCCGAGTGTCGCTGGGAGTTGAGACCATCGGACATGCGGATCATGAGCCGGGTGTCCTCGGCAACTGTGACCTCCGCAGGTAGGGGGCATCGAGGGCCGCCAGAGCCGCGTCGGTTCCTGCCGAAAACCAGAGGGCCACGATCTCGGCCGTCTCGTACGAAACGACCTCGCTGGCCGCCTCGAACATGATGCTGGTGCCAGTGCCGCCCACGAAGCGGCCCTCGATGAGGGATCCGTCGGCGAGTTCGAGCGTGTCGCCAAACGCAGGGGCGGCCAGCAAGAGGATGGCCGCCAACGCACATGGGATCCTGAAGAACGATGTCATCAGAATATCTTCGAATCGTTGAGTGCCCGTCTTATTGGGCGGAAAGTGTCGAAGGATCTCTCCTACCGAATCTTGCAGAAAAGGCCTCGCGGTTCTGCCGACCAGGGTAACTGAGATCAGGGGAAGGTCGACACGTAACGGCTTCGGTACGGGCGCCGCGAACTCGCAGAATGGCTCGATTGACCGGTGTCCGGAAGCGTTTAGCTCAAATGATTATAGACATGGCCCGGGATATCCGCGAGCGCGGCACAGCTACCGGTCAATACAGCGCTCGTTCGGCCAGATCGCCTGGCAGCTGGTTCGTGGTGGCCAAAAAATGCCACTGACACTAACGTCCGGCCGTGAATCCAGAGAGACCGGGATGTCCTGACCGATCGCGACGACTTCCAGGGAAGAAATAGACGTGAATCAATTCGGACTCTGGCTCGATACGTTTTTGCAGAACGACTACTGGCGCATGGCGATCATCGTCTTCGCGGCGATCCTCGTCGCTGTGATGCTGCGGTTCCTGCTTCTACCCCTGTTGATGCGCTTATCCCGTCGAACCGCTTCGAAGCTCGACGACCGGGTCTTCGAGCTTCTCTGGCCGGCCCTGTGGCAGACGGTGATCCTGGAGGGGATCTACATCGCGTCTGTGGGTTTCGTCGAGGAGCAATCCATCGCGGAGATCGTCCTCAGCGCGAACGTGACCCTGCTGGTCTTGATCTGGGGTAGGTTCGTTGTCCGCTCGGGGGACATCTTGTTGCGAGGGCTGAGCGAACACTCGGGGAAGTTCCGGTGGATCCAGCCGCAAACCTTGCCCCTGGCCAAATTCATCCTGAAGATCGGGGTCTTCGGAGTCGCGACCTACCTGGTCATGTCGACCTGGCATGTGAACCTGACCAGCTGGATCGCCAGTGCCGGCGTGGTAGGCATTGCCGTGGGCTTCGCCGCCAAGGACACCCTGGCCAACTTCATTGCCGGGATCTTCATCCTGGCCGACGCCCCCTACAAGGTGGGGGAGTACATCATCATCGACGACGTGACGCGAGGTGAGGTCACGGAGATCGGGTTACGCTCGACGCGCCTCCTGACCCGGAACAACGTCGAAGTCTCGGTGCCCAATGCGGTGATCAGCAACGCGAAGATCGTCAATGAATCGAGTGGGCCCTCGACCTGGATGCGGATCCAGGTGAATGTCAGCGTGGCCTACGGCAGCGATGTCGATCAGGTTCGTGAAATCCTGCACACGTGCCTCGACCAGATACCGCAAACGGTCGGGGGGCAGCCTTCGGCGGTGCGATTCATGGCCATGGCGGATTCCGGCCTCGAGTTCCAGATCCTCGTCTGGATCTCCCATCCGGCCTACCGGGGTCGGGTTATCGACGATATCAACACGCGCGTCTACAAGGCGCTCAACGCGGCCGGAATCAGCATCCCCTTCCCCCAGCGGGATCTTCATATCAAGGAATGGCCGGCGCCACCTCCGACCGGCTCGCCGAGACCAGGCCCCACCGATACCTCGTCGCAATAGGCGCGGGGCTTGAGGGAGCGGTTCAGGAGGTGGCCGTCCCGTACCATTGCGCGATTTCGGTTAGGCTTCATTCTGTGCAGTGAAGGCCACGGCAACAAACCCCCCGGGAGTACACCATGATGACGAATCGGTTCGGGCAGTTCCTCCTCGCAGTGACGGTTGTCACCGCAATCAGCGTGACGGCATCTGCCGAGACCAAGGTCACGCTCAACGATTTCTACCGGCCGTTCGACCGTTCCGAGATCACTCCCCAGAACATGCAGAGTTGGCCCTACTACCGATACGCGTCGATGAACTGGGATGACTACGGACTCTTCGGCACCGTGCCCGTCATGGCGGCGGATACCCCGGCCGAGTTGAGCGTCGCGGACCCGCAATTCGACATCCAGCAGGAATTCGGTGAAGGACGGACCTTCGTCGAGTCGCTGACCGCCACCCAGACCAAGGGTTTCTTGATCCTGAAGGACGACGTGATCCTGGGGGAGTTCTACGACAACGGCTTCAGCCGCGAACAGACCCAGCTGCTGCAGTCTTCCTCGAAAACCTACGCCGGCGTCATCGCCTCGAAGCTGATCGACGAGAGTAGGATCGATCCGGACGCGACCGTGGAGAGCTATCTGGAGGACTTTCGTGGATCCAAGATCGGCAGGGTCAAGATCCAGTACGTGCTCGACATGCAAGCGGGGCTACTGCCGGCGACCGACTATCATGTTCCTGGAGGCGAAGCCTTCATGTTCGAAGCCGAGCAGGGATTGAAACAGGGGGATCCGATCGGGCACCGCAAGGCCATCATCGAGACCAGGACGCAGAACCCACCCGGCGAAGTCTACACCTACAACGACAAGAACACCGACCTTCTCGCAATCCTGGCCGCAGAGGTCACTGGCCTGCCCTTCAACAAGCTGCTGTCGGACCTCTTCAGCGACTTCGGTGCCACCAGCAACGGCTCGATCGCGTTGACGGTCGATGGGACGGCCAGCCCTTCCTACGGCATCAGCTGCACCTTGCGGGACTACGCCCTGTTCCATCAATGGATTGCCCAGGGCAAGGCACCGAAGAGCTTCTACAGCTCAGTTCAGGATCTCGACAAGGACCTGCTTGCCGACTCCGAGAAGGGCAAGGGAATGGCCGCCGCACTCGGGACGCCGATCACGTATGGATCCCAGGGGTGGTACCTTCCCGAGCATGAGGTCATTCTCTCGATCGGCTCCTACGGCCAGGTCGGTTTCAGCGCTCTGCAGTCGGGCATCTCGGTGGTCTTCATGCAGGACTGGGAGGACAATGCCGTGACGGAGAAGTTGGTTGATACCGTGGCACGCGCGTTGTTCGTCATCGAACAGCTG
The DNA here is from genome assembly GCA_003353795.1 of bacterium. Lineage (GTDB taxonomy): Bacteria > Krumholzibacteriota > Krumholzibacteriia > LZORAL124-64-63 > LZORAL124-64-63 > Glo-17. Next base: position 5,200 of record PIVY01000062.1, read on the forward strand.
GGATCCCATTGAGCGGCGGAAATCGATCGGCCCGGTCACTGGATCTTGAACACGCTTTGCACGGGCAGATCATCCTCGGCCTTCACGCTGGTATCTCCCAAGCGCACGCGCTCGCCGTCGAGCCGTCCACTCAGCAGCAGTTTGTCGAGGATGTGCCCGGCCCGGCGCTGCGCCAGCGCCTTCAGGTCCTCGTCCGTCACGACGAAGGTGGCGCGTAGCTGCTCGCGCGCCTCGGCAGGGGTGAGGTCTCCCGCCCCGGAGCCGATCTCCCGGCGGTAGACCTCCAGGATAAGCCCATCCCGTTCTTCCAGCGGAATGTGGACCTGATCTCCGGCATCGACGTCCGTGGCCCCATCCTCACGCCAGACGGCCAGCAGCCGTGACTCGAGCCAGGCGTCCTGCATGGCGAAGGTGTCCTGGCTCCGGAAGGCCCGGCCCTCGATCGCAAGGCGCACCTCGGGGCGCTCGAGAAGGCTGGTCTCGAGCTTCTCGAGCTTCGCAACCTCGGGCGAACTCAGCGAGTCGCTGCCGGCGCGGAAGGAGACCCAGCCCAGGGCGTCGCCCTCGATGCCGACGAGCTTGCCCAGGAGATTGAACGGCAGGGTCACCACCTTCACCGCCAGTCTAGTCAACTCGCCCAGGATGATCTTTCCGACGTCGAAGCCGGTGTCCCCGAGATTGCCGTGGACGTCCACGTTCAGGTCGATGAAGCCGCGGTTGTCCTTCATGATGGGCACCGCGGTACCCAGGGGCATGTCCGGAGCGTCCGGACTGCCGGTCTTCTCGCCAACCTCCAGTTCCGCGAGCCGGAAGTGGTTCTTCCCGTCGAGCACGCTGTCCTCGACGCTGTAGTGGAGGTTGAGGGCGAGCCCGCCCTGCTTCAGCGTCCACCCCGCGTACTTCGCCGCATAACCCTGGGTACGCATCAGATCGTAGCCATCGAGGGTCAATGTCAAGTCCGTGCGTCGCTCGGGGTGCATCAGATCCAGATGCCCGGTCACCAGCAAAGGCGCCTCGCCGTCGAGTAGGGCCTCGATGTCGACCTGCGTGGTGCCGTCGGGGCCCGCGGGGCCGCCCACTCCGACCGAGAGGTCGCGCAGCCCGAGTACGAAGGGTGGCGTGACCGACGAGTCGGTGAAGGCAACGGCGGCGTCCACCACCGTGAGCGTTCCGAGGTGCCGGCCGAAGACGTCGTTCGTCTCGGCATTCTGGGAAGTGTCCGGTGCGGCCGGCGCGCCAGCATCCGCGTTCGTGACCGCCGCTGCCATTGCCGTGTCTGAATCGGCCACGACGGTTCCCGGATAGATCGTGTAATCCAGTCGCGGTCGGATCAGCTCAATGCGATCGACCGACCAGTCGTCGGGGTCGAGGGACATGCGAGCATCCGAAACCTTGAGCGCGTCCCACGCCAGCGATCCGACGGCCTCATCGTCCGGTTGCAAGACGACCTCGCCGAGCTCGGCCTCCGCCGTGAGATTCAGGTAGGAAGCGCTGGCCGGCACACCGAGGTCGAAGAGTCCGTCGACCGTTAGACGACCTTCCGCGATGGAGACCGGGAGTATTGCGCCCAGGTAGGTCGATGCTTCGTCCAGCGAGGGAATGTCGACCGTGTAGCGTGCCTCCACCCGGGGCGGATTCAGGCCCGCCGTGGCTTCGACCTCGACGTCACCGCCCTCATTGGCCCCCGCTTCGATGCGCACCGCGGCGGCGCTGTCTCGCTCGTTGCTCGCGCCGTCGATGGAAACCGCTAGCTTCAGCGGCTCAGCTTCGAGATCGACGGTCCGGTCCTGCCAGCGGATCTCGTAGTCGGAGAGGCGGAACTCTTCAAGGCGCCATTGCCACTCACCACGGGCGAAGGTCGTCAGATCGAGCATCTGCTCCGATAGCGTGAAGTATTCCAGCGCCTCGACTTCGCCCTCCTCGTTGCGCAGTGCCAGCAGCCGGGCGCCGTGCGTCTCGACGCTTCGCACCCGGGCAACGTGGTTCAGAAGATCGACCTCGATCCCCGCGAGTTCGAAGCGCTCCAGCCGTGCCAGATCCGCATCCTGGTCGCGGGGAGTCAGGCGCAGGTCGGCGACGGTGATGCCGCCTTCGGTCAACACCAGTCCCGGGGGCGTCGTGCCGTAGTCGAGGGTCACCGCGGCCGTCACTCCGAGCCTGCCCTCGCGAATCTCGAATCCCATCTCGTCGCGCAGGTATTGCCACGCCGTTCGCAGCGCGAGGTCCTCCACCGCGAGACGTCCGCTCGTCGACGCGGCGCGTTTGTCCAGCGTACCCGACCAGGTGAGCCGGCCACCCTGCGCAAGGGCCGCCGACACCGAATAGGATTCGCTCTGGTCGCGATGGGTCGTGAAGTCGTCCAGTGTGATCTCCAAGGGGGTGAGCTGGAGGTCGAACGCCCGCTGCCCCCGACGGTCGATCAGCTCGATCTCGCCGCCCGTCAGGTGCAATCGGTCGATGGCGAAACGAGGCGGACCGCCTGCCTCTCGATTCTCGTCCGAGTCCGGTTCGGGCGGCGGCAGGTTGGGATGGAAGAGCGGGGCGAGATTCAAGGTGGAGTCGGGAAGGACCTCTACGATCACGTGGGGATGGACGAGTTCGACGCGGGACAGGGCGATGGCCCGCCGTATTGCCGAGCCGGTCGCCACCTGCACCGAGAGCACGTCCAGCGCGAAGAGTCGCGAGCCACGAGCATCATCCAGTTCCAGATCCTCCACCCGGAGCTCGAGGGTGAAGGGATTGAGCTTCACCGCGCCGACCTTCGCCTCGAGGCCGAAGATCTCGTCGGCCTTGTCGACCACGAGGTTGCGCAGAATCCGCGGTACGACCACGAAACCAGCCACCGCGTATAGGCCTACCAGGACGGTGCCGACGATCAGCAAAAGGCGGAGGGCGCGAGGGGGGCGCCGCTTGAGGAACATCGATACCTCCGTTGACATACTGCTGGTGCACCTGGTCGAATCGCGGCTCGCGACTCGAGGATCCTAGCACGACCTCGTACCAATATTCGATCCCCATCGACTTCACAATCTAGATCCGAAGAAGCCAGCGTCCAGAGACGCTGGCTTCTTCTCTCGTGCCCACCGGCCGGGGCCGGCGCCTAGCCCTCTTCCCACCCCGTGATCCGCCCCAGCAACCACCACAATGCCTTACCCTTCTGCCAGCAATTGAAGCAATGCGAGTGCGCGCATCCGCCGCACGGTGGACAGTCGTGCGTGCCGCACCAATCCTCGCACCAACCGCACCCGTCGGACTCGTCTGGATAGTAGTTCCCGTCCGGGTCGTAGCTCTCGATGTGTGCGAAGTCGTAGAACCACTTCTCGTTCGCCGCGCAGTAGGCGCGGATCCGGTGGTTGTTCGCGTAGAGCGTGCCGCCGGGACCGCTACCATCGAGGTGGCCGGTCATGTAGATGAACACGACGTCGGGGTAGTCCACCTCGAGTTGATTCATGGCGGCGAGGTAGGCGTCGATGCCGGCCGGCGTGTTGTCGGAACAGCCGCCGCACCAGGACCACATCACCACGTCGACCTCGCCGGCGTGGGCGTCGAGGTAGTCGCGCGTGGGCTGGACCCAGGAGACGTCACCCTGGTACCCGAGGTCGTCGCCGGTTTCGTGGAGCGAGGGCTGGGCGTAGGCCGGGTCAGCAGCTTCCAGCATGCCGAGCCCGGTGGAGAGTTGGCTGCCGTGGCTGGTGTGTCCGTAATAGATCCGCAACGCGCCGACGCTGGCCACGATGTTCGGCGGGATCAGGTCGAACTGTTCGACGCAGGCCGCGTCGGCGGTGGTGCCGGAAACCATGAGGGGCGGATCATCGCTGCCGGGATCGGTGGGCTGGACGGGGTCGTCGTCATTGCCGCCACAGGCCAGCAATGTCAGGGAGCATGCGACGGCGATGGCCAGGAGTTTCCAGTCGTTCCGCATGATGGACCGCTCCGGCTGGGGGACGAGGTTCTGCGCGATGACACGCTAGGTCAGCAATCCGCGTTCCAGTGAATCATGTTTTCAAAAAGTCGCGCCCCGACCGGCGATGGAGCGACGGTCGGGGCGCGGGTGCAGAGCGCCGGCGATGCGGATGCGTGGCGGAACGTGGTCCTTACATTCCCCAGAGATGCATCGTGTTGACGTCCTTGCCCTGCAGCTTCAGGTAGAAGTAGAGCTGGCTCTTGTGGGTGGCCAGATGATCGACCATGCCCATGAGGTGCTCGCCGAGGCAGCTCTCGGGACTATCGGCGGGGACCCAGGGCGCCCGCAACATCTCGCTGTGCAGGCGGTCCTCGCCGGCGTCGGCCAGCATGCGCCCCGCCAGTTCTCGGTCCGCCGTCAGGAGGCGGCGCGCCTCGGCCACGCTGGCGATGGTGGGCAACTTCTCGGCCGGAGGCAGCATGTCTTCCTTGGGCATGTCGCTGACATCGACGCCTTCGGGCATGCCCCAGTCTCCGGTGACGAAGCCCTGGAAGCAGAGGCCGCAGGACGTGGTCAGGTGCATGAGGAGCTGGCCCGTGGTCATCCAGTTCGAGCCGGTAGCAGGTTTCCAGTCCAGGTCGTCGTCGGAGACCATGGCCATGAGGGAATCCGTGGTGGGATATGTGGCCTCGATGGCGCGGGTGAGGGTGGAGGTCCAGTTCATGGGCGGGTCCTTTCCGTCGGGTCGAGCATTCGGGTCGCGCAGTTGGCTCGAGCGGTCGCGGGTTCTCGTTGGGAGACACAGGATAGATCGGCAGGGAGGCGAAAGCAAGGCGAAAAGACATAAAGCCCAAAAAAGGGCCGGGGCACGCCGGCCCCGGCCGTTCCTATCCTGCGTCTCAGTGCAACGGGTGCGGTGCAACCCCGTCCTCAGGCGGCGGCGCCAACGGACCCACCGCAGCCTCCACGGCGTCGAGGATCTCACCGGACCGCACCAGTTCCTGCATCTGAGTATGATCAGGATAGAGCGGACGGTCCACGTCGAGGAAGTCCACGTGACGCCGGATCACTTCATGCGCGACTCGGCTTCCCTCACCGCACTGGAACTCCCGCAGGTCCAGCGCCTGCGCAGCGCCCATGAACTCGATGCCCAGCACACCGCACGCGTTGTCCAGGATCTGGCCGTTCTTGATGGCCGTGTTCATACCCATGGACACGAAGTCCTCCTGGTCCGCCGCCGCGGGGATCGAGAGGACCGCGGCCGGCGCGGAGAGGATCCGCTGCTCGGTGATCATCATGTCGGCGGTGTACTGGGAGAGCATCAATCCGGAGAACATGCCGGCGCCCTTGGTGAGGAAGGCGGGCAGGCCGACCGACAGAGCCGGATGCAGCAACCGGTTGAGCCGCCGCTCGCTGAGCACCGAGACCATGGTGATGGCGGTGCCCGCGTTCTCCATGGGCAGCGATACCGGCGTGCCCTGGAAGTTGGCGCCGGTCAAGACGACCCCGTCTTCGGGGAAGAAGATGGGATTGTCGCCCACGCCGTTGAGCTCGGTCTCGACCTGCGTCTTGGCCCAGCGCACCGAGTCGTGGGCGGCACCGATCACCTGCGGGCTCGAGCGCATGGAGTAGGCGTCCTGCACCTTGACGTCGATCTTGCCGGACGCGAGGTCGCCGCCGGCGACGCACTGGCGAATGGCCGCGGCGGATCGCACGGCGCCCGTGAAGCCGCGCACCAGGTGCAACCGCTCGTCGTAGGGCACGAGGTTGGCGAGCAAGGCCTCGAGGCTCATGGCGCAGGCGATCTCGGCCTGTCGCAGCCAGCGGTCCATGCTCACCAGGTGCAGCGCGCTCATGGCGGTCAGCAGGTTGCTGCCGTTGATCACCGCGAGGCCGTCGCGAGCCTGCAGGCCGGGCACCGGTATGCCCGCCTTCTCGAGGGCCGCGGCGCCGGACATCAACTCGCCCTGATAGTAGGCCTGCCCTTCGCCCATCATCAGGAGCGCCACCTGGGCCATGGGTGCGAGGTCGCCGCACGCACCCACCGAACCCTTCTGACAGACGAACGGGGTCACGCCCTTGTTGAGCAACTCCACGAGGGTGAGGGTGATCTCGGGGCGGCAGCCGCTGTGGCCGTGAGCGTGCACGTTGATGCGACCGGTCATGGCGCCGCGCACGTATTCCAGGGGCGCGGGGTCACCGATACCGGCGGCGTGGTTGTAGATGAGGTACTTCTGAAAATCGCGGGTCTGGTCCTCGTCGAGGACCACGTTGACCAGCTCGCCGATCCCGGTGTTGACCCCGTACATGGTCTCCTTCTGCTCGATCTTCTTCTCGAGCAACGCACGGCACGCCTTGATCCTCTCGAGGGCCTGGGGCGCCAGCTGCACGGTTTCGCCGTCGCGCGCCACGCGCTCCAGCTTCTCGCAGGTCAATCCGCTTCCGTCGAGCACGATGGTCATCTTCGGATCTCCAGTACGGGGTGTACGGTGACAGGGGCCGAGACCAACTATTGTGCCTCGCGGACCGGGACGCAAACAAGGCCGAAATGGGCGTCGGCGGATCCTGCGGATGCCCCGGCCCGCCCGACACGTTATACTGGACCGATCGCCGCCGATCCGGCCTCGGCCGGCTTTTCCCAGGAGTCTCGATGATCTCGACGCCCGGATCCCGACCAGCAAACCCCGAGAACGGTGACGCTTCCAGGCGAACCTGGCCGCGCGAAGCGTTGCGTGTGGGCTTCGGTGCGGTCATCCTGGTGGTGGCGGCCGTCCTCCTGCGAGAGCACTTCGCGTCGCTGGAAGGCTGGCTCCAGGGTCTTGGCCGCTGGGCGCCGCTGGCGTTCCTCGTCGTGCACGTCGTGGCCGTGCCATTCTTCTTCCCGGTCTCGGTGCTCGGATTTCTGGCCGGCGCGACCTTCGGTTTCTGGCTGGGTACGGGGATCCTCTTCGTGGGCGGAATGGTAGTGGCGGCCATCATGTTCGCTCTCGCGCGCCACGTGATGGCGGATCGGGTTCGTCGCTACGCCTCTGGCCGGCCGCGGCTGGCGCGGTTCCTCGACCTGGCCGAGGACGACTCGACCCGTTTGATGATCCTGCTGCGCCTGTCGCCGCTGCACTTCTCGCTGGTGAGCTACCTGCTCGGCGCGAGCCGGGTACGCTTTGCGCCCTACTGGCTGACCAGCGCTTTCGTCTTGCCTAGCGCCGCGCTCCAGGCGTACGTGGGACGCACGGCCCGCGAGGTCGGCCAACGTTCGCTGTCGGGGGAGGGCGGCAACACGTGGGAAACCGTCGCCGCGGTGGTGGCGATCCTGGCCGCCGTGGTCCTCACCGTCATGCTCGGTCGCCTGGCTCGCCGCGCGCTCGAAACCGATCAAGGAAGCGCATGAACAACTCGGGCCCCAACATCATCCCGTTCCCGGGCCAGACGCCGCGCGGCGCGCTGGTCCTGCGCGTGGAAATCGTCCTCTCGCCGTATCCGATCTGGAGGCGACTGCGCATCGACGACCTTGCCACGTTCTGGGATCTCCACGTGGCCATCCAGGATTCCTTCGGCTGGAGTCACCGTCACCGCCACCTCTTCACCGCCGACCAACCGGATTCGGGGGAGCGGTTGCGGCTCGGTATTCCCGAGACCGCGACCTTCCACGGTCGCCAGACCGTGCTGCCCGGCTGGCAGTACCGTCTCGCGGACGTGGCCCGGCCGGATCATCCGCCCTTCCTCTACACCTATCACCTGGGTGAAGAATGGCAGCATGAGGTCAGCCTCGAGGCGGTGGAGGACGCTGCCACGGCCGGGCCTACACCGGCCTGTCTCGATGGCGCGGGCGCTTGCCCCCTGGAAGGCTGTGGAGGGCCGGCTCGATTCGCGGAGCTGGTGGAGGTAGGCGATCCCCTGTTGCCGTCGGACTTCGCGCCGGACGCGTTCGACGCCGGCGACGTCTCGTTCTGCGACCCGGGCATCCTCTGGAAAGATCTCTTCGAGTCCGACTAGCGTCGTCGTCGTTTGCGGGCCGATTCTCGCCGTTGCGACGGTCGGCGGGCGCGGCGTTTTTCGCTCTCGGTGACCGCACCGGTCGGCTGGATGACGCTGGGTGGAAGGGGCGGCGGACCGCCGTGTCCGATGGCGCGCACCATGTCCTCGAGCCCGGCGAGAATTGGCTTGAGCGCCTCGCACCAGACTGCCAGGCCGTCTTGTTCCAAACCCAGAGGGGCCGACAGTTCGCCGAGCTCCCGCCAGGGCGGTTCCAGGTCCAGGCGGGCGTACGTCCAGATCCCCAGCCCCCAGTGCCGGACCAGTCGATCGGACACGGCGAGACAGCGTGCGCCGGGTTCGGGTTCGGGATCGTGGTGGTTGGCCACGGCCTCGATCACGGTGGCCGGAAGGGACCACTGCTGCGCCACGGCCGCGGACACCAGGCCATGATCCGCGCCCAGAAATCGGCGCTCCTCGGACAGGGGCACGTGGCGGGGGCCTCCCTCACGGGGCAGACGCTGGTCCAGCAGCAGCTTGCCCACGTCGTGGATCAGCCCGGCGACCCGGGCCTCCTCGGGAGCGAGACCGGCGCGTTCGCCCACCCGTTCGACGAGGGATCCGGCCGCTGCGCTCACGGCCAACCCATGGAGCCAGAAGCCCTGGCCCGGATACCGGTAAGAGACCAGCCGCTGTCGCAAGAGGTCGCGCGTGCAGGCGGCGTAGACGAGGCGGGACAACGGGCCGACCCCGATCACCACGCAGGCCTGGGTCACGCTCGATACCGGTCGGTTGAGGTTGCAGAATCCGCTGTTGGCCTGGCGCAGTACCCAGCTGCGCAGCACGGGGTCCAGATCCAGGGCGGCGGCGAAGTCGTCGGCGCTCGCCGTGTCGCGACCGGCATCGCGGACGAATCGTTCGACGACCCGTGAGAGTCTTGGCAGGCCGGCGATCTCGGGCTCGAGATCACACGCCAGGGTCGACAGGTCGGGTGGGCTGGCGAGGGAGAGGTTGCGGGACATGGGAGCCTCCGGCCGGGGTCTGCAGTGTCCTTCGGCCGTCTCGACCGTTCCCTTGAGCCCGCCGCACCCTGCCCTTGCAGCCGATGGCCGGAAAGAGGACAATGGGCCGTCGAACCTGCACTCAGGCCGGAAAGTGGAATCCCATGGCGCAGATGCAACTGGTGACCGGATTGGTGCTCGGAGTGCTCACCGCGGCGCTCTTCTGGACCCTGCGCAACCTCTGGCAGCGCCGGCGCCAGACCCGGCACATGGTCTCCGATCTGAGCAAGCTGGAACTGCCGCTGATCATGGTGGATTTCCCCAGCCGTCGCGCCCACGTCTCGCCGGCGCTGGGTGAGATCCTCGACCTCGCTCCCGACGCCGTCCACAGCATCGACGACATCATCGAGGAATTCGTGGCCGAGGCCGATCGCCCGCGCCTGCAGCATCTCGTGGAGGAGATTCGCACCGGAGTCCACGTCTATCGGGACATGGAATTCGCGCTGCGGTTCCGGGACCAGCGGTGGCAGCGGGTGGAGATCCAGGCATTCCGCCTGGCCACGTGCGGCTTCGGCACCGGCGTTCTCGCGGCCACCCTGGTCGACCGCACCCGGGCCCACGAGATCGAGGAGGAGCGCGATCGCCTGTTCAACCTGTCCCTCGACCTGCTCGCCGTCGGCGATCTGAACGGCCACCTCCAGCAGGTCAACCCCGCCTGGGTGCGGGTCCTGCGCTGGTCGCGCGACGACATCATGGCCCGCACCTTCGTGGAGCTCATCCATCCCGACGATCGCGATCGTGCCCAGGAGGCCCAGGAAGAACTCCGTCAGGGTGTGCCCGTGCGCGACCTCGAACTGCGCACGCTCTGTCGAGATGGGTCCCACCGCTGGGTCGCCTGGAGTTCGTTTCCGCTCACCGCGCGGCGCACCGTGTTCACCGTGGCCCGCGACATCAACGATCGCAAGGTGGCCGAGGAACAGCTCCAGCGCTATCAGCATCGTCTGCGCCAGCTGGCCAATCAGCTGGCCACCGTGGAGGAGCGCCAGAACCGCAGGCTCGCCGAGATCCTGCACGACACCTTGGCCCAGGATCTCTTCGCCGCCCAGGCCAAGCTCTCCCTGCTCAACTATCCCGACCGGATCGCCGACCCGGCCGCGGTGGTCAAGGAAGCGGCCGACATCATCAGCCACGCCCTCGAACTCACCCGCACCCTGACGTTCGAGCTCTTCCCGCCGGCGCTCTATGAGGTCGGACTCGACGCGGCGCTGGAATGGCTCTGCCGCAGCTTCCGCAAGACCCGTGGTCTGCAGTGCACGTTCATCCTCGAGGGCGAACCGGCCGAGTTGCCCCAGGACCTGCGGGCGCTGATGTACCAGGGCGCGCGGGAACTCCTGGCGAACATCTACAAGCACGCCGACGCCAGCGGCGCCGAGGTTTCGCTGATCTATGCGGCCGACGCCATCGTCTTGCGGGTTGACGACGACGGTCGCGGGTTCGACCTTGCCGATCTCGGCGGCGATCCTGCCCCCGAGGCTGCCCCCAGCGGATTCGGGCTCTTCAACATCCGGGAACGGCTGGGACAGCTCGACGGTGAACTCGCCATCGCGTCGTCGCCTCTCGGCGGTGGCCGGGTGACCATCACCATGCCCAAACCTTCCGGCGAAGTCTGACGGGTCTTCCATGGGCGAAATCTTCGCGTTGCTCTCGGCGGTGTTCTGGGCCGGAGCGGTGATCTTCCTGAAGCGTACGGGGGAGACCCTGCCGCCGCTGGCGCTGAACCTGTTCCGTGTCGTGGTATCGGCGGCGCTGTTGCTGGTCACCATGTTCGTGTTGGACCAACCGCCCTGGCGCGCGGCCTCGGTTCGCGACTACCTGCTCATTGCGGCCAGCGGAATCATCGCCATCGCCGTGGCGGACACGCTCTTCCATGCGTCCCTCAACCGTATCGGCGCCGGCTTGACCGGTATCGTCGACAGCCTCTACCCGCCGTTCACGGTGGTTTTCGCATTCGTCATTCTGGGCGAACGGCTTACTCCCGGTGACGTCGTTGGTCTGGTTCTGGTGGTCAGTGCGGTGCTGGTGGCGTCACGGGTGGTACTGCCGGCGGGAACGTCCCGCCGCACCCTGGCGGTGGGGATCCTGCTTGGTGTGGCAGGGATGGCGGCTCTCAGCCTGGGGATCGTCATCGTCAAGCCCGTGCTCCGCGATCATCCCGTGGTCTGGGTCACGGGCATGCGCCAACTGGTGGCCCTGGCGGTTCTGAGCGTGATGGCGTTGCATCCCCGTGAGCGCGCATCTTGCCGTCAGATCTTCCGTTTGCCGCGGCGCACGCTGCGCTTCGCGTTACCAGGGACCCTGTTGGGTAGCTACCTGGCGCTGGTGTTCTGGATTGCCGGCATGAAGTATACCAACGCCGGGACGGCCGCGATCCTCAACCAGACCGCCATCATCTACATCATCCTGCTGGCCAGTGTGGTCTTGAACGAGCCGTTCACCCGGCGCAAGGCGGCCGCCTGCACACTGGCCGTCGCCGGCGTAGCAGCAGTGATTCTCGGTTAGATAACAGCTGTATGTTAAATTTTATTTATTCCCTTGCCCATCGGTGAAACGTACGTTATATAACACACGTTGCTGCGCGAGTCCCTGAACGAGGTGAACGCAAATGGCGAGAAAAACGACATTTACCCGCGAGGACGTGGAGAACGCGGCCATGGGGGTTCTGGAGGCCGAGGGGATCCAGTCGGTCACGGCGCGCCGAGTGGCTGACGCCATGGGCGCCTCGACGGCGCCGGTCTACAGCAACTACGCGAGCATGGAGGAATTGCTGGCCGTGGTGCTGGGCCGTGCGACGAATCGGATCGTGGCCTACTGCCGGCGTCCATGGACCGATGACCTGTTCCTGAACATGGGACTCGGCTTCGTGCACTTCGCCATCGATCACCCGCAACTGTTCCGGGCGCTCTATCTGGACGCGGGAGCCAAGCACGCCGAGGGCGACGAGCACCTCTTCCAGGCGCTGCGCCAGGATCTGGATCGTCATCCCGGACTGGGGTCCTTGCCGTCCGACCACAAAGACGAACTGCTGTTTCAGACCAGCGTCTACACCCTCGGCATCGCCACAACGGTGGTGACCGGGCTGTGGGAGGACCCGGACCTCGACGCGGTCGAGGCCTGGTTGAAAAGCGTAGGGAGCGCCTTGACCCGCGCCGCCCTGGAGTCGGCCGGGTTGCCCATGCCGTCCGAGATGGAACACAAACTCGGAACATTCATCGTGCCGTGGCGGCATCCGGAATGCCCCGCGAGGAAGGACGAGAATCATGACTGAGCATCCGGTGATTCGGGGAAGGCGCGGCGCCGTCACCACCTGGCTCCTGATGACCATGTCGATCCTGCTGCTACCGTTGAGCGCGCTGGCACAGGTCGACGAGCTGGAGCCGGAAATGCCGGCCTTCACGCCCGTGGCGCCCCTCGGCGCCACCGTCGTCGCGCGAACCGGCACGGACGAGATTCATGACCTGCAGCGCTGCTTCGAGTACGCGCTGGCCAACAACGACAGCTTGCTGGCGGAGCGCGAACGTCGCGCCGAGCTGGACGGTATGAAGTATCAGGCACTGTCGACCGGTTTGCCGACACTGGACCTGGTGGGCGACTGGACCCGCCGGAGGGATCCGACCTTCGCGTTGGACCCGACCTTCGGGGGCGGCGGCGACGGCGGTACGCTCTCCGCGCCGCCGGGGGCCGATCCCTGGTTCGACGAGTTCCTCACGGGATTCGGTTCGTTCATTCCAGCCCCGGAAGACATTCCCGCGGCCTCCTACTGGTCCACTCGGTTCAGCCTGAACTGGGAACTGAATCCGCTGAAGATCTCCGGAGCGCTGGGCGCCGCGAACCTGGGCATCGAGCGACAGGAACTCTTGATCCAGTCGGCCGAATTCGCCACCGCCGAGAACGTGATCGCGTCCTACTACTGGATCATCTCGCTGGCCGAGGCGGTCAATGCGGTGGAGGCGCAGTACGCCAACCAGAGCGAGTTGCTCGAACTGACGAAGATGCGTTACGAGCTGGGGTTTGCCACCAGGCTCGACACCCTGCAGGCGGCCGTGGCCCTGGCCAACATCGAACCGGAGCTGAGGGATTTCCGTCAGCGAGTCGCCAACGCCGGCTCCCGGCTGAACGCCGTCATGGGGCGGGACCCCGCGGCACCGCTGACCATTCGCAACGAGGAACTTCTGGAAGACGACCCCGTGGATCGCGACGCGGCGCTGCAACTGGCCATGTCGCGACCGGAACTCGAAGCCATCGATCGCTCGGTGGGCATCCTCGGGCGTCAACAGCAGACCCAGACCTCGGACATGCGCCCGTATCTCTCGCTCTTCGGAAGCTACGGCTGGGTTGGTGCTGATTTCAGCAGCCAGTGGGACAACGGCCACGACGTCTGGACCGCCGCGGCGGCCCTCAACATTCCGCTCTTCAATGGTCTGTTGACCAAGGGCCAGGTCGACGAGACCAAGGCCAAGATCCGTCGCACGGAGTACGAGCTTTCGGGCTTTCGGCGGCAGGCCCAGGTTCAGGTCCTCGAGCTGATCAATAACCTGGAGACCGCGCGCCAGAATCTCCGGGCCGCCCGGCTCAATCTCGAGCGGGCCGAGGAAGCCCTCGAGGAGAGCCAGCTCATGTACCGGCTCGGCAAGGCCAACTACCTGAACGTGCTCAACGCCGACGCCGACCATCTCACGGCCCGTCGCACGCTCATCGAGGCCCGCTTCTCGGTCCTCACGCTCACGGCGAACCTCAAACGCGCCGTGGGTCACTCGCCCATGACTCCGCTGACCGCCATCCCCGGCCTGGTGGCCGTGAACCGCTAAGGAGTTTCGCCATGTTCCGCAATCGCGTCGTCCGCAACACGCTTCTCCTGTCGGCACTCGGCCTCGCGCTGGTGCTGGCGGGCTGTGATGGCGGTTCCGCCGAGACCGAGGCCAGGGAAGTGGCCCGCAATGTCCGGGTCATGCCCCTGCAGACCAGCGCGGTGACCGAGTTCTTCGAGATCGCCGGGCCGGTGCTGCCCGTGCGCGGCACCGACATCAGCGCGGAGGAATCCGGTACGGTCGAGACCATCGATCACGACAAGGGGGCGCGCATCGAGGCCGACGCTGCGCTGGTGACCCTCGATCGACGCCTGCTCGCCGCCGATCTCGCCGCGTCCGACGCCAGCCTCAAGATGCAACAGTACAACCACGACAAAACCCGCCAGCTCTACGACGCCGGCAAGATCAGTCGACTGGAGATGCTGCAGGCCGAGGCCGAGGTCGCCGAGGCTCAGTCACGTCGAGACATGGCCCGCACCCGGCACGACCGGGCCCGGATCAAGGCGCCGTTCGCCGGTATCGTCGCCGACCGGTACGTCGAACCCGGCCAGCTGGTGGCGCCGGGAATGCCGGTCGCCCGCGTCATCGACCCGTACGTGCTCAAGCTGGAGGGCGCGCTCACCGAGGCCGAGGTGGCCTGGGTGCGTGAGGGCATGACCGCCGGCGTCCGCCTCGAAGGATCCGGCGAGACTGTGCCCGGGACCGTGGCTTGGGTGGGGTTCGAGGCCAACCCGCGCAACGGAAAGTTCCCGGTGGAGGTCCACATCGCCAACGACGATCTCCGCCACCGCAGCGGCGTCATCGGCCGTGCTCGGGTCGCCAAGCGCACCACCGACTCCCTGGTGGTGATCCCGCGCGATGCCGTGCTGCCCGGTGATCGGATCTCACACGTGTACGTGGTCGAGAACGATCGCGCGGTGAAGCGCCGCGTGGAGCTCGGTCCGAGCCAGGGACTCATGGTGGCGGTGCGGTCGGGACTCGAGCCCGACGAACTGCTCGTCGTCCGTGGACAGCGCGAACTCCGCGACGGCGGTCTGGTGGAGATCACCGAGCGCGTGGCCTATGGTGACGGCACCGGTGGCTCCGACCCCGACGAGATTCGCGCCAGCAGCGCGTCGACCCGCGTCGGCGGGGAGGTGACCCGATGAAGATCACCTCCGGAGCCATCCGGAAGTACCCCATGATCTTCGCCTTCATGGTGGTGATCACGGTGATCGGGCTGCAGTCGTACATCGGCCTGCCCCGCGAATCGGCCCCCGACGTGAAGATCCCGTTCGTCATGGTGGTCGCGCCCTATGCCGGCACGGCGCCCTCGGACGTCGAGAACCTGATCACGCGCAAGCTCGAGCGTGAGCTCAAGGGCCTTCCCGACCTCAAGGAGATGATCTCCACGTCGTTCTACGGCATGGCCTCCATCTCCCTGGAATTCACCAGCGACGTCGACATGTCGGACGCCCTGCAGAAGGTCCGCGACCGGGTCGACCTGGCCAAACCGGAACTGCCGGCCGACACCCGCGAGGACCTGCTCGTCATGGAGCTCAGCTCCAGCGACTGGCCCATCATGCAGGTCAACCTCTCGGGCGATTACGATCTGTTCCTGCTCAAGAAGACCGGCGAGGACCTGCAGGAACTCATCGAACAGATTCCCGGTGTGCTGTCGGTGGACCTCTTCGGCGGCATCGAGAACGAGGTCCAGGTCTGGGTCGATCCCGAGCGTCTCGATTTCTACAGCCTCGGCCTGATCGACGTCCAGGATGCCGTCGCGCTGCAGAACCTCACGATCCCCGGCGGCAAGCTGTCCCTTGGGCAGTACGACTACCAGGTCCGCGTGCCGGGCGAGGTGGACGACGTGGAGGAGATCCTCGACTTCGTTCTGAACCCGGGTGTCGACAAGCCGGTCTACGTGCGTGATGTCGCCGAGGTTCATTTCGGCGTGAAGGACCGTGAGACCATCTCGCGGGTCAACGGTCGGGACGCAGTGACACTGCAGATCAAGAAGCGGTCGGGCGAGAACATCATCCACATCGCCGACGACGTGCGGGCATTGCTGGATCGGCGCGCCGAGACCTTTCCGCCCGGTACCGAGATCAGTATCGTGGGCGATCAGTCCGAAGAGATCAAGACCATGGTCCACGAGCTGGAGAACAACATCATCAGCGGCCTGATCCTGGTGATCGCGGTGCTGTTCCTGTTCCTCGGCTTCACCAATTCGCTCTTCGTGGGCGTGGCCATTCCGTTCTCCATGCTGATCACCTTCATCGTGCTGCGCGTCATGGGCATCACCATGAACATGGTGGTGCTGTTCAGCCTGATCCTGGCCCTCGGCATGCTGGTGGACAACGCCATCGTGATCGTGGAGAACATCTACCGGCACCGCGGCCAGGGAAAGAGTGCAGACGACGCCGCTCGCGAGGGCGCCCATCAGGTTTCGTCGGCGGTGATCGCGTCGACGTTGACGACGATCTGCGCCTTCGGGCCGCTGGTGCTCTGGCCGGGGATCATGGGCGAGTTCATGAAGTACCTGCCCATCACGCTGATCATCACGCTGGCAGCTTCGTTGCTGGTGGCGCTGATCTTCAATCCCGTGCTCTGCGCCCGGTTCATGAAGGTGCCGCGCGACGGCGGCGGCAGCACGCGCCTCGGGTCGTGGCTCATGGACGGCGGCATCCGCAGCTACGAGCCGACCCTGCGCTGGGCGCTGCGGCACAAGGCCGTGACCCTGCTCGGCATGCTGGCGCTGTTCGTGGCGGTCAACGTGCTCTACGGAAGGTTCAACCACGGCGTCGAGCTGTTCCCGGACATCGATCCCAACGTGGCTCAGGTCGTGGTCGAGGCTCCCAGCGGTACCCGGATCGAACTGACCGACAGCTACACCCGGGCCATCGAAGAGGAAGTGGCAGCCGTGGGTGATCTGGTGGCCTACAGTGCGTCGGTGGGCATCACCACGAGCGGCATGGGCACCGGCGAATCGGCGCCTTCCAACAACGCCATGGTGATGATGGAGTTCGTGGACAAGATCGATCGCTCACGGTCGTCCACCGAGGCCCTCGACGATCTGCGTGAACGCGTGAGCGGCTTCGCTGGCGCGCGGCTCACCGTGGAGAAGCGCGAAGAAGGTCCGCCCACCGGACCGCCGGTGAACATCGAGATCGCCGGCGACGATTTCACCGTACTCGGCGAGATCGCACGGCAGATCCGTGACCGGATCCGCACCATGCCCGGTCTCATCAACATCACCGACAATTACGACGACGACCTGCCGGAGATCGAGGTCCGCCCGGACGTGGAGAAGGCCGCCCGATACGGCCTGCGCACCTGGGACATCGCCGGAACCATCCGCACCGCGCTTCATGGCTCGGAGACGGCCAAGTACCGCGTGGGTGAGGACGAGTACGAGATCATGGTGCGGTACAAGCCCGCCTTCCGTCAGAAGGTGGAGGACATCGAGAACGCCACCATCTTCTACGAGGGCGAGACCATTCCCGTATCGGCCTTCGCGACGACCACGTTCAAGACCTCGCTGGCCTCGATCAGCCGCATCGACGGCGACCGCGTGGTCTCGGTGTCGGCGGACGTGGGACCGGGCTTCAACGGCAACGCCCTCCTGGCGGAGATCCAGGCGGACCTGGCCGACTTCCCCTTGCCTGCCGGCTACACCCTGGCCTACACGGGCGAGAGCGAGGATCAGCAGGAGTCGCAGGATTTCCTGAGCGAGGCCTTCGGTATCGCACTCATGCTGATCCTCCTGGTTCTCATCTCACAGTTCGCGTCGGTGACCCAGCCGTTCATCATCATCTTCAGCGTGCTGCTGTCGCTGGTGGGCGTGCTCGCGGGCCTGCTGGTGACGGGCATGCCGTTCGGCATCATCATGACCGGCGTCGGCGTGATCTCCCTGGCCGGCATCGTGGTCAACAACGCCATCGTGCTGCTGGACTACATGAACCAGCTTCGCGATCGCGGACTCGGCCTGGAGGAGGCCATCATCCGGGCCGGGGCGACCCGCTTCCGGCCGGTCGTCCTCACGGCCATCACCACCATCCTCGGCCTGATCCCGTTGACCACCGGATTCTCCCTGGATTTCGAGAAGCTCTTCTCCGGCGAGATCCACCGCTTCGTGGTGATCGGCGCCGAGTCGAGCCAGTGGTGGGGATCCATGGGCGTGGCGGTGATCTGGGGTCTATCGGTGGCGACCTTCCTCACCCTGATCGTGGTGCCCGTGATGTACGCCTGGCTCGAGGGCGTCAAGACGACTGTCTCGGCGCGGATGGCCAGGCTCCGCGGCTGACCGGCCATGCGACCTGATAGACGCGAGGCCCCGGGATGATCTCCCGGGGCCTCTTCATCGGGTCCGCTGAACGTCGTCAGATCCGGCGTCCGCTCATTTCAACAGCGTGGCGGCGCGGGTGTACTGCATGCCCGCCGCCCACAGCCGGTAGAAATACGTACCAGACGGCAGCGTGCGTCCCGCATCGTCCGTGCCGTTCCAGAACACCTCGGTCGTGCCCGCCTCGCAGCGACCGTCGATCAGCGTCCTGACGTGACGGCCCCGCGCATCGATGATCACCAGTCGGGCCTCGTCGGCGTGCGCGAGGGCGAAGGAGAACGTGGTGCCGGGGTTGAATGGATTGGGGTAATTCGGACGCAGGTCGACCGGCGCACCGGGCGTCGAAGCCGCGGTGATGTCGCCGTCGTGGAGGAATCGGTACCAGCGCGCGGGCGCGACCCGCGGCATGGACTCTTCACGACTGCCCTCGTCCATGGCCGTGACGTAGTAGTGCGTCGTGTCGGTGCTGGCCGGCGCAGGGATGAGAGCGGCGAACTCGTGCGCGGTGCCGGTGGGCACGAGATCCGTGGTCTGCCAGACGCCGCCGCCGTGGCGCCAGTGTAGCAGCGTCTCGGTCAGTTCGTCGCGGCCGTGGGCGCGGATGTGAGCGGTGATCTCCACCGGCGCGTTGAACTGGTCTTCCACGACGGGCACGTGGGCCACGCGCAGCATCTGCGAGTCGTAGATGCCCTTGGCGCGACAGTGCAGTGCGTCGTCGGAGATGAAGCCGCCGTAGTAGTAGCCCCTCACGGTGTAGCCGGGGGCCGCTTCCCGGTAGACCTCGAGCGTCTGCTCGTCGTAGGTCGCGTTGCCGAACGTGGGTACGTAGATGTTGTCGTTGAGGATGATGCTGTTGGTGTAACTGGCCGGCGAACTACCGCCGATGTTGTAGCAGTAGACCCGGTGCACCTGGTAGTTGCGGCCTGTGGACGCCTGCAGGCTGGCGAGCAGCGTGGCTCGCTGGTTCAGGTCGTCGTAGGTGTGATGGCTGGCCCAGACGTCCTTCACGAGCACGGTCTCCTCGTCGAGGAACTTGGCCCAGGTGTCGATGTGATGGATGCCGCCCGACTCGATGTAGTCGAGGACCTCGTAGTTCTGCACACCGTAGAAGTCGAGCATGAGTTGATCGACCGCGGCCTCGTTCATGCCGTTATGGCTCTGGGCCTCGTTGTAGACCAACTCGGTGGACGACGAGATATGGGCGCCATCGGTCATGTAATTGCCACCCGTGTGGTACATCGAATGACTGTGGACGGGGATCCCCAGTTGTTGGCCGACATAGATGGGGATCAGGTTGTCGTTGGGGCGAGGACGGTTGTAGGTGTGGTCGATGATGGCGACGTCGCCGTTGCCGTCGAACACGAACCACGGACCGTAGTCGCGGGTCCAGATGGAGTCGTTGTTGCGCACCACGAACTCGACCCGGCTCATATCCACGCCGTTGGACTCGAGGTTGTTGTAGGCCGTGTTCTGATAGCCGGAGGAAACGACGACGTAGATCTTCAGATCGTCGTCAAAGTCGCGCAGCAGGTTGTACGGCAGGCCCAGCGGGTAGCGGATGAGCACGCCCGTGCAGGGCTCCCATTCGGCGCAGCTTCGAATCGGCGTCAGGGGCGGGGGATCGTCGCGCAGGGTGGCCGCGGGCAGGAGATCACGGTTGGCCTCGTACCAGAGGCGCTCGGCCAGGGTCTCGGCGCGCGGTAGCAGGGGCTCCAGGCCATCGACATCCCATTCGCGTGCTTCTTCGGCGAGTCCGGGGATGGGGTCGGCGGCAGCGACGGTGGCAGCGGCTGCGATCAGCAGACAGACAAGCACGGGGCGCAGGCGGTGCATGCGATCTCCTCGTAGAATCGTTGGACGTTGGCAGGCTCGGTGAACGGGTCGCGAGAGCGATTATAACACGGGAAAACACACGTTCGGAACGATTGTCGTTGTTGAAAACGGTTCTCGCTCAAGATCGGGATGGTGCGGTCGATAACAGGATGGGAGGTTGCGGCCATGACCATCGGTGTCCTGAATCAAGCCCTCCGGGGAATGCAGCAGAACCAGCGCCGCTTCGAGCGCGCGGCCGGCGACGTGGTTCGTGCCACGACCGTGGGACAGGAACCCCCGACCGAAGCTGCACTCGATGTGGACGCTGCGCCGGACCTGACCGACGCCGCGGTCCGCCTCATGACCGCCCGGCGCGGATTCGAGGCCTGTCTGGCGGTCGCTCGCACCGGCGACGAACTCCTCGGCACCGTCATCGACGAGTTGGCTTGAACTCCCTTCCCACTTGGCCCCTTTCGATTCCCCGGTTACCATCGGCGGTGTCGCCGTGCCCCCAGCGCAGCCACCCGAAAGGACGATCACGTGACCGTAATGCCGGTGATCTTCGAGGACCAGTCTCTCGCGGGATTCCGCCCCCTCGCCTGGAGCCAGCCCGTGGCGGAACTCCGCTGCGGTCTGCTCAATCCGCGTGAAAGGGTGGCCCATCGCGTGGGGCGTACGCCAGTGTACCTGGTCCGGGAATTCCTGACCGGTCTGGCCACGGACGCCGGTCACGCGACCA
>PIVY01000368.1 GCA_003353795.1 bacterium
AGTACGGACAGATCGACATCCTGACGACGATCTACGCGATCATCCGCGGCCCCGCAACGGTCGGCCTGCAGGTGGCGGGAACCGGGACGGACCGGGTCGCTCACGCCCGCGTGCAAGGCTGGCGTTACCCCGTGAAGATGGTCGACGACCAGGTCGGCACGACGATTGTGGACTAACTAGACACCAGGAGGCGCATCCGTGGCCGACTACGTGAAAGAGAACATCCGGCAGACGACGGGCGGGGGCGGCGGCGCCGCGTCCAACGTCGAGATTGCCGACGGAACCGCCGGCGGCCGGATGACGGTGCAGCCGACGATCACGACCGTCCCGACCTCCACCGACAACCCCGCCCTGGTGCGGGCGATCATCGGCGACGAGATCTCGATCGCCGACGTCGTGGCGCTCTCCTCGACCGGGTTCGATCCGGACAGCGGCGATATCACCCCCGGAGCTCGCGGCCTCCTCTTCACGGCCTCGGTGATCTACGGGGCGCGGGCCACCGTCGACGACATCCGCCCCGCGAGCGTCGGCGACGGCTACGACTGGGTTCCCCTGGCGAACGACAATCCGCTCTACGTCTCGCAGGGCCTGCAAAGGACCCTCGAGGACCAGGACGGCGCCCCGGTTGCGGTCGCGAACTCGACGTCGGTCCAGGTCGCCGCGGCGAACCCCGACCGCGTCGGAATCATCATTCAGAACCCGGACGCCACCAACGTCCTGAACATGCGCTTCGCCGCGGCGTGCGACGCCACCTTCGGCGAGATCGCCGCGGGCGGCTCGTTCGAGATGACGGCCGGCGGCGGGATCTACACAGGAGTCATTCACGTTTTTCAGACAAGCGGCGCGCAGATGGACGTGCCGGTCTACGAGTGGTGATAGATGGGTTTCGGAGGAACCACAGGCAGGCAGCAGGTGCAGGGGAACGCCCCCGAGACGGCGGGACCCGTCACAGGGACCGCAGTCACGGCGGAGGCCGCCCTCTCGTCTCAGGCCGTCCGCTGGTGCGTCATCCAGAACACCCACGCCACCCTGAATATGTTCGTCTGTCTCGGAGCCGCCGCCACGAGCTCGCACCTCAAGCTCGGGCCCGGGCAGCGACTCGAGCCCCCCATCGACAACCTCAACCTGATCCACACGATCAGGGAGACCTCTGACTGCACGTTCGTCGTGTTGTGGACGCTCTGATGGCGGTCCTTGATTACACCGACACCGGATGGGCGGAGGTCGACCCGGGGAGCGATATCACCGTCGCGGCGAACCTGCTGACGATGGCGCAGCTGGACCGGAGCCAGAACGCCTACGTCACCCTCGACTCGACGCTGATCGCCCAGGTCGACCCCTACGACTTCGAGAGCGGCTTCGAGTACCTCTGCGAAGTGAAGTCAGCGACCGGGGCGGGCGACGAGACGTTCGTCCACCTCGGCTTCTTCTTC
>PIVY01000243.1 GCA_003353795.1 bacterium
GTCCTCCCCGTCAGGGTACGGCGGCGGCCGGGGCGTGCCTTGTCTCGATCCAGGATACCCGCAGCGGCCGCGGCCGCCAGCCCCCTATCTTCCCGCGCCGCCTCGAAATGCTGCCGTACCGCGCCGGCGGGGCTGGCCGGGACGATGCTACCGGCGTGCGGGCCCGATGTGATATGGCGCCAGCCGAAGGGAGGGATTCCGGCGCCATACTGCGTGCTGATCCCGATTCCACTGCTCGACGTAATCATCGCCTGCAGCGAATCCACCAGGAAGGTCAACGGGCCAGATGACGATCCCGACAATCCAATCCTGCTTTTAGAAGACTGCGCATGCGTCTCGGGTCTGACGCAACAACGCCACCAACCTCGTCTGTGATCCCCACAAGGCCGGAATGCTATACTACTTCGAGACCTACGGAGGATTCCACCGCTGGAAGCGCTCCGAAGAGTTCCGGGTTCACCTCGCGAGTCTGCCGGGACCGCGGTGGAACCAGGCGCCGACGCTGTTGATCTCGCCTGCAGTCCCGCGTCGGTTCTAAGCCGGCCCGACGCAGGGGCTGCACCGGAGCGACGACGGCGGCGCGACCTGGGTCGCCTGCGGCATCGACCTGGTCGCCCGTGCCCTCGTGACCGACAAGGTGGAACGCGTGGTCGCCACCTCCGGCGGCGACCTGTGGGCCAGCGACGATCTGGATCAAGAAGTGAATTCCGCTCGACTAGTCGCTGTCAGGGAGATAGTTACCTTAGAACGGATTGGCTTGGGTCACCGTCGGAGACGATCCATGGCGGCGGCTGCCGCTTACAGTCGTTATCCCGCGGGGTGCGACACCGAGTCGCGGACCTCTTGGAGGTTGTCGAGTGCACAGCAATAGATTTCGAGCATATTACGCGCGATAATGAGGCTGTACCGAGCAATAACTGCAATGGCGGGGCGGGCGGAGATCGCTCGGCGCGAAGCAGGCGGCGATACATGGCCATTGGTCAAGGCGAAGCCTCAAGATAATACGTCGGTACAGAGATCTGTCTCGATTTTTTTAGAGCCAAGAGGGTTGCGCCGCCTCGCTCAGCCTGGATACAGCTCTGTAAGCTTCGTAAGGACCGGGTCATCTTCCGGTCGCTCACGCATTTCTTTGAGCAGCCGATCGACGATAAAGGGAGCTTGCCGATCATAGCCCATCTCCTGCAACTGACGAATGAGCTGGATACGCCGTTCGGCCGTGGTGTCTTCGCTCATTGTCCGCAGCGCTCCAATGCCGATGTTGAGCAGTTTCCATAGCGCCGCGACGATCACCAGCGACAGGCCAATCGACATTGGGTCACCAATCTTCGTTCCATTGGTCGATTCCCGCACCTCCGCATCTTCCGACACGCCGTTTACAAGTACTGCGATTTCGGGCACGGATTGGATTCTTGTCTGAAACAATTCGATTGCGTTGGTGTCAGCCATCATACCTTCGTTTCGTTTCGAGGTGAAATTGGTCTATAAATAAACCCACACCATACGGCTTTTTCTGGTGTGTGATGCGCGCCCACCTAAGTGACGTATCGCGGTCCTATCACTCAGGCTGATTCAGCTTTCCTCGGATCAATTCAAACAACGCTTCAATCTTGTTTTCACCAACACCCCCTGCGACGAGCTTCTCACGGATTTCCGCCAGCATCGGCTCGATGTCTTTGCCCGCGGCTGCCGCTGCGATGATTGGCCCCAGGATTCGAGCGACATCCGGTGGCATATCACCGAGCGGTTTGTCGCCTGCTCCATCTGCTGCTGTGTGGGCCTCTTCAACGAGCCTGTCGAGTTCGGTTTGCAGTGCAATACGATCAACGCCGTGGCTGTCGAGAAACTGCCGCAGCGCGGCGAATTCCTCTTGGGCGAGAATGACTTCCAGGCGAGGTAGTGTGTAGCGCTCGCCGGCTGCCAGCGCTCGCCGAGCGCTAACTTTGAGATTGTGAAATCCAACCACATCCCTCAGGCCGGTGTAGATCGCGTACACGAGTGCGGCGGTGTGGTGCTTGCCGGCGTCCTCTTCCTTGCCGTTCCCTTGAAGGTAGTTACCCAGGTTGTCGTGCGAGATTATCCGATTCGACGGATCCGGCAGCCTATTACGAACGGCCAGAGCCCGTCTTTCGAGAGCGATCGCTTCACCGATCTCGTTTCGCTCTTTCCAAATGTTGGCTAAAGCCGAAAGGCAGCCTGCTTCAGAGCTAACATCGCCGGCCGACCTGGACACCGTGAGGCAGTTTTCCACGATCCTTTGCGCCTCGTCCAATCGGCCCAGACTAATTAGCGGGCCATACTGGTTAAATCGAGTTCCAGCCAGTTCGACTTCGTTCTCGCCCAGAGCCCGTTTGGTTGACTCTATTTCCTCCAGCAGATCGAGGCATGTCTGCCAGCGTTCGAGGCTCCGGTTGGCGTCCTCGGCGATATCGAGACCGCCGACTAGTACACGGCCCAGGAAAACCAATTCCGGAGCTTCAGCAACCGATTCACCGGCCTGGCTCCGCTGCGACCAATCGCGGATGCGATCGAGCCGCGACTCGATCTCGGGCAAGGCCGCCTCCACCTCACCCCGCATCACATCGATGCGCAGGGCCTCAAGCTCAGAGGCGACGACGTGGATCTCCGGTCTGCCTGCTTGTCGGTTAGCCTTGGCACTACGCAGTCGTAGTTTCTTGGCCTGCTCTAGATCGCCGACTTTTACATAGGCAATGGCCCAGTTGCCGGTGATCGGGGCCACATCTGACCAATGCTCTGCCGCCTCAGCTTCCGCCGCCGCCTCAGCATAGAACGGTAGCGCGCGGTCCGGTTGACCAGTTCTACGGAGTGCATCGGCCACATAGGTTCGCAGACTCCAACGCGCCTCACCCGGTGGCGCCTGGTCGATGGCACCCTCCAGCTCGGCGACCACGCTGCGCAATAATTCGAGATCGTTCACTCCTGTGGTCATCCTGCTAGCAAAAGAACCGAGCCGGTCGAAAGCCCGCGCAGCAACGAAGTACATCAGCGCCCGGCGGCCCGCCTCGCCCGCCGCGTTGCGGTCTTGATGGTAAAGACTTTCAAACAAGGCCTTATATCGCTCGCCGTACGCCATACGGATCTCATCGTCTGTCCGCTTATCAGCCTCGTCTTCGTTCGACTTCCTCCACTCGGCCACCCGCTCCCGCACCAGCTCATGGAACGCATACGTCGCCTGCCCTTCACCCGACTCCTCCCGCGTCAATAAGCCCGTCCCTTGCAATTCCATCAGCAATGGACCCAGCGGCGGGGCCTCAACGCGCGGCACCGGCTCACTCAGGAGCGCTAGAAACTGCTCGCCCCCTTCTGTCGCCAGCATCGCCTTGAACTTCTGTTTCGCCGGGTGATCGTCTGGAAGCTGATCTAGCACCTCGACCATCTTGGCCGCCTCCTCGCGCTGTTCATCTTCCACCGTCCGGCCCTGCCACACGCCCGCGACAAATCCCTCGCTCACCGGTTCGTTAGCCAACGTGACAATCCTCAACAACCGCCGAGCGCCGGGGGTAAGCCGTGCGATCAACAGGTCCACCGAACCGACGGCCACGTCTTCCAGGTACCGGCGTTCCGTCTCGCGCTGGGTGTCGCCCATGCCGCCGGCGTCGAACAGATCGGGAAGTTGCTGCCAGCCATCCGCCTGCACGCTATCAAGAGCTTCGCCCAGGGCCGCTGGATCTCCGGCCAAGCGAGCAAGACGATCCAGGATCAGCGGATGTCCGCGGCTGACCTGCAACAGCCGCTGGATTAGCTCCCGATCTCCCTCATTGCCGCTGAACAGCAACGGGCGTAGCTCCTCACGGCCGCGGACAAACAGCGCGGCCTCGCCCATCGGCAGCGGACCCAGAGGGACCCAAAGCGCCTGCTTGGCGTCGGCCAACGCCTGCGGGCGATGGCGGCTCGTTACCAGCAGCCGTGATCGGGTCGCCGGGAGTTCTAGCGTGAGCCCGGCCAGCAGTTCGTCCCAAGCGGGGTCGGCACACGCGTAGACGGCTGCGCCCTCTTGACTCTCCACGCCCTCTAGGTTGTTCTCGAAGTTGTCGATCACCAGCAGGATCGCTTCATCACGCAAGACCTCGACCAGATTTGCACGCATCCGCTCGTAACGCACCTCGGGCGTCGGAAACAGCTCTGCGTCGTGCGCGAGGTGGATGTGGTTGAGCGAGTTCTGCTTGCACCGGTCACGATGCGTCGGGCTCGCCATGGTCAACCGCTGGTCCAGCTGGCGACAGAAATCGTCAAACTGCAGGGCACTCGGCTTGGCCTGGAAGGCCAGAACATAATCGAAGCTCTCGTGCCAGAGATTAATCGCCTCAGCGGCCAGCACGGTCTTGCCCAGCCCAGCCAGGCCCTGTACCAAGGCGACGCCTGGACCGTCCTCGCCGAGCCATTCACCGCCCAGACGGGTCAACGGCTTGCCCCGTCCCACGAAGTTCTCGGGAGGATCCAGCTCGCGGCGCCCTCCAAGAAGCAACGGTTGGGGCTTCGGCCGTAGCTTGGACATCTGTTTGCTGCGAGCCCGCACCGGTTCGAGCAGCACCCCCGGCTGCCCGAACATCAGCGGCGTCGCGTGGTCGACGGCGTGGTAGGCGGTCTGCCCCTGCTCCTCTGCCACTTCGGTCCGGGCCATCGCCAAGGCTTCGCCTGTACCGCCCGATTCACGGTCCGCCAGCAAGCGGCGGTAGAAGGTGACGGCGAGCTGACGAGCGTACTCATCACCGACGGCATACCGCATCGCCACGATCTGCGGCACGCCTGCCTTCAGCAGGGCCAAGGCCGTTCCCGTATAGCCGCTGGGATCCTCGATCGCGTCGGCGAGTTGCTTTGTCTCGGTGGCCTCTGCAGAGTAGCCTTGCTGACGCTCATCGCGCGTCAAGGCCTCCTGCAACGACTGCCAGTCCTTCGCCTGCAGCATCGCCCCCGAATGACAGGCCGAGAGGAAGAAGATCTGGGGGATGAATCCACCCGCTTCATTGAACAGTTCGACGAGTGCTTCGCCGGTAATGGAGTTGTTGGGCTCACCCTGGAGATCCAGCGCGTTGTGATGCCCGTGCCCGCTCCAGTGAACGATGTGATAGCCACGGCGAGAGCGGATCGCCTCCTTGAGCCGCTTCCGCGTGACGCCGTGACAGAGCACATCGATCTCGACGTTGTGACGGGGCAGGATCTTGTCTGCGAACAGCCCGCGAAGCTCTTTCCGCTCACGGCGCATCGCCAGTGGCCGCGATCCGGGACTCTCCGCAAAGACGGCCAATACGCGCAGGGGCTCGCCCTCGCTCACAGCCTTCGCGGCACTCGTGATCTCCACGTCGCCCTCAGCCGTGTCCTCGGTGACTGCCCGGACCACGAGGTTTTGTAGTCGCGTTCCATCGGCCAGCCGAGCGATCTCCCAGGGCACGCGAGCGAAGGCCGCAGCCAGGACGTCCTCATCGGTGGTCGGCAACCGCACCACGAGAACTCGGCGCCCGGGGCCGGACAAGGCGTTGACGATCTCGTCGCCCAGCACTTTCTCGCCCAAGAACAACCCCAACCGCTCCAGCAGCGTCGGAGCCGTCGCCGGCTCGGTCAGATCGTCGAAGATGAGCGAGCCTTCGTAGCGCTCGACATATCGGCGCGTGTCGAACAGCCCTTCCCAGAGGGCCGAACTGTGCTCCGGTAGACTGACCTCGTTCGAGCCGAGATGAGTACCGTCACCGCGAAACAGTTTCAGGCGGGCGACCTTTTGCTCAGTATTTGTCTCGATACGTAGTTGGAATTCAGCCA
>PIVY01000369.1 GCA_003353795.1 bacterium
ACGACGAGGCCGACACGCAGCGACTCGAACGACTCCGGCGCGGACGACCAGACATTGTCCTCTTGACCGGCGGCACCGATGGCGGCGCCACCGCGCAGGTCGTGGCCCTGGCCGAGCAGCTGGCTGCCGCGGATCTGCGAACACGCTGGGGCGATGGTCGGCTGCCGGTCGTGTTCGCCGGCAATCGGGATGCCGCGTCCGGAGTGATGACCGCCCTCGGTGACGGCGCCGAGGTGGCCGTGGCGCCCAACGTACGACCGGATCTGGAAACCGAACAACTGGGACCCGTGCGGCGGGTGCTGCACGAGGTGTTTCTGCGACACGTCATGGCGCAGGCACCCGGGTATCCTGCCCTTCAGGAACTCTGCACGGCGCCGGTGATGCCGACGCCGTCCGGGTTCGGCGAGGCGCTCGACCTGCTCGCCCGCGGGCAGGGCGGCGGCGTGGTCGCCGTGGATCTGGGAGGCGCCACCTGCGACGTGTTTTCCGTGCGCGACGATCGCGTTTATCGCAGCGTCTCAGCGAACCTGGGGCTGAGCTTCAGCCTGGGCGCGGTCTGCGAGCGGGTGGGGTGGTCGGCGGTGGCGCGGTGGTTGCCGTTCGCCATCCTGGAGGACGACCTGCGCGACCGGGTGCGCAACAAGATGATCCGCCCCACCACGGTACCGCAAACCCCCGAAGATCTGCTGCTGGAACAAGCCGCCGCGCGCGAGGCACTGTCTGCGGCGCTGGCCGATCACGACCGCGCGCTGCAACCGCTTCGAGGCGGGCGCGAGGGCCCCACCGGCGTGGACGCGCTGGCGGTGGCCGAACCCGCCGCCGAGGGCGTGGACTGGCCATCGGTGCGGTTGTTACTCGGATCGGGCGGGCCACTGGCCCACGCTCCATCGCGGGCGCAGGCTGCCGCCATTCTCGTGGATTCCTGTCGGCCCCAGGGCGTGACCGAACTCGCCGTGGACTCGGTGTTCGTGCTGCCGCACTTGGGTGCATTGCGGGCGGTGGACGAGACTGCTGCCGCGGCGGTGCTCGCCGCCGACGCTCTCGTTACCCTGGGCACGTGCCTCGCGCCGCTGGGCGATCGAGCACCCACGGTCGGTGAGCCGCTTGGCGAGATCCGCCTCGATTCCGTCCCTGAACCGAAGCTCCTGAACGGTGGCGACCTCGTGGTCGTGCCCCTGGCTGCCGGCCAGGAATGCCGCCTGACCGTGCAGCCCGTTGCCGACTGGGATTTCGGGGCCGGAGCCGGTCGCACCGTGGAGGCCATCGTGCGCGGCGGTCCGGTGGGTGTGATCCTGGATGGACGTGGGCGATATCTCGCCTGGCCGTCGGCGGAACTGGAGCGGCGGGCCCAGGTTCGGATCTGGCTCTAAGCCATGGCTGCCATTCCGGCTGGGGTGGCTACGTGAAAGCCAGACGCGCCGGCCCTT
>PIVY01000063.1 GCA_003353795.1 bacterium
TCCGCTGGGAGAGCGGGGTGCATCGCGTGCAGCGGGTGCCGGCCACGGAGAGCCAGGGCCGTATCCATACCTCGGCCGCCTCGGTGGCGGTGCTGCCCGAGGCCGAGGACGTGGACGTGGACATCGTCGAGGCCGATCTGCGCATCGACGTCTATCGGGCCCGCGGGCCAGGCGGCCAGTCGGTCAACACCACCGACAGCGCGGTGCGCATCACGCACGTGCCCACGGGTCTGGTCGTTCAGTGCCAGGACGAGAAGTCGCAGCACAAGAACAAGGCCAAGGCCATGCAGGTACTGCGGTCGCGATTGCTGGAGCAGGCCATCGCCGAGCAGGACGCCAAGATCGCCGCCGAGCGCAAGAGTCAGGTGGGAACGGGGGATCGGTCGGCCAAGATCCGCACCTACAACTATCCCCAGAGCCGGTTGACCGATCACCGCATCGGGCTGACGGTCCACAACCTGGACGCGATCATGCAGGGCGACCTTGCCGGCGTGGTGGCTGCCATCCAGGAGTACCGGCGCAACGAGGCGCTGGCGGCCAGCCGCGACGCCTAGAGGCCGCCCCCCCACCGCACCTGATAGGCCAGGGAAATCGTGTCGTAGTCGGCGCCGCGCTCGGTGCCGATGCTGTTCACGTAGGTGCCCTTGAGGCTCGAGTGCCGGCTAAGCGGGTAGACGAAGGTGCCGCCGAAGCGGGTGTTCTGCTGGTACGTGTCCGTGGGCACGCCGCTGATGGTGGTGCGGCCACCCGCACCCATACCCACCCCGAATCCGAACCACATGCCGGGCTTGAACTGGTAGATGGCGTCGAGAACCAGGCTCCAGAGCGGCGCCTGGGAGAGTTCGTCGTCCTGGTAGAAGTCGTTGTTCTCGGAGTAGAAGCTGGCGGCCACGATGGCTTCCAGGGTCCACTCGGCCACGCGGTGCGACACGCCGAGGCGGGGCACGAAGGTATAGCGGTTCGTGCCCAGGTTGATGAGCCGGTCGGGGTCGTACTGGCCCAGCGGGAACTTCACCAGGAAGCTGGCGCCCACGATGGTGCCCTCGTCGTAGGTCACCATCTCGCGCATGGTGATCGCCGGTGCGCCCACGAAGTTGACGGTGAGCTGAAGACCCGGGTCGGCGAAGCCATCCTCGGTGCGGGTGCGAATCTCGCCATCCAGCAGACCCTCCCAGTCGCCCCAGGCGTAGGGCACCATCGCCGCCAGCTTGGCGCTCTTGCCGAAGAAGGACAGCGTGCGCACGTATGCCAGCGTCGCCGAGTGCACCGCGCCCGTGGCGTCCTCGATGGGCACGGCCGGGTCGAAGAAGATGTTGCCGGAGGAGTAGGCGTAGTTCAACAAGGCGAAGTTCAGACCCTTGGGCGCGGGGGAAAAGGCCCGCGGCTCCAGGTCCTGGGCCACGGCGGTCCCCGCGGCGAGCAATAGGCCGAGCAGGGCGGCGGCGACGACGGGGCCGGGCGTGCGCGAGGTCATGTGCGGTGGTCCTTTGGCGGTTGGGGGGTCGTGGATCTCGGCGTCCATGGTACCCGGCGGGTTGACCCGCTACAACCACGATGCCATCATGCAGCATCCACTCTGTCACCAGGAGCCCGCGTGAAGACCGTTCGCGAACTCATTGCCCTCTCCGGCGACTACCTGACCGGCAAGGGCGTCGATTCGGCGCGACTCAACGCCGAACGTCTGCTCAGCGACGTACTGGGTCTGCCGCGCATCGAGCTATATCTGCAGTCGGACCGGCCGGTGGCAGGTGCGGAGCTGGCGACGTATCGCGATCTGATTCGTCGCCGCGGCACCGGCGAGCCCCTGCAGACCCTCATCGGCACCACGGGTTTCTACTCGCGGGAGTTCAAGGTGGAGGCGGGCGTGTTCATTCCGCGGCCGGAGACCGAGCGGCTGGTGGAGAAGGTCTGCGACCTGCTGGCGCCGCCGGGCAGCCGACTGGTGGCGCCGTGGGCCGTGGAGGTGGGCAGTGGAAGCGGGGTGATCGCCGTGAGCCTGGCGGCCGAGCTGCCGTCGCTGGAGATCTGGACCACCGACCGCAATCCGCAGGCCGTGGCCCTGACCCGCCGCAACGCCGAGCGCCACGGCGTGGACAACCGGGTCCACGCCCTGGAGGGCGATTTGCTCGCCGCGGTGCCGGCCAAACTGCGGGGCCAGCTGGACCTCCTGGTGAGCAACCCGCCGTACATCCGCAGTGACGCGTTGCCGGCGCTCGCGGCCGAGGTGCAGCACGATCCGCCGGCGGCGCTGGACGGCGGCCCCGACGGGCTGGATGTTTACCGCGCTCTGGCGGCCGCGGCGCCCCGGTGGCTCGCGCCCGGCGGCTGGCTCGCCGTGGAGATCGGCGCCGATCAGGGAGAGACCGTCCCGGCCCTTCTCGATACAGTGGGCCTAGAGGACATCGCATTGACCAGCGACTACAACGACCTGCCCCGGGTGGTGGTTGGCCGCCGCCCGCAGGAAGAGGACTGACCGTGGACTACTTCGAGATCGACGGACCGACGCCCCTCAGCGGCGACGTGCGCGTCGCCGGCGCCAAGAACGCCGCCCTGCCGCTCATGGCCGCGGCGCTCCTGGCCGGTGGGGAGTCGACGATCACCAACGTGCCCGACCTGCGCGACACCCGCTTTTTCCTCGACCTGCTGCGCGAGCTCGGCGTGGTCGGGGAATTCTCCGCCGCCACGTTGCGGCTCGACACCACCGGTACCGGCGGCGCCCTCGAGGCGCCCTACGACATCGTTCGCAAGATGCGCGCGAGCATCTACGTCCTCGGCCCCTTGCTGGCCGCCCACGGCGAAGCCCGCGTCTCCAAGCCCGGCGGCTGCGCCTGGGGCCCGCGGCCGGTCGACCTGCACATGGCCGGCATGAAGGCGCTCGGCGCCGACGTGGACGAGGAACACGGCTACATCGTGGCTCGTTGTTCGGGCGGGCGCCTCTCGGGCGGACGCTTCCGTTTCGAGCCGGTGTCGGTGGGCGCCACCTGCAACGTGCTCATGGCCGCGGTGCTGGCGCGCGGCGAGTCGCTGCTGGAGAATTGCGCCCGCGAGCCGGAGGTCACCCAGCTGGGCGAAGCGCTGGTCGCGGCCGGCGCCCGCATCGAGGGACTGGGCACCCGCACGCTGACCGTCCAGGGTGTCGACGCCCTGCGACCGCTGACCGCCGCCGTGATCCCCGACCGCATCGAGGCCGGGACGTTCCTGGCTGCCGTGGCGGTGGCCGGCGGTCGCATCCGCCTCTCCGGGTGCCGTATGGACCATCTCCAGCCCATGCTCGGCGTGCTCCGCGATCTGGGTTGCGAGATCCGCGAGGACGGCGAGCTGCTGGTGGCCGAGCGCACGGGCCCGCTGCAGGCGGTCAAGGTGGAGACCCAGCCCTACCCCGGCTTCCCCACCGACATGCAGGCCCAGATCATGGCCGCCGCGGCCCTGGCCGAAGGGGTCAGCTTCATCACCGACACCATCTACCCCGACCGCTTCACCCACGTCGCGGAGCTCGAGCGACTCGGCGCGCGCATCGAGCTGAAGAACGGGACGGCCACCATCATCGGCACCGACGCGTTGCAGGGCGCGCCCGTCATGGCCACCGACCTGCGGGCCTCGGCGGCGCTGGTGCTGGCGGGGATCGCGGCGCACGGACGCACGGAGGTGCGGCGGGTCTACCACATCGACCGCGGCTACGAGCAGATCGAGAAGCGGCTGGCCGCCCTGGGCGCCCGGATCCGCCGGCGGAACGACTGAGGAGCCTGACGTGACCGAGCCCACCTTCGATGCTCGCCTGGACCGATGCCCACTGTGCGCCTCGTCACGCATCGGCGCCCACGATCGCGACAGCAAGGGTATCGTCATCGATCGCTGCGCCGACTGCGCCCTCATGTTCATGAATCCGCAGTACACCGAGCGGTATCTCCAGGCCTACTACGCGGGCTACATCACGGACGAGGAGCGCGGCGGTCGCGAGGCGGCGCGCAAGCGTCGCCAGAAGGAGGCCGCCTTCGACCTCATCGCCCGTCACCGGTCGGCCTCGGGCCGCTTCCTGGCCGTGGGCTGCGGTGGCGGCCTCGAGCTGGAGATCGCTCGCGAGCGCGGCTTCGAGGCCGAGGGCTACGACGTGGATCCGGTGACCACGGCCCAGGTGTCCGCGCGGCTCGGCCTGCCCGTGTACAGCGGCGACTTCGACGATCTCAAGCTACCGGGCGCCCGCTACGCCTGTGTCTTCGCCGACCAGATGCTGGAGCATCCCAAGAATCCCGCCGACTACCTGCGACGCTTCCTCGAGCTGCTCGCTCCCGACGGCGTGCTCTACCTCGGCGTGCCCAACCTGGCCTCGTTCAGCGCACGACTGAAGACGGTGCAGGGAAAGCTGGGCCTCAAGAACCGCACCCGGGGCAGCCACTACGACACCGATCACCATCTCTTCCACTATACCCCGGCCGCCCTGCGCCGCCTGCTCGGCCGCGAGTTCGGCTACGATGTGCTCGCCGTGGCCGGAGATCCGCGGGTCGAGATCTCGCCGGGGCGGTACCGCCTGGCGCGCCGCCATCCCGCCCTCTGTTCGCGCCTTGCGGTGGTCGCCCGCCCCGCGGTCGCCGGTGGGGAGTCATCGTGACGGGGATCCGTCTGACCGGCCCCTGGTGGCCACTGGTCGCGTTCCTCGGCACGGTGGCCGTGCTCTGGCCCTGGATCACCGCGCCCCTGGACTTCCAGGCCAGCATCCTGTCCACCGACGACACCTTCTACTACTACGCCTTCGCCCAGAACCTCGCGGCCGGACTGGGACCTACCGTGGACGGCGTGGCCCCCACCAACGGGGTCCAGCCGCTCTGGGCGGCGTTGCTCACGGTCCTGGCCTGGCTGGTGCCCGGGCAGCATGCCTACGTCACCGTCGTGCTCGCGGTGTGCCTGGCTTCGCTGCTGGCGACCGGTGTCATCTGGTGCCGGCTCGCCTGGCGCTTCGGCGGCACGTTCTGCGCGTGGATCACGGCGGTGCTCCTGGCGCGACTGCTGGTCTCGCACCAGTGGGCGCTGCTGACCGGCATGGAGATCAGCCTCAACCTCCTGGTGGTCTCGGCCCTGGCGGTGGCGCTGATACGATTGCACGATCACGGCTGGTCGCACCCCGTGCGCGGGCCCCTCGGACTCGGCCTGCTGCTGGCGCTCTTCCTGGCCGGGCGCATCGATCACGTGCTGTTGCTGGCCGGGCCGGTGATCCTGGAGCTGGGGCTGCGGATGTGGGGGCGGTCGGCGATGCTGCCGGCGATCCGCTGGCGCGATCTCCCGCTGATCGCGGCTCCGTCGCTGCTGCTGCTGGCGCCGTGGTTGATCTGGAATCGTCGCGAGTTCGGCCACTGGCTGCCCGTGAGCGGGGCGATCAAGCTCTGGCTCGGCGAACGCGCCCTGGCCGCGCAGGGCATCGACACGCCCGGCGAACGCCTGGCCCACGCCTGGCGCACGGGCTGGTGGTTCGTGGCGCGGCCCTTCGCCTGGTCGCTGGAATCGGCGCTGCGGCAGGATCGGTTGGCCGGGATCGGCGTGGCGGGATTCGTCGGAGGGCTGGCGGCCACCGTCGCTCTCGTACCGCGTGGCCGTCGCCGCGCCGCCGTCGCCGTGCTGGCCGTGACCCTGCTGGCCATATTGCCGCGGGGATTCGTCATGGGATATCGGCTGGAGCAGGGCAATCTCGACTACGCCAACTGGTACCTGACCCTGGCCTGGCCCGTGGGCTTCTTCCTCGTGGTCCATGCCGCCTGGCGCCTGATGCGGCTGGTCCCGTCCTGGCGCGGGCTGGATCGACTGGTGCCGGGACTTCTCCTGTTCGTGCTCTGGATCACCTTCTTCCCCGTGAAGTTCACGACCATGACGCGCGAGGTCACCGATTCTGATCAGGCCTGGCGGCGGCCGCTGGCCAAGGTCGCGGCGCTGCGCTGGGCCGAGGCGAACCTTCCGGCGGACGCGGTGCTCGGGTCCTTGAACTCGGGGATCATGCACTACTACGCTCACGACCGCCTGGTGCACAATCTGGATGGCCGGGTCGACGATGGTGGTCTCTTGCGGGTGCTGGAGTCCGGTGGCTCGCACCTGGATTACATGTGGTCGCGGGGCGTCACCCATCAGATCGACGCGGTGCACGACGACTCGCACTGGCGATGGATCCTGGTCGATGGCGAGATCGTGTACGAGCGTCCCTTCGGTCCGGCCGGCGAGGGTCGGATGGTGGTGATCGCGTTGCCGCCGTCGGTCGGTCCCTGAGCCCGTTCGCTCCGGGCGGAACGCGGGGCGACGTGCTATCTTCGAGCGTCGTCACCCGCGCACTTCCGACGAGGTCCTGCATGTCCGAACCCCGCCACTACATCCTCGGCGCCGCCGGCCACGTGGATCACGGCAAGACCGCCCTGATCACCGCGCTCACCGGCATCCACACCGACCGCCTCAAGGAGGAGCAGGAGCGGGGCATCAGCATCGAGCTGGGCTTCGCGGAGCTCGACCTCGGCGACGGTCTCTCCCTGGGCGTCGTCGACATGCCCGGCCACGAGAAGTTCGTCAAGCAGATGGTCGCGGGTGCAGGCGGCGTGGACCTGGCCTTCCTGCTCGTGGCCGCCGACGAGGGGGTCATGCCCCAGACCATCGAGCATCTGGAGATCCTCGACACGCTCGGTGTGCGCGGCGGCGTGGTGGTGATGGCCAAGATCGACATGGTGGACGAGGAGATGCTGGAGCTGGCCACCGACGAGGCGCGCGAGCTGGTGGCGGGCACCTTCCTCGAGGGGCGACCCGTCGTGCCGGTGTCGGCCCACGAGAAGATCGGCCTGGAGGATCTCCGCGACGCTCTGCGCGCCGAAGCCGAGGCCCTCGAGCCCCGCGGTGATCAGCCGTTCCGCCTGCCCATCGACCGCGTGTTCTCCATGCCCGGCGCCGGCGCCGTGATCACCGGTACGTGCTGGAGTGGGCAGGTCTCGGTGGGGGAGAACCTGTCCGTGGAACCGGGCGGCGCCAAGGTCCGCGTGCGCGAGGTCCAGGCCCATGGCCGCAAGGTCACCACCGGCGGCAGCGGTCAGCGACTGGCCTTGGCCCTACACGGGGTCAAGAAGGAGGATCTGGAGCGAGGCTACCAGGTGCTCGAGTCCGGGTCCGCGCCGGTCACGCGGATCCTGGATCTGCGGGTCGACCTCTTCCCTCACTACCCGGGCACCATCAAGAATCGCCAGCGTCTGCACGTCCACCACGCCGGTCGCGAGGTGCTCGGACGCATCATCCTGCTCGACGCCGAGGAACTGGGTGGCGACGGTCCGCGGACCGGTCTCTGCCAGCTCAACCTGGAGGAGCCGCTGGTGCCGCGCCGCGGTGACCGCATGGTGCTGCGCTTCTATTCGCCGGTCACGAGCATCGCCGGCGGCACGGTGGTGGATGCGAAACCGCGACGCCACAAACGCTTCCAGGACGACGTGCTCGAGCGGCTGGACGTCATGGAGAGCGGCGACCCGGCCGAGCTGTTTCGCCAGAACCTCCGCGGCGCCGGATTGCTCGGGCTACCGCTGGCAGACGCCATGGGCTTCGAGGACGACGCCGCGGCCGTGGTGGTGGGCAAGCGCGTGTACGATCGCGAGCTGGTGGCAGCCGAGGCGGCGGCCGTGGGCGACCTGGTGGCAGCCTACGCCGGGCGCTTTCCCCTGCGTCTGGGCATGCCCCGCGAGGAGGTCCGGCGGCGCCGCAAGTTCAAGGGCACGGTGCCGGAGTGGACGGCGCTCCTGAAGGTGCTTGCCGGTGACGGCGGCTGGGCGATCGTCGCCGACCGACTGGCCGTGACGGCCGATGGCCCGCCGTTGAGCGGCGATCTGGCCCGGGGCGTGGCCGCCCGCGAGGACGCGCTGGGGACCATCGGA
Source organism: bacterium (assembly GCA_003353795.1). Classification (GTDB taxonomy): domain Bacteria; phylum Krumholzibacteriota; class Krumholzibacteriia; order LZORAL124-64-63; family LZORAL124-64-63; genus Glo-17. The sequence continues at coordinate 7,878 of PIVY01000063.1, forward strand.
CTGCAGTGGCCGGGGATCGACGCCTTCGGCGATACGCTGAGCTCGGCGCCGCCTCCGCCGCCCGACCAGGGCGAGGAAGAGTACCTGCGCCACCTCACCGACCACGGCAAGGCGGCGCAGATCACCTCGGACTACATTGTCCACGCAGCGGCTCTGGACGGTCTCCTGACGCAGCTGCGGCAGCATTTCGCCAGCCGGGGCGAGCTCAGTTTCGCCGAGTTCCGCGAGCTGAGCGGCCTCTCGCGCAAGCTGGGCATTCCCATGCTCGAGTACCTGGACCACACCGGCTGGACCACCCGCACGGGCGACGTCCGGGTGGCCGGTCCGAAGTTCGACGAGACCTCATAATCCCCCGAGGAATGGCGTGAGCGACAAGACGTTCGAGAAGAAGGATACCGGCCGGAAGCGTCCCACCTGTGCCGAACGGCGACCGACCCGATCGGTGATGGTGGGCGGCGTGCAGATCGGCGGTGGCGCGCCCGTGGCCGTGCAGTCCATGACCTGCACCCGCACGCCCGATGTGGAAGGCACGCTGCAGCAGATCCGCGAGCTGGCATCCGCCGGCGCCGACATCGTGCGCGTGACCGTGAACACCCCGGACGCGGCCGACGCCATGAAAGCCATCGTCGCCCAGGCCAACATGCCGCTGGTGGCCGACATCCACTACGACCACAAGATGGCGCTGGCGGCCCTCGAGGCCGGCATCGCCAAACTACGCATCAATCCGGGCAACATCGGCAGCCGCGACAAGGTGCGCGAGGTGGCCCGGGCGGCCAAGGATCGGGGGGTGCCCATCCGGGTGGGCGTCAATCGCGGCAGTCTCCATAAGCGGTACCGCGATCTGCAGATGATCGACCCTGCCGGCGCTCTGGTGCAGAGTGCCCTCGACGAGCTCGAGGTCCTTGCCGCCGTGGGCTTCGACGACGTGGTCGTCAGCCTCAAGAGCAGCGAGCCGCACGAGGTCATCGAGGCCTGCCGGCGCTTCAGCGAGGTCTCGGACGTGCCCCAGCATCTGGGCGTCACCGAGGCCGGCACCCTGCACGCCGGCACGGCTCGCTCGACCGCCACTCTGGGCGTGCTGTTGAGCGAGGGTATCGGCGACACCTTGCGTATCTCGCTGGCCGCCGATCCGGTATACGAGGTGCAGGCGGCCTTCCACATGCTCCAGGCGCTGGGGCTGCGGGAGGGCTACGCGAGGGTGGTGGCCTGTCCCACCTGCGGGCGGGTCGAGGTGAACGTCATGGAGCTGGCGGCCAAGGTGGAGGAACTGGCCAAGGACCTGCCGCCGGACAAGGTCATCTCGGTGATGGGATGCATCGTCAACGGTCCCGGGGAAGCCAAGAGCGCCGATCTGGGCATCGCCGCGGGCAAGACCAAGGTCGCCATCTACCGCGAGGGCGAGCTGCACCGGAACATCGACAAGGACGACCTCGAGTCGGTTCTGATGGAAGAGATTCAGCGTCTCCGCGGATAGGTCCTCAATAGGCGGGCGTTGCAGCCGATCAAGGCACTGACAGCAGACCTTGAATTGCAACGACCGAGGGGGCGGCCGGCTGGCCGTCCGGGGATCGCATGGACGTCATCCTGCCGGATCAACTGCCAGGGTTCCTCTCCGAAAAGGAACGCGCGCACGATGCGACCACCACGGTGGCCGTGCCGGGCGGCATCGCGCGGTTCTCCCAGCAATTGCGCGCCCTCAGTTCGCTCAACGCCCGTCTGATCTGCATGGAAGCAGACGAGCCGGTGTATGGCGAGATGGTTGCCGGCGTGGGCCGGGTGCTCAACACGGACGTCTGTGCTCTCTTCCTCCGGGCCCCCACGGCGCCTCAGCTCATCCTCGAGGGGATCACCGGCGCGGAGATGCCGGCGGAGCATCGGGTCGTCGGTCTCGACGAGTATCGCCGGCCGGCGGTGCAGGCGTACCAGGAAGAGTACGTCGTGCACGTGCCGGACACGAGCGAGGCCCACGGCGCCGAACCCCTGCTGCACGGATTCCGTAGCCTGCTGGCCCTGCCGATCATCGGTCGCGAGGGTCCGGTCGGAACGTTCCAGTTCGGCCGGCGCGAGGCCGGCGGTTTCGCCAACGAGGAGATCGATCTGGCGAGCATGCTGGTGGACCAGATGGCCTACCAGCTGGAGAACTTGCGCCTCGTGCGCCAGCTCTCCACCAGCCGCGACGCGGTGATCCACGGTATGGCCCGTCTGGCCGAGTCGCGCGGCGGCGACATCGGTGGTCATCTCGACCGCATGTGCGCCTACAGCCAGCTCCTGGCCCGGCGCCTGCAGAACCAACCCGGCTTCATCGGCATCGTCACCGACGAGTACATCACTACCCTCGTGCGCGCGGCGGCCCTGCACGACATCGGCAAGGTCGGCATCTCCGATCGCATCCTCCTGAAGCCGGCTTCGTTGACCGAGGACGAGTTCTCCGTCATGAAGACCCACGCCCGGCTGGGCGCGGAGATCCTCGAGGACCTCATGGTCACCCACGGCTCGTTCCCCATGCTGGAGATGGGCGTGGAGGTGGCCAACTACCACCACGAGCGCTGGGACGGCACCGGCTATCCCAACGGCATCGCCGGTGAGGACATTCCCCTCTCGGCACGCATCGTGGCCATCGCCGACGTCTACGACGCGCTCACCAGCAAGCGGGTCTACAAGGAAGCCTGGTCCCAGGAGGACACCCTGGCCCAGGTGGCCGGCCTGGCGGGCAGCCACTTCGATCCCTACCTGGCGCGCCTGTTCGTGCTGGAATCGGACGAGCTCACCGCCATCCGGAACCGTTTCCCGGACTGAGCGAGCCTACGCCGGCTCCACGCCCGTCATCACTCCCGGCTCCACGAAGAGATTCTCGTCGCGCAGGCACACGGCCGTGCCCGGTGGTGCCTTGCGGGGTCGCCGCACGTAGCGCCGTTCGGTCCAGATCACCGGCACGAGACTGCTGTTGCGGGCCTTGCTGTGGAGGGCGGCCAGGGCGGCGGCCTTCTCGAGCACGCTGCGGGGCACGGTGTCGGGCCGTCCGCCGGTGCGCAGGATCACGTGGCTGCCACCGACGCCCTGGGCATGTAACCAGAGATCACGGGCATGGCTGGCGCGATGGGTGAGCTCGTCGTTCTCCTCGCGGCTGCGGCCGACCCACACGTCCCAGCGATCGTCGATGCGGTAGCGCCGGAACGGTCGCGTGGGTTCGTCGGGCGCTCGACCCTTGCCTCGGGTGCGCACGGCCAGGAGCTGGCCGTGGGTCTGGTCGAACGCCTGCAGGGCCGTCAGGCGGGCGAAGCATGTGTCCAGGGGATCGCCGCCTGTTGGTTCGGGGCCGGCCAGCAGCGGCTCCAGTTCGCCGACCGCAGTGGTGATGCGCGCCTGCTCCGAACGGGTGTCCGCCAGGCGATCGGCGATGACCTCGCGACCGCGTTCTCCCTTGCGCGCCTGACGAAAGAGTCGTTCGAGATTGGCGTGGGGGGGCAGGGCCGGGTCCAGGGCGATGGTCAGCGGCGTACCGTCGCGGGGGTCGGCGACGGTAACGGTCTCGGTGCCGCGGGTCACGGTATGGAGATGGGCGGCGAGGGCCTCGGCTTCGCGACGCCGCTCGTGGCCGCCGTCGGCGCGATCCAGGTCCGCGGCGAGATTGGCGACCAGGCGATCGGCGGCGGCCAGGCGGCGGGCGAGTCCGCGCCGCAGCCGGTCGCCCAGGGCGGTCTCACGCTGGCGGGCGAGGTGCACGAGTCCCGCGGCGGACCAGGCGTCGATGCCGTCGCCCGGCGCGGTGTCCGGTCCTGGCCGCGAATCGGGATCCACCAGGCAAGGATGGGGCGACGGATAGGCGGTCCAGAGCATGCGGCCGCTCGAGTCGAGCACCACGATGCCGCCGCGCTGGCCGAAGAGCTGGTGGCGCAGGCGCCGCAAACCGGCAGCGGTGTCGAGGGTGAGTTCGAGCACGATGTCGTCGGCCAGCAGGTGCGCATCCTGGAAGACGGCGTCGCGCAGCACGTCGAGCAGGGGATCGCGGCGGGTGAGGCGCAGGTCCTGGCGCAGGGGTTCGGGCAGCGGCGCCCGGAACGGAAACGCCAGCACTGCGCCGGGCATGGCGCCGAGGAAGAGGGCGTCACGTTCGTCGCCGGCGATGCTCACCGAGACCCAGCCGGCGCCCGTGGCGATGCGATACACCGGCTGGCCGGCCGCACGATCACGCCAGGCGGCCACCAGGGCGGCCAGTTGTTCGCGATCGCGCCAGGGAGTCGCCATGATCAGAAGAACGTGAGGCCGAGCGTGAGCTTGAGGATGGGCGCGTCCTCGAGGCCGATGCGAACTTCGGCCATCAATTCCTTGGTGGCTCCCACGTCGAAGGTGGTGCCGGCCAACAGGTTGAGGGCGAAGTCGGTGGAGTCGAAAACGTCGTTCGTGTAATACGTGAGCACCGGGCCGCCGCCGGCATAGAAGCCCCACTTGGCGGTGGCCAGCTCGGTGAACTCGTAGACCAGGTCGCCGTTCAACGCCACGAGCGTGCCGTCCCCCACGCCGATCTCCAGCGAGGGGATCACGTGCAGGTTGGTGGTCAGGTGCTGGACGATCATGTGTCCACCGAAGTGGAACTGGTCGAGGTTGTCGCCGTGGGTGTAGCCGACGCGGGCGCCCCAGGCCAAGTCGCCGGCGGCCGCCGTGCCGGCCAGCAGGGTCAGGGCGCAGAGAACGGTGCAGGCCTTCTTCATGGTTCCTCCTCGAAGGCTTCGGGTGCGGGCGCGGGATATCTTGGCGTGAAACGCGCGGAACGGCAACCGGGTTTCAGCCGGGGTGGACTTGATTCAGCGGGAGCGATCCGAAATCAGCCGCGCGCGGCCCGGGCCAGCGGTACGCCGAAGATGTGGCGGACGTGGGCCACGATCTGGGCATCGGTCCGGCGGTCCACGGCCTCGAGCGTCAGAGGGACCGACGCCAGCGGCTTGTGGGCCAGGATGCGTTGCTTCAGCTCGAGCTTGGCCTGGCCGGGGCCCAGGATGTGGATCCGGTCGGCGCGGTCGAGCAGTTCGATGATGCGATCATAAAAACGGCCGAGGTGCAGGGCGTGATGGGCGTCGCGGCGCTGGTCGGGATCGACGCCGTGCGGGCTGCCGCCGGCGCTCGCGCGCACCCCGCCGCCGGGGCGGGACATGGGCGTTTCCTCGAATTCGATGGAGTGGGTGGTGATCTCGCGATCGCAGGCCGTGACCACGAATGCGCGTCGGTGGTCGAGCCAGACAGCCATCTTGCAGGTCATGGAGGGGTCCTTTCTCGGGAGGAAAGGGGAGACCGATACCGGTCCCGACCCAAGATAGGGGCGCACGCCGCCGGTCGCCGTCCTTGCCCCCACGAGGTGGGTGCCCTAGCATGACCCAGCCGGCACCGCGCGCAGACGATCGTCCGTCATCGGGCGCGGGCCGGGGAAAGGACCCCATTCATGCTGAGCATGACCGGATTCGGAAGTGGCGAGGCCAAGACCGGCCCCGTCACCGTGACCGTGGAGTTGCGGTCGGTGAATCACCGTTTTCTGGACGCGTCGTTGAAGCTGCCCGCGGCGCTGCAGTTCCTGGAGATCGAGCTTCGCAACCGCCTCAAGGACGGCATCGCTCGCGGCCGGGTCACCTGCGCCGCCACCTCGGCCATCGATCCCTCCGCCGCGGCGCCGCGCCTGGAGCCGGGCCGCATCGATGCCGCCATGAATCTGCTGACCGATGCCGCCGGCCGACTGGAAGCGGCCACCGGCCAGGCGCAGGAGATCCGCCTCGAGCACCTGCTGCGGGTCCCAGACCTCTTCACGCCGGCCCAGGCCGACATCTCCCGCGACGATCTGCAGGCCGCTTTCTTCGCCGCCTTCGACCAGGCGCTGGCCGGACTCGTGGACATGAAGACCCAGGAAGGCGACAAGCTGGTGGCCGAGATGCGCGAACGCCTCGCCGCCATCGAGAACGGTCTGGTGGAGGTGCGCAAGCTGGCGCCCATGGCCGCCGAGGAAGCCCACCGCAAGCTCACCGAGCGGCTCGCCGAACTGCTCGAGGGCGAGGTCGACCCACAACGGTTGGCTCAGGAGGCCGCCTTCCTGGCCGACAAGGCCAACATCAACGAGGAATGCGAGCGTCTGGGCATTCACATCGTGCATTACCGCAACGCGCTCGACGGCGGCGGTCAGGTGGCCAAGCGTCTGAACTTCCTGCTGCAGGAGATGCACCGCGAGGTGAACACCATGGGCTCGAAGACCAACATCATGGAGATCACCCAGCAGGTGATCGGTCTGAAGGACGAGGTGGAATCGCTGCGTGAGCAGGTCCAGAACCTGGAGTAGTCTGATGGCAGCCTGGAGTAGATCATGATCCTGCTGATTTCGGGGCCCTCGGGGGCCGGCAAGAGCACAGTCTACCAGGAGCTGATGCGGCGTGAGCCGCGGCTCGATTTCTCGGTGTCCACCACCACGCGACCGCCGCGCGAGGGCGAGCGCGAAGGGGTCGACTACCATTTCGTGGACGACGCCACGTTCGGGCGCCTGCAGCAGGCCAAGGAATTCCTGGAGTGGGCCGACGTCCACGGCAAGAAGTACGGCACCCGGCGTGAGCACGTGGAAGCCATGGAGGCGGCGGGACGCATTCCGCTGCTGGACATCGACGTGCAGGGCGGGGTGCAGGTGCTGGAGCGATGTGGTGCGGCCATCGTGTCGGTCTTCCTGTGGCCGCCGTCCTGGGAATCGCTGGAGGAGCGACTGCGGGGGCGTGGGACCGATGCCGTGGACGTGGTGGCCACGCGGCTGACCAATGCGCGGTGGGAGGTGGACTATGCCGAACGCTACACCTACTGGGTGGTGAACGACGAGGTGGAGCGCGCTGTCGAGCGACTGCAGGCGATCCTGGCCGCGGAGGCCTGCCGGCGTGAGCGGATCGAGGGTCCGCCGCTGGGATAGGATCGGCAATCATCATCCTTTGATCGCGAGGTGGAGTCATGCGCCGGACATCGTTGCTGCTGGTGATATCGATGGTGAGTCTGCTCGCTCCAGCCGGGGCCGCGGAGCCGATCCATGCCGTCGACAGGGTTGCCTTCGGCCTGCAGCGCGGCACCGTGTTCGAGGTGCCGGGCGACGACACGAATCGGTTCCTGGTCCTGGGCGACCGCTTCGCCCGGCTCAGCGTCTATCGTATCGGCGCCGGATCCGAGCGCGGCCGCATCTGGTCCAGTCGTGCCCTCGACGGAAACGTGGAAGAGGTTCTCGTGGCCGACCTCGACGGCGACGGCGGGATCGACCACCTCGTCTGCCGCACGCCGCGCCGTTTGTACGCCTTCGATATCAGGGACCAGTTCCGCAACACCTTCGAATCGATGCCCAACATGTTCCGGGCCGTCGGGCCGTTCACCGTGGCCGACGTGGACGGAGATCCCCAACACGAGATCATCGTCGCGGCCGACGGGCAGATCCACTACGTGGACGGGAGCAGCTTCCTGCGCGAGTGGACCAGCATGGATCGATTCCAGGTGAGGCGAATCCGTGCCGGGGACGTGGACGGCGACCGTCGCGCCGAACTGGTGCTCGACACCGGGCAAGTGCTCGGCGCCGGCACCGGACGCGAGGAGTGGCAAGCGCAGAGCGCCTTCGGGCTGCAGTTCGAATTGATCGACCTCGATGGCGACGGAATCCCCGAGATCGTCGGCGAGGGGCCGGGCCAGCCCTTGCGCATGTGGGATGCATCGACAAGACGGGAGCTGCGGGTGAACTGAGCGCCCGGAAGGCGTAACCCCGTGCTGACGAATCGTTCGGAGGATGATCCTGAGCCTCGATCCGCAACACGCCCGCTCCTCCCTCCGCATCGCCGACTGGGAGGTGCTGCCCGATCGCCATCTGGTCCGGCGAGATGGGCAGGACTACGCCCTCGAACCGCGTTTGATGGAGGTGCTGTTGCACCTGGCGTCCCGTTCGGGGCAGGTCGTCTCGCGAGCCGAACTCCTGGACGTGGTGTGGGGCGAGACGGTGGTGCAGGAGGAGGCGCTGACCCAGGCCGTCTCCCAGTTGCGCCGCATCCTCGGCGACAGCTCGAAGCAGCCGGCCATCATCGAGACCGTGCCCAAACGCGGCTACCGCCTGGTCGCCACCGTGGCGCCCTTGTCGAGCGACACACCGGCGAATCAGCCTCGCCGTCGATGGCCCTGGCTGGTGGGTGTCGCCGTGATCATGGGCCTGGTCGTGGCGTTCGTGTTGTCGAGGCCCGACCCGGCGCCCACACCGCTGCTGGAAACCTTCCCGCTGACCTCGTTGCCGGGAGACGAGGGCCATCCCGCCGTGTCACCCGACGGATCGCTGGTCGTGTTTGCGCACCGGTCCGAGGACTCGAGCGAGTTCAAACTCCACCTCAAGAGGATCGGCTCCGAGGATCTGATCGCCTTGACCGATGAGCCGGGGCAGGAATTCTCGCCCTGCTGGTCGCCGGACGCCGAGCGCATCGCGTTCGAACGTCGCAACCAGAACGGCCGACGCGTGTGCGTGGTCTCGGCCATCGGCGGTCCGGTGCAGGAACTGGGTCCGGTGCACTGGTTGATGGGCGGCCTCGACTGGTCGCCCGACGGGCGCACCATCGTCTACTCCTGCAAGGACAAGCAGGAGGCGCCCATGCGATTGATGCGCCTGCAGGTCGCAAGCGGTCGGGCCGACACGTTGACGGCGCCGGAGAACCTGTCCCGCGGCGACACCTACCCGCGCTTCTCGCCCGACGGATCGACCTTGGCGCTGGTGCGCAGCGATCGGGGCATCTCGCGGAAAGTCTACCTGGTGCCTGCCGACGGCGGCGAGGCCGAGAGCCTGACCGGTGGATTCTTCTCCTGCGGCGGGCTCGATTGGGCGCCGGACGGCAAGTCGTTGATTCTGTCGGCGACCCTGCGCGGGACGTTCGAACTGTGGCGCGTGGACGCGCGACGCGGCACCACCTCGCCCCTGCCGGTCAGGATCCACCGCAGCCTCTATCCCTCGTGGTCAGTGGCGGGCGGGCCCCTCGTCTTCGCCGACAATTCGTTGAACACCGACCTCGTGATCGCCGGCATCGACGGCGGGCCCGAACCCGAGTCGGCCGCACCGTCGACCCGGCTCGAGCTGAGCGGTCGGTTCTCCCCCGACGGCGCCAATCTCGTCTTCATCTCCGACCGCGGCGGCAGCCGGGAACTCTGGCTGCTCGACCGCACCGACGGTTCGCTGCGGCAGCTGACCGACTTCGCCGGCGATGCCATGCGCAAGCCCCGCTGGTCGCCCGACGGACGCCGGATCGCGGTGAACGTGGGGCGGGACGGATTGCTGCAGGTGGTGGTCGTCGATGTCGCGAGCGGACTGCAGCGGCAGGTCACGCCCGGGACCGGTCATCATCGCCTGGGCCACTGGTCGGCTGACGGCGACTACCTGTTCTATTCGCGCGAGGACGGTCCCGACTGGCGGATCGCCAAGGTGCGGCTCGACGGCACCGGAGCGGTGGACGTGCCGGCCGATGGCTGCCTGTCGCTCCACGAGCAGGCGGACGGCGGGTTGTTCTACTTCAAGGAAACCGAGGACGGACTGTTCTGGCGCCCGGATTCCGGCGCCGAGGAAGAGGTGGTCGAACCGGAGCATCTGCACGATCTGATCAACCTGCAGCTGACCGACCACGGCTACTGGTTCATCCGCACCACGGATGATCAGATGTACCTCGCCTTTTATGCCTTCGACACCGGCGAGGTGCGCGATCGGGTCGCCCTGGCAGGCGACCCGACCCGCGAATTCCACGTCGCCGCCGGCGAGCGGGAATTCGTCTACAACACGGTGGTGCAGACGGCCAACGATCTGGTCATCGTGCACGACCCGCGTTGACCCCGACATCCCGCTATCGGACGAGCGTCACCCTCGCATGTTCGACGCCCTGACCAGCACTCAATCGGACATGGTACGTGCCGGTCGCCATGGCGCGCCCCTGCGCGTCGTCACCGTTCCAGGCGATCTGGATCGGGCCCGCGGTGAACACGTCGTCCGCCAGTGTCCGCACCCGACGTCCGCGCGTGTCGAAGATCTCCAGGCGCGCCCGCCCAGCCCTTGGCAACTTGAACGCGATGGTCACCCGCGGGTTGGCCGGATTGGGGTAGGTGTTCAGCCCCATATCGGCCGCGCCGGGCAGAACCGCCGACACCGGCGACTGGAAGTGCACAGCCTCGAGTTGCGGCGACACGGCCTCGTCGACGGTGGAGAGGAAGGCGCGGTACTGCAGGTAGCGGCCGATGGTGCCGTCGAGGCTTCCGGGCGTGGTGATGTCGCCGGACCAGAGACCCAGTGCACCCGCGTCGGCGCCGCTGCGAACCTGGAAGTGCAGGCTGGTGCCGCCGGGCGTGGCCGCGTCCCAGTCCATGGACAGCGCGGATTCCTCGCCACGGTCGAGGATGGCGCTGGTCAGCGATCCCTCGGCGACGAACGTGGTCACGTCGTACCAGAAGAATCGGCCCAGGGTGTTGGTGGAGCTGAGGATCTCGAGCGCACCGTCGCCGTCCACGTCGCCGGCGTGTACGGCCAGGGGGCGGTTCAAGCTCGCCGGTGAGTGCCGGGTCCAGGTGATGGGCGAACCGCCGCCGTTTTCCCACCACGAGATCCCGTTGCTGCCGTAGAGCGCGGCGAGCATGTCGAGCCGACCGTCGCCGTTCATGTCGACGATCTGCAGCTGGTGCACCTGCGAGAGGGACGAGGCCACGACCTGGGTCGTCCAGACCACCGGGTCGCTGCCCTCGTTGCTCCACCAGGTCACGCGACCATTGAATCCCACGGCGCCCACGTCCGGGTCGCCGTCATCGTCGATGTCGGCGATGCGCACCGAGCGACCGCCCACGAATCCGCCCTCGATGACGGTCTTGGTCCAGGTCGCCGGATCGCCGCCGCTGTTCTTCCACCAGGCCACCTCGTTGACGGTGGTTCCGCAGGCCACGATATCGGCGTGGCCGTCGCCGTCGAGGTCGCCGGCGCGCGCGGAATGGGCGCCGTCGAAGTTCGCGTCCACCGTCAGCCGGGTCCAGCCGATGGGCGACTGGCCGTCGTTCCGCCACCAGACCACCGAGTCCCTGGACAGCGAGGTGCCCACCACGTCGGTGTTTCCGTCGCCGTCGACATCGGCGGCGGAGATCTCCCAGGTCTCGCCCCAGGACGGATCCACCTCCTGGATCGTCCAGACGGCTGGCGACCCGCCCTCGTTCAGGTAGCACTTCACGATGCCGTTGCCGCTGCCGGAACTGGCGACGATGTCCAGGTCCTGATCGCCGTCGATGTCGACCACGAAGATGGCTCCAACCCCGATGTACTGCTGGTCGATGTTCTCGGCCGTGAACGTCGGCGGCACGGCCCCGTCGTTGTGCCAGATCGTCACGGTCCTGGCGATCTCCGCGGCGCCAACGATGTCCATGTCGCCATCGCCGTCGAGGTCGGCGGCTTCGATACCGAAGGCCCCGTAGTACGCGGTGCCCAGGGAGTGCGGTGTCGAGAACGACTGTCCGACCGAGGACAGGGCCAGCTGGTCGGGCACCGCACGCCAGGACACGCCCGCGGACGTGTCGAAGGTGGTACTCCAGGCGCCGACGGGGCCGGCTTCTCCAGGGCCGCCGGACCAGTCGGTCTGGCGATCTTCGGCCAGGCCGAGGCCGGTCCAGCATATGATCATCAGCATTGCGGCTGTCTGAGTGCGCATCGTGATCTCCTTCGGGTTTGAAGCACCCTGGCCGGAGCCGTGGGCGCGACTGCATCTCGACGTGGGAGATCATAGGGACGTCCCGACGCCGTTCGCCTGAAGGAAAGGTTGAGAGATCGTTGAGGAATCCTGAAGGCGCGTAAGTCGTTATATTGATTGTTCTTGATGGCCGCGGCCGTAGAGGCTCGCAGGGCGCCGGATCCAAGATGAAAACGTCCTGCCTGTGCCCGGTCGCCGAGCGGTGGGCGCCCTGGTGATCGCGTTTCAGTAGGCATTCGTATTGCGGTGCGTCGCGGCGCGGGCTACGGCGGGTCGATCCTCCTATCTTGGCATGGTCCGGCCACGAATCATCCTCCTCGACGACAGGTTCCACCGTGGAAATCACCGCCCAGGAGCTCGAAGCCCAGCTGGCGGCGCTGCCGACCACCGACAGTCCCGAACGGGTCGACCTCGTGATCCAGCTGGTCCGGGCCGTCGTCATGGCCGACCCGCCGCGCGCCACCGAACTCGGCCGCGAGGCCCTGGAGATGTCCCGGCGACTGGATTATCAGAAGGGCATCGGATTCAGCCTCTACCACCTCGGTTTCGGTGAGTACCTGCGTTCCGACCACGAGCGCGCCATGGCCACCCTGCTGGAGGCTCAGCGCCTGATGGACGCCATCGAGGACGAGAGCGGTCGCGGCATGGTCCTGGGCTCCCAGGCTGCCGTGCACCTGAGCGTCGGCGAGTACGAGAAGGCCCTGTCCTGCTCGTTCGAGGCGCTCAAGGCGCATCGGCAGACAGGGGATCGCAGCAACGAAGCCTGGCAGCTCCACGTCATCGGCGGCGGTTACCACGAGATGGGCGACTATCCGCGGGCGCTGCAGTATCACGGCGAAGCCCTGCAGGTCTTCGAGGAGCTGGACCTGGACGTGGGACGGGCCCGGGCGTTGACCGGGCTCGGTCTGGTGCACCAGGCGCGGCGCGAGTTCGACCAGGCGCTCGAGGTCCACGGGCGCAGTCTCGAACTGTTTCGCCGGGCGGGCAACGGTTTCGGCGAATCCCGGGCTCTCAACGATCTCGGTGTGACCCTTCAGGAGATGGGCGAGTTCGGCAAGGCCCGGGAGAACCACCTGCGGGCCCTCGAGCTGCGCGAGGAGTTCGGCAACAAGCAGGCCGTCAGCACCAGCCTGATCAACCTCGGCAAGTTGCTGCTGGCAGAAGGCCGGCCGGAGGAAGCGCTGGATTACGTGCAGCGCGCCCTCGGCATCGCCGAGCAGATCAAGGCCAAGCCGCGCATCTTCCAGTCCCACCTGGTGCTATCGGAGATCCGCTCCCTGCTGGGCGATCCGGCCGCCGCCCTCGAGCACTACAAATCCTACGAGCGGGTGAAGGAGGAGGTGGCGGGCGATCAGGCGAACCTGCGCCTGACCAATCTGCAGGTCGGATTCGAGATGGAGCAGGCCGAGCGTGACGCCGAGATCTCACGCCTGAAGAACGTCGAGCTCAGGCAGAAGAACGAGCAGCTGCAGACTTTGCTCAACGAGTTGCACACCGCCCAGGCCCAGCTGATCCAGTCGGAGAAGATGGCCGTCCTCGGGTCCCTGGTCTCGGGCCTGCTGCACGAGTTCAACACGCCGCTGGGCGCCATCACCGGCACCAGCGACGTGACCAATCGCTGCGTCGACAGGATCCGCCAGGTGGCGGCCAGCGATCACGCCGAGATCCTCAACAATCGCAAATTCGCCCAGGCTCTGGATATCCTCGAACGCAACCACGAGTTGACCCGGACGGCCACCGCACGCATCGGCCAGATCACCCGCAGTCTCGAGGGATTCACCAACCTGGATGGCGGCACGCTGGCGAGCGTCGACGTGAATCAGAACCTGGAGCACACCCTGACCCTGCTGGAGTACGAGTACCGCGACCGCGTGGAGGTGGTCTGGGAACGCGGTGAGGTGCCGCCCGTCCTTTCGGATCCGCGTGACCTGAGTCAGGTGTTCATGACGTTGCTGACCAACGCGGGCGAGGCCATCAAGGAACGGGGCACGGTGACGGTGAAGACCGACTTCGTCGGCGAACACGTGCAGGTGGAGATCCGGGACACGGGTGTCGGCATGGATGCCGCGGCCCTGGACACGCTGTTCGAACCCTCGTTCTCCGATTCGGGCGAGCGGATCAAGTCCGGCATGGGCCTCATGGCGGCGTCGAACATCATGCTGAAGATGGGCGGCGGAATATCCGCCGACAGCGAGGTCGGAGCCGGTTCGGTGTTCCGGGTCTGGCTGCCGCTCTCGGCCCCCATCGCCGGTGGCTAGTCGGCGTCCGAACGCTTCTGCACCCGCTCCACGAAATCGATGCCGTCGGTGGCGAGATCCCGCAGCACGGGCTCGTAGATCGACGGATGGGTCGGGATGTGGCATCCCGTCAGGTCCAGTTGCCCGGTGAGCACCATCCGCACCGCCAGCGCCGCCGGCAAACCAACGGTCTTGGCCATGGCGGTCATGCCGCCGGGTTCGCCCTTGACGACCATGGTGGACGTCTGGGTCTCGCCGGCGCGGTCGCTGCCGGGATAGTCGACCTCGATCTCGTGCTTCAGGACCACCATGTCTCGTGCGTCGGCGGCCAGTGGCATCTTCTTCGACAGGACGTCGACGAGCAGCGCGGCGGCGGTGTCGCCCTGGCAACCCGTGGGCTCGTCGGAGAACATACCGAGCCAGTGCATGTTCTCGATGATCTTGCCGGTGGGGCTGATCCCCAGGAATCGCGCCACGCGCGTGTCCAGCTTGGGGCCGGAAATGTTGAGCGGTAGGAACATCTCGGTGACCTCGGCGAAGGACCGCTCGGCCAGGTTCGGAATGCGCAGGCCCTCGTTGGGTAGACCCAGCTGAACCATCCGCGCCCAGGTTTCACTCCAGCCGGGATACCGCAGCGTACCGCGGACCATGGTGGTGACGTCGTCGAGGCCGAACGCCTTCATGTAGGAGAGAGAGTCGCGGTTGGGGTAGGCCTCGAGGGTGCCGACACCTTCGACGTCAACGGTCCAGGTATGATGGAAGACATGGTGGTAGGGCACGATCTTGATCTTGTCGTCTTCCATGAACTGAGCGCCGGCCTCGCCGGACATGACGACGTTGCGCGGGTTCCAGGTCACCACGTACTTCAGCGGATTGTGTTCCTGGTCGGGGGCGGGTATGCCGCTGCCGTAGGAGCAGAAGGTGGTGATGCTGCCGCCCTCGTCGCGGACGCTCTTGATCAGCGCCATGGCCGACATGTGATCGATGCCGGGATCGAGACCCATCTCGCACAGTAGCAGGATGCCCGCTCGCTCGGCGTCGGGGTTCAACTCGCGGATCTCCTGCGAGCGGTACGAGGCGCAGATCATGGGCGTCTTGTGCTGCACGCATTCCCAGGCGATGAGCGAGAGGAAATGCGGCGAGATGAGGTGGACGACCAGGTCGGCGCGCTCGATCTGCGGCTCGCGGATGGCGGCGTCGTTGACGTCGAAGAAGATGGCCTCGCCGCGGGCGTGGCCGGCGACGCGTTCCTGGGCTGCCGTGATGTCCACGTCGGCGACGGTCACGAACCAGTCGTGCTCCTGCGCCTGCTCCAGCAGCCAGTGAATCAGGTACGGCGCGCTCTTGCCGGCGCCCAGGACCAGGATGCGTTTCATGAGAGGCCTCGTCGGTCTGGAGTCATGATCCGGGTATCTTGCCGGCAAAACTAGGGCGTGCGCCGCCTCCGCGCCAGAGCGACCATGCGGATCACTGGACCAGGCTGATCTTGTGGGCCTCGACGTGACCGCCGGCACGCATCTGCACCAGATAGGTTCCGCTGGGAACCGCCCCGCCCGAGGCGTCCCGACCGTGCCAAATCTCCCGGTGTTCTCCCGCCCCGCGCCAGCCGCGAATCAGCGTGCGCACCCGCTTCCCGGAAAGGTCGTAGACCGCCAGGTCCACGTCGCCGGGACTGGCCAGATGGAAGGCGATGGTGCAGCCGGGATTGGCAGGATTGGGCGCGGGTGCGCGGAGCGTGGTCCGGATCTGGCGGGGGCCGGCCGACACCGGATCCACCACGGGCAGATCCGCGAATCCACTGGCCGGCCAGAAGACTTCCTGGCCCGCCTCGTTGTAGAACCGGAAGCGCGTGCCGTACTGACCCATCTCGGTGAGCACCAGATCCGCCGAGTAGGGGACGCCGTCGACCAGGTCGCCGTCACCGGCGGAAAGCGGGTAGATGTCGGTGCGGCCGCCGGGGTCGAGCAGGGTGAGGGTCGCCGCCAGGGGGACGTCGCCCTCGGGGTCGCGGTACGTCACCGACCAGGTCACCATGGCGCCCGGCGAGGCCACCTCGGGCGCGCAGCCGGCGTCGCGGAGCTGGGGGCGCTGGTTCAGGTCGCGCGCCTGCCAGGTCTCGGAGCCGAATCCGGTGCCGCTGTCGTAGGCGATCCAGAAGTAGCCGAACTCGCCGAAGCGGGTGCCCCAGCTGTTCTTGGCCAGCCAGGCCTGGCGGCCGTCGTCGTAGCCGATCACGATCACCGAATGGCCGCCGTCGGCCGCGCTCACGCCATCCCAAATGTAGATGCCTTCGGTGTAGGCGTAGAAGTCCTCGTAGATGGCGAAGTTGGTGATCACCGGACCGTCCTGCAGCGCGGTGTTGATGGCGTCGACGTCGATGGTGCCGAAGGTGATCTGCTCGTGATCGCCGAGGTAGACCAGGCGCTCGAGGACATCGTTGCAGGCATCGCCGCAGGGGATCGAGTCGTCCGAGAGATAGGGAAAACAGGCCTCATCGCAGGCGCCCTCCGTGGTGAGGAAGCCCAGGGCGTTCTGGCACCAACCGCCGTTGCAACCACCCACGTCCACGCAGGACAGCACGTACTGTTCGCTGAGATCCAGGGTCGGGATCGGCGCGCCCGAGTTCAGCATGACCCAGGACTCGAAGGCCGCCACCGCCGAGAAGACCCAGCAGGATCCGCAGCTCTCCTGATCCCGTACCGGGGTGACCCAGTTGCCGCCATTGTCGCGCCAGTCGATCAGCAGGGGCAGGCCGCGGCGGTCGCGGGGCAGGGGGCCCTGCCAGTCCGATGGCGCGGGGGAGCCGTTGCGCCGGGTCCGCTCGGCGGCCGGAAGCCGGAACGTGGGATTGTCTCCCGCACGCCAGGAAAGGTCCTGTCGAGCGATCTCCGCCCGGATCCTGGCCAGTTCGCTGGTCTGATCGGCGGTGAGATCCTCGCCGGAGGCGGGCGAGAGGGTGGCCGAGATGAGCAGGAGCAATGGGAGCAGCAGCACGTAGCGGGGCATGGAGGTCTCCTGTGAATGGCGATTGAACGGAGATTCTACCACGGACGTTGGCCGGGTCGCCAGGTTTCAGGCCCTCTGGGCCTTGAAAAATCAGCAAAAACCGCTATACTTCATCGGTTGCTCGATTCCAGGTCGGGACTCCAGTCGGGGTCCCGACCGTCGCGTCCATATTTGGAGGGGTACCGCCGAATGACCTACATTCCGCGCCATAAAGTGACCGACCTCATTCCGAACAAGTTCGAGGCCATCCGCGTGGTCTCCCTCGAGGCTCGCCGCCTCAACGCCCGCGCGCGCACCCTCGACGTGAGCCTCCCCGGCAAGATCACCACCCTCGCCGTCGACCGTCTCCTGACCGGCAAGGTCAGCTGGTACGACCGCCGCGAGCGGGAGATCGAGGTGCAGGAAGCCGCCGCCGCCGCCGAGGAAGCCGAAGAGACCGAGGAGTAGGACCGTGCCGCGCGGCAACGTGCTCCTACTGGTCTCGGGCGGGATCGCCGCCTACAAGGCCTGCTACTTGACCCGCCTGCTCCGGCAGGCGGGTTTTGCCGTCAAGGTCGCCATGACCGATGCGGCCCAGCACTTCGTCACTCCCATGACGTTCTCGGTCCTCAGCGAAAATCCCGTGGCCACCGATCTCTGGGGCGAGGGCCAGAGCCGCGCCCTCGACCACATCGAGTATGCCCGCTGGGCCGACGTGGCGGTGATCGCGCCTGCCACCGCCAACGTCCTGGCCAAGCTGGCCGGCGGCATCGCCGACGACATCGTCTCGACCCTGCTGCTCGCCCACCCCGGACCACTGATCGCCGCGCCGGCCATGAACGACAACATGTGGAATCACCCGGCGAC
>PIVY01000370.1 GCA_003353795.1 bacterium
GACCACATCCCGGCGGCGAAGGCCGACGGTCCGATCATCACGGTCTTGTCGACGTTCGGATTCGAATCGACGTTGTAGAAGGGATTGGCAACCTGAACCCAGGGGTAGTAGAGCGTCGTGTAGGTCGACGTCGGCAATCCGAGGCCGTCGATTGTCGCTCCCTGGTCCAGTTCCGTCGCCTTGTCGACATCGAGGATCAGGACCCGGCTCGCGGTTATATCGCAGTGGGCGCGCGCGGCATCGACGATGTCCCGTTGCGCCGGCCAGCTGGCTCCCGGAAGTACGATGATACTCGCGTCTCTTACCTTCGCCAGAACGGTATTGAAGAAGGTCGAGTAATGATCGGCCTGGGGGGCCGAGTCGGCGCCGCCGGTCAGTTGGACTCCGGCGTCGGGCGACGTGGCCGGAATGATCTTCGCGGAGCCGTTGACCGCGGTCGGTTCCGCGTCGGAATTAAGATTGAGGAATGCCGCCAGATCTGTTGCTGAGCCGTCGCCGTCGAGCACGACGACCGAGGACGAGGCGCTGCTCGTACCGGATGTCAGGACGAACTTCCGATCACCGTCGTAGACGCACGTGAAATCACTGTACGCGTCCTCGGTGGGATCCAGTGCCGCCACCGCGACCTGGATTGCGGCGGCGACCTTGGCGCCATCGGCGGCGTTGGCACCTGCGAGATCCAGACCGGCCGCCTCACCGAGGTCGATGGTACGGACCCCGAAACCGTCCATGTTCAACCGCAGGCTCATGCTGTCGGTGACACCGGCGGAAAAGAGAGTGGCCGCGTTTCCGAGCGCCGCACCGGTGATGCTTCCGTTCTGTACTTCCGCTTCGGCGGCGGCTTCCAGCGCCAGCGTGACCAGCAACGAGTCCCGGTTGATGCGGGTCAGCGCGTAGTCCCCGTCCTTGTCGTTCATGTTGAGGCTGTCGTGGGATTCGTGTGCGACGAACTCGCCGTCCTCGAGGTGCCCGACTTCGAGCTTGAACGACAGATCGGTGGCGCCCGCCTTCACGATTCTCGCGAAGAGGCTGTCCCCCCAGGTCCCCACACTCGAGGCGGAGATCTTGAGTACGTCCGCCCCGCCAGTGTCCTCTCCGGCCACGGTGTTGAACGAGGCAACTGCCGGTGGTGCGTCGCCGGTGACGCGGCAGATATAGGCCGATTTTCCTCCGTTCAGATAGAAAGCGCGGACCGCGAGTCCCATCACGTCGGTTTCCGACGCGATCTCTCCATAGAGGGCCTCGTAGTCTTCGAAGCTCTGAATGAGCTCAGCGGTGCCGGCCGGACCCTTGTTCGCAGCGCCGACAAACGCCGCAACGGAGGTCGCGACACCCTCGATGGGTCGAGATCCGCTCGGTATCTCCTCGAGGTAGACTCCCGGGTGCAGATAGGTGGGCATGGGGCATTCCTCACGAGT
>PIVY01000244.1 GCA_003353795.1 bacterium
CCCGGCTGGCCGGATCCGCGGGCCGGTCGGCAGTCCGACGCCACGACGAATTCCAGCGAGGGGGCCTGACGTGATCAGGCAGTTGCAGCGTCATTTCCTGACCGGCCTCTTGGCGGTGACCCCGCTGATGATCACGGCCTGGGTGCTGGTGAAGGTCTACCAGCTCATCGACCGGGTCATGCGACCGTGGCTGCAACGTATTCCTCGGCTCACCGAAACCTATCCGGACTTCGCGCTCACGCTCATCGCCTTCGCGAGCTTCCTGCTGCTGATCGTGCTCGTGGGACTGGGGGCGCGGAGCCTCGTCGGGCGCGCCTTCATGAACGTCGTCGAGGGCGTGATCCATCGTATCCCGTTCGTGAAGACCATCTTCATGGCCACCAAGCAGATCGCGTCGGTCTTTCTCACCGACAAGCGTTCTGCGTTCCAGAAGGTCGTACTCTTCGAGTATCCGCGGCTCGGCTGTTACAGCATCGGATTCGTGACCCATGACGAGCCGGATCATCCCATGCTGAACGTCTTCCTGCCGACGACGCCCAATCCCACCAGCGGCTACATGCTGGTGCTGCCGAGGGAGCAGGCCATGGTGCTGCCGCTGTCGGTGGAGGATGGCATCAAGCTCATCATCTCCGGCGGGTCCATCATGACCACCGAACAGGCGCAGTCCCTGAGGCGGTCGGCGGCCGAATTGCTCGCCGTGCGCGAGCGAGGGGAGGCCGCACCGTGAGCGACCAGCGCCCCCACGACGCGCCGGATCTGCGGGAGACCGAGCGTATCCTCGATCCCTCCAATCTCGACGCCGAACGCAACCAGTACGCCACCCGGTTCACCGAGCTCATCGAGCTGGGCGACGACGAGGGCATCGCCGTCCTGGCCGCCGAACTCTCGCCGGGCGACCTCTCGGAGATCCTGCGCCCCTTCGCGGTGGAGGACACCGTCCGCGTGCTGCGGCAGCTCAGCTCCGAGCCCCTGGCCGACGTCCTGGCGGAGATCGACAACCGAAGCACACATGCCTTCTTCACCCTGCTGGATCATGACGAGATCGCCGACATTCTCGAGGAGATGCCGTCGGACGAGGCCACCGACGTCATCGCGGAGATGGACGACGAACGGCAGCAGGCCGTCCTCGAGGCCATGGAGCCGGAGGAGCGCGAAGAGGTCGCCGAGCTGCTCCAGTATCCGCCGGAGTCCGCCGGCGGCATCATGGGCAAGGAGATCCTCACCTGCCGCGACGATCAGACCAGTGGCGAGGCGGTGGCCGGCCTGCGCTCCCACGACCAGGACGAACTGGCAGAGATGCACTTCGTCTTCGTGATCGACGAGCGCGGGCACCTCGTGGGCCGTGTGCCGCTGTTCCGCCTGCTGCTCTTCCCGCCCGAGGCGCCGATCAGCGAGGTCATGGAGACCGACCCCCTGTATGTCGAGGTGGACCTCGACCAGGAAGAGGTCGCCCAGTTCATGATGACCCATGATCTGATCAGCCTGCCGGTGCTGGATCACCGCCAGCGACTGGTGGGCCGCATCACGGCCGACGACGTCCTCGACGTGCTCGAGGAAGAAGCCACCGAGGACATCTCGCGCATGGCCGGCGTGAGCGTGGCCGAGTTCGGCGAGCAGTCGCCGCTGCGGGTGGCGCGCTCGCGACTGCCGTGGCTGCTGGGCGGACTGGCCGGTCAGATCGGCGCGATCATGGTTCTGCAGCGCTTCGAGGAGAGCCTGGTGAGCATGGTGGCACTCTCGTTCTTCATTCCGGTCATGATGGCCATGGCCGGCAACGTGGGCATCCAGACCAGCTCCGTCGTGGTGCGGGGCCTGGCCACCGGTGAGGTCGACTTCTTCCACGTCGGTCGTCATTTGCTGCGCGAGATGGTCACCAATCTGCTGATCGGCCTGGTGATCGGCGCCTGTCTGTTCCTCATCTGCGGCGTCGTCGTGGGCGATCTACGCCTGGGCTCGGTCCTGTTCCTCTCCATGCTCATCGTCATCGCGTTGGCGGCCGCGGTGGGCACGGGCATCCCGCTGCTCCTGCACCGCTTCGGCATCGATCCGGCCGTGGCCACTGGGCCGTTCATCACCACGGCCAACGATATCTTCGGCCTGCTGATATACCTCGGCCTGGCCACGCTGATCCTCGAACTCGGCACGGTCGTCGGCTCGTGAGTGTCCTGCCCCGACCCGCCGCCAGCGGCCGGGGGCTGGTCCTGCGAACCTGGCCCACGGGCGAGACCAGCGTGGTCGCTTCGGTGCTGACGGCCGAACACGGGCTGGTACGCCTCATGGCCAAGGGCGCGCGGCAGACCCGGTCGCGCCTGCGATCGCTGGTCCAGCCGGGTCGTCTGGCGGATCTGGAGTACTCCCTGGATCCCGATCGTGAACTCCAGTACCTCCGCGGCGGCAGCCTCGCCCTCGATCCCCTGGCGACCGCGACGACCCTCGAGAGAACGGCCTACCTGCTGGCGGCCCTCGAGATCGTGGACCGTTGCCGGCCCGGACACGGACACGAGACGGGACTCTTCACTCTTTGCCAGGAATACGTGCAGGTATTATCCTGCGCGGACGCGGGAATCGAGGCGGCCTTGTACTACGCCTTCGAGGTGGCCCTGCTCGATCTGCAGGGCGTTCGACCGCTCCTGGAAGACTGCACCCAGTGCGGTCGCGATCGAGGCGACCTCTCCGAAGGCGCGCTCTGGCTGAGTCCCGCCGCCGGCGGCATGGTCTGCGCCGCCTGCGCCGAGGGGGGCGCGGCGGCCGGCGCCCGGCCCCTGACCGCGGACGCCCTGGCGCGATGGAACGACCTGGCGGCTGCACCGCAGCATTGGCCTGCGACGATCCTCTCGCGAGCCAGTGCGAGGGACTGGGGCGTGATGCTGCACCGGTTCCTGGAATATCACTTGCCGGGCTATCGATTGCCCACGGCCCTGGACCTGCTGCGTGCCGGCCGCGGAAACTCTTCCGCGGCCCGAATTGCCGGCGAGAGCCACCCCGAGGAGGACGGTTCCTGATGGATTACCAGGACATGATCGCGACACTGCAGGACTTCTGGCGCGCGCGCGGCTGCGTCGTCGTCCAGCCCTGGAACTCGGAGGTCGGCGCCGGCACCTTCAATCCCAATACCTTCCTGCGGGCGCTGGGACCGGAGCCCTGGCGGGTGGCCTACGTCGAGCCCAGCAAGCGGCCCAAGGATGGTCGCTACCTCGAGAATCCCAACCGCGTCCACCAGTTCCTGCAGTACCAGGTGATCCTCAAGCCCAACCCGGGCAACAGCCAGGAGCTGTATCTCGAGTCGTTGCGGGCCATCGGTATCGAACCGGCGAAGCACGACATCCGCTTCGTGGAGGACGACTGGGAATCGCCCACGCTCGGCGCTGCGGGATTGGGTTGGGAAGTCTGGCTGGACGGTATGGAGATCAGCCAGTTCACCTACTTCCAGCAGGTGGGGGGCGTGCGCTGCCATCCCGTGGCCGTGGAACTGACCTACGGCCTCCTGCGGATCGCCATGTTCCTGCAGGAATGCGACCACGTGAAGGACCTGCGCTGGGGTGGGGGACTCACCTGGGGCGAGGTCCAGGGCCAGTTCGAGAAGGAGTACAGCGCCTTCAACTTCGAGCACGCGGACGTTGATCTCTACCGTCGCCACTTCGACGAGAAGGAGCAGGAAGCGTCCGCGTTGCTGGATGCCGGCCTGGTCTACCCGGGCTACGACGCGGTGATCCGCTGCAGCCACATGTTCAACGTGCTCGAGGCGCGCGGCGCCATCTCGGTCACCGAACGGACGGGATACATTGCGCGAGTCCGCAACCTGGCGCGCCGGGCCGCACAGGCGTACGTGGAGAGCCGCGAGGCTCTCGGACATCCTCTGCTGAAGACGAACGGAGAAAGCGCATGAGCACCCCGGTGGAAAGACTTCCATTCCTGCTGGAGATCGGCAGCGAGGAGATTCCCGCCCGGTTCATTCCCGCGTCCATGCGCGATCTGGCAAGCCGCCTCGAGGCGCTGCTGGCCGAGGCGCATCTGGGTCATGCGCCGCTGCAGGTCCTGGCCACGCCCCGCCGCTTGGCGATCCTCTCCGGTGGAGTGGATGTGCGCCAACCCGATCGCGACGAGGCTGTCAAGGGCCCTCCGGTCAAGGTGGCGTTCGATGCCGACGGCAACCCCACCAAGGCGGGGGAGGGCTTCGCCCGCAAGATGGGCCTGGAACTGGCGGACTGCGGGCGCGGCACCGATCAGCGTGGCGAGCACCTGCTGGTGGAACGGACCATTCCCGGCCGGGACGCCGCCGAGGTCCTCGGTGAGCAACTCGGCGATCTGGTGCTGTCGATTCCGTTCCGCAAGACCATGCGCTGGGGTGAACTCGACATCGAGTACGCCCGACCGCTGCAGTGGCTGGTCTGCCTTCTCGGCGAGGCGGTGGTGCCGTTCGCGGTGGGCAACCTGACCAGCAGT
Source organism: bacterium (assembly GCA_003353795.1). GTDB lineage: Bacteria > Krumholzibacteriota > Krumholzibacteriia > LZORAL124-64-63 > LZORAL124-64-63 > Glo-17. The sequence goes on from PIVY01000244.1 coordinate 4,444, forward strand.
CGCACAACCCGCGGTCATCGGACCCTCGCGGCGGACGAGTCTCGCGAGATCCCCTCGCCGGACGCGTACCGGAATGTCCTGGCGGGGCTATCAGTGGTGGTCGATCCGGAAGATCGTCGCCGACTGATCCTCGAACAGGCCGACGTGCTGCTGGAGGGATTGTCGGAAATCGGGAGCATGCACGAGGATCCGGACCTCCTGGAAGAGGTGGTGTATCTCTGCGAACATCCGACGGCATTCATGGGCTCATTCGAGGCCGACTACTTCGAATTGCCCGACGAGGTGATCACCACGGCCTTGAAGGCTCATCAGCGCTACTTCACCGTGGAGAATGCCGCGGGCTCGGGTCTGCTGCCCAACTTTATCGCAGTACGGGACGGCGGCGGGGAGCATCTCGAGAGTGTTCGCGACGGCAACGAGAGGGTCCTGCGCGCACGTCTGGCCGACGCCCTGTTCTACTGGCGATTCGACCAGCAGCGTACGCCCGACGAACACGCCGCGGCCCTGAATCAGGTCACCTGGCTCGAGGGGCTCGGAACCGTGGCCGACCAGACGGCGCGTTCGGCGTCGCTGGCGGCGCACCTCTGGCAGAGCGGTCTCGGCGATACGGCCGAGATGCCGGCCGAACTGAAACGCGCCGCCGCGTTGAGCCGGTTCGACCTGGTGACCGAGATGATCAAGGACGGCAAGGAGTTCACCAAGCTGGAGGGGCTCATCGCCGCCCGCTACGCCGCCGCGGCCGACGAACCACCCGCCGTTTGCGAGATCCTCGAGATGAGCCTGCTGCCACGCTCGGCGGCCGGTCTGCTCCCGTCCGGACGCAACAGCGCCGTGCTTTCGACTGCCTGGCGCCTCGACACCATGGTCGGATGCTGGCTGGCCGGCTTCGTGCCCACAGGTGCCAAGGATCCCTATGCCCTGCGGCGCCATGCCCTGGCGATCTTGAGACTTCTGTTCGACCTGGATGCGCGCGTGGACCTCCGCGACGTGCTCCGGCACGCTGCCGAACCCTACGGGAATCTTCGTCCGGAAGCGGATCTCGAGATAGTCGTCAATTCCGTTCCCTTGGAAGCCACGTGGGGCGAGCAGGAGTCCCTTGATTGGACGGTTACCAACGTGGCAACCCTGCCGTCCGAGGCAGCTTGGAACATCCCCACCGCTTTGTTCATCTCCGCAAGCAGCGGTTGATTGTCGGCGAGGATGGAGGCTAATGCGGTCTTGACGGACTCGCTCTCGGCGGTTTCGCCTAGCTCGGCGAGCAAAGCGGCGGTGGGGCGGATGAC
>PIVY01000064.1 GCA_003353795.1 bacterium
GGAACCAGATATCCTCGGCGGGCAGCCCCTCGATGGTGACAGCCTCGGGAGGTCCGCCCCAGACCCGGAACCACGGGCGCAGCCGGAACGGGCGATCCCAGTACGTGCCATCGGGTCGGCGGGCTTCGGCGGCGCCAGGGCCGTTCCCATCCGGAAACACGGTCCACACCAGCGCGACCTGGTCGTCCTCGTACTCCACCCACTCCACCCAGACGTCCGCCATGGCGACGTTCGCGAGAACCAGACTCAACATGACCAGATACAGAGTTTTCATGGTAGTCTCCCCTCCGTGTGTCGGGCTGGCGGCCCCCTGCCGCCCCGTCCTGGAGCATTGTACCACCTGCACCGTCCCGAAACCACGACAGCGGCGCATTCGGCGTGCTGGCGAGAACCCGGGATCGCGCCGAAACTGTCCGCTCAGAATTGTCCCACTCGAGCGACGAATCAACCTGCGGGGGGATCCATGGCGACCCATTATACAGAACTGAATTTCGCCCTCGGCGAGGACATCGACCTGCTTCGAGCCCACGTCCAGGAATTCGCCCGGCGCGAGGTGGCGCCCATCGCCGATCAGGTCGACGCCGACAATGCGTTTCCACAGGAGATCTGGCGGAAGCTGGGCGAGGCAGGACTCCTCGGCATCACCGTGAGCGAGGAGTACGGCGGTGCGGCCATGGGTTACCTGGCCCACGTCGTGGCCATGGAGGAACTGTCGCGCGCCTCGGCCTCCATCGCCCTGAGCTACGGCGCTCACTCGAACCTCTGCGTCAACCAGATCTTCCGCAACGGCAGCGAAGACCAGCGCCAGCGCTACCTTCCCAAGCTGATCACCGGCGAGTACGTGGGCGCCCTGGCCATGAGCGAGTCGGGTGCGGGCAGCGACGTGGTGGGCATGCAGATGCAGGCCGAGCCGCAGGGCGACCACTACGTGCTCAACGGCACCAAGATGTGGATCACCAATGGCCCCGAAGCCGACGTGCTGGTGGTCTACGGCAAGAGCCATCCCGACCTGGGTGCCAAGGGCATCACGGCCTTCCTGGTGGAAAAGGGCATGCCCGGCTTCTCCACGGCCCAGAAGCTGGACAAGCTGGGCATGCGAGGCTCGCAGACCTGCGAGCTGGTGTTCGAGAACTGCAAGGTACCGGCCGAGAACGTGCTCGGTCCGCCGGACCGGGGCGTGAAGGTCCTCATGAGCGGGCTCGATTACGAACGCGTGGTCCTGGCGGCCGGTCCCCTGGGAATCCTGCGGGCTTGTCTGGACACGGTGATCCCCTACGTCCATGATCGGCGACAGTTCGGTCGCGCCATCGGTCGCTTCCAGCTGGTGCAGGGCAAGCTGGCCGACATGTACACCCAGACTGCGGCCGTGCGGTCGTACGTCTACACCGTGGCCCGCGCGTGCGATCGCGGCGAGACCACGCGCAAGGATTCCGCCGGGGTCATCCTGCTGGCCGCCGAGACGGCCACCCGCATGGCCCTGGACGCCATCCAGCTGCTGGGCGGCAACGGCTACATCAACGAGTTCCCCACCGGCCGCCTGCTGCGGGACGCCAAGCTCTACGAGATCGGCGCCGGCACCAGCGAGATCCGACGGTTGCTCATCGGGCGCGAGATCTTCGAGGAGTCGCATCCCGACGGCAGCGAGGCAGCCAAGTCCCGACGTATGCAAGGAGGGGTCTAGTGAGCGTGATCCGCAGCATGGTCCTCAGCCGCAGCGAACGCTTCCAGAATAACGACAAGGCCATGCGCGATCTGGTGGCCGACCTGCGCCAGAAGCTGGCCGCCATCAAGCACGGCGGCGGCGAGAAGGCCCAGGCCCGCCACCTGTCCCGCGGCAAGCTGCTCCCCCGGGACCGCATCCACGCGCTGCTCGATGCCGGATCGCCGTTTCTCGAGCTGAGCCAGCTCGCCGCCCACGATGTCTACGACGCCGACGTTCCGGCGGCCGGGATCATCACCGGCATCGGCCGTATCGAGGGTCGCGAGTGCATGCTGGTCGTGAACGACGCCACCGTCAAGGGCGGCACCTACTACCCCATCACGGTGAAGAAGCATCTGCGCGCCCAGGAGATCGCCGCCCGCTGCAACCTGCCCTGCATCTACCTCGTGGACTCTGGAGGCGCCAATCTCCCCTTCCAGGACGAGGTCTTTCCCGACCGTGATCACTTCGGCCGCATCTTCCACAACCAGGCCAATCTCTCGGCGGCAGGCATCCCGCAGATCGCCGTGGTCCTGGGCATGTGCACGGCCGGCGGCGCCTACGTTCCGGCCATGGCCGACGAGGCCATCATCGTCAAGGAACAGGGCACCATCTACCTGGGCGGACCGCCGCTGGTAAAGGCCGCCACCGGCGAGGAGGTCACCACCGAGGAACTGGGTGGAGCCGATCTGCACACGCGCGTCTCCGGTGTGGCCGACCACTACGCCATGGATGATCGTCATGCCCTGGCCCTGGCCCGCCGCGTGGTGCGAAATCTGAACCGCCGCAAGAACGTTGACATGGTCCTGCGCGATCCCGCAGCACCGCTCTATCCGGCCGAGGAGCTGTACGGAATCGTAGGTACCGACCTCAAGCGCCCCTTCGACATGCGCGAGGTCATCGCCCGGTTGGTGGATGGATCGGAGTTCGACGAATTCAAGAGCCGCTACGGCGACACCCTGGTCACCGGCTTCGCCTACCTCCATGGATACCCCGTGGGCATCCTGGGCAACAATGGCATCCTGCACAGCGACTCGGCGCTCAAGGGCGCCCATTTCATCGAGCTGTGCTGCCAGCGCCGGATCCCGCTCGTCTTCCTGCAGAACATCACCGGCTTCATGGTGGGCAAGGCCGCCGAGTCCGAGGGCATCGCCAAGCACGGCGCCAAGCTGGTGACGGCCGTGGCCTGCGCCCAGGTGCCCAAGTTCACCGTGCTGGTGGGCGGCAGCTACGGCGCCGGCAATTACGGCATGTGCGGCCGCGCCTACGATCCCACCATGATCTGGATGTGGCCCAATGCCCGCATCTCGGTGATGGGCGGCGATCAGGCCGCCAACGTGCTGGCCATGGTCAAGAGCGATGGCCTCGCCCGCGACGGCAAGAGCTGGACCGACGCAGAAGCCGAAGCGTTCAAGGACCCCATTCGCGCCCGCTACGAGGAACAGGGCCATCCGTATTTCGCCAGCGCCCGCCTCTGGGACGACGGCGTCATCGACCCGGCCCAGACTCGCGACCTGCTCGGATTGAGCATCTCGGCAGCACTCAACGCGCCCGTGCCGGAGACCCGGTTCGGTGTGTTCCGCATGTAGGTCCGAGGAGACGGAATGCAAGAGAATCGATCGACCTGTCACGTGGTGCTGGACGAGCGCGGCGTGGCCACCCTGACCCTGGCGCGGCCGGAGAAGCACAACGCGTTCTCCAGCGTCATGATCGCCGAGCTGGATGAGCTGTTCGCCTGGGCCGGCGACCAGCCGGGCGTGCGAGCGCTCGTGCTGCGGGCCGAGGGCAAGAGCTTTTCCGCCGGCGCCGATCTCGACGACATGCGCACCATGGCCGAAGCCGATCGCCAGGACAACCTGACCGATGCGGTCAAGCTGGCGAAGATGTTGCAGCGGCTGGACACCTTTCCGCGACCGGTTCTGGCGTTGGTTCAGGGTGCGGCCTACGGCGGCGCGGTCGGGCTTTGCTGCTGTTGCGACTCGGTGATCGCCGGCCCCCGCGCCCGGTTCTGCCTCAGCGAGGCGAGGCTGGGCCTGGCGGCGTCGGTCATCTCACCCTACGTGGTGCGCTCGCTGGGTCCGCGACACGCGCGCCACAGCGTGCTGACGGCCGAGGTCATGCACGCGGAACTGGCGCTGACCCGCGGCCTGGTGCACGAACTTGCCGACGACCTCGACGCCGCCGCCGAACGATGGCTCTCCGCCGTGCTGGCCGGCGCGCCCGAGGCCCAGACGACTATCAAGGAACTCGTGCAGCGAGTGCATGGACACCCCGTGTCGGATGGATTGATTCGTGAGACCGCGCTGTTGATCGCCGAGCTCCGCGCCCGCCCCGAAGGACGGGAAGGGCTCGCCGCCTTCTTCGAGAAACGACCGCCCAGCTGGGCCCCCCCCGAGGAGTAGAACGTGCTGCGCAAGCTGCTCATTGCCAACCGCGGCGAGATCGCCTGCCGCGTCATCCGCACCGCCCGCCAGATGGGCATCCGCACCGTGGCGGTCTTCAGCGACGCCGATGCCGATGCCATGCACGTGTCCATGGCCGACGAGGCCGTGCGTCTGGGACCGGCCCCCAGTTCCGCGAGCTACCTCGTTCAGGACAAGATCCTCGAGGCCGCCCGGCAGACCAACGCCGACGCCATCCATCCCGGCTACGGGTTCCTCTCCGAGAATGCCGACTTCGCGCGGCGCTGCGCCGAGGAGGGACTGATCTTCGTGGGGCCGCCGGCCAACGCCATCGACGAGATGGGCAACAAGAGCCGCGCCAAGGAGATCATGTCCACGGCCGACGTGCCCATGCTGCCCGGCTACCACGGCGAGGACCAGGACGACGACGTCCTGCGTGCGCATACCGAGGAGATCGGTTTCCCCCTGCTGATCAAGGCCGCCATGGGCGGCGGCGGCAAGGGCATGCGCGTGGTGAATTCACTGGACGAGTTCGCCGACGCGCTGCAGTTGGCCCGCGGCGAGGCGAAGGCCTCCTTCGGCGACGAGCGCATGCTGCTCGAACGGTTCCTGCTGCGACCGCGTCACGTCGAGGTGCAGGTCTTCGCCGACAAGCACGGAAACGCCATCTACCTCGGCGATCGCGACTGCTCCATCCAGCGGCGCCACCAGAAGATCATCGAGGAGGCGCCGGCTCCCGGCCTCAGTGACGCCGTGCGCAAGGAGATGGGCGACGCCGCCACGCGCGCAGCCCTGGCCATCGGCTACGAGGGCGCCGGCACCATCGAGTTCCTCTACGGCGACGACGGTGGTTTCTACTTCATGGAGATGAACACGCGGCTGCAGGTGGAGCATCCTGTCACCGAGATGATCACCGGCCAGGACCTGGTGCGCTGGCAGCTCCTGGTCGCCGCCGGCGAGCCGCTGCCGTTGCGCCAGGATCAGGTCGAGATCCATGGTCACGCCATCGAGGCCCGCATCTACGCCGAGGACCCCGACAACGACTTCAAGCCCACGCCCGGCCGCATCAACTTCATGGCCGAGCCCGAGCCCTCGCGTTACGTGCGGGTGGACAGCGGCGTGCGCGAGAACGACGAGATCTCCAGCCACTACGACCCCATGATCGCCAAGCTGGTCTGCTGGGACGAGCAGCGTGGCCAGGCCGTGCGCCGCATCAACCGCGCGCTGGAGGACTACCGGATCGTCGGGGTCACCCACAATCTCAACTTCCTGGCCAACGTGCTCGACTCGCGCCCGTTCATCGCCGGCGATCTCTCCACCAACTTCCTGGTCGAGCACGCCGAACTGCTGGTCGGAACTCAGGGCCTGTCGCCCCTGCGCTTTCAGGCACTGGCCGCTCTTTACCTCGCCGAGTGCAAGGCTGCCCGCGCCCAGGACGCCGACCGGAAGACCAACGACCCCAACACACCGTGGTCGGCGCTGCCTGCCTGGCGCCTCAACGGTCCGGCCCGCAGCATCGTGCGACTGCTGGACCACGAAGGTCACGAGATCATCGTGGGCCTGGTGCGCGAGCCGGGCGGATTCTATCGCATCGATCTCGACGAGCAGCAGATCCACGCCACGGCACGACTGTCGGGCCGACGCCTATTCGCCGAACTGGACGGCCATTCCCTGCGAGCCACGGTGACCGCCACTCCGACCGCGGTCACGGTGCATTTCCGCCACCACGTCCACACCTTCGCCTTGCCCATTCCGGCCCATGCCGCCGACGAGGAAGAGGCGGGAGGCCATCTCAACGCCCCCATCAACGGGATCGTCGTCGCCATCCAGTGCCGGGAGGGCGAGGATTCGAAGCGTGGCGACACCCTGGTGGTGATCGAGGCCATGAAGATGCAGTACAGCATCTGCGCGCCGAACGACGGCAAGGTGAAGGAGATCCTCTACGGCGTGGGCGATCAGGTCCTCGAGGGTCAGCCGCTGCTGGTCATGGACGGCAAGGCCTGATGTCTCATCTCCCCGGGCACGTGGCCCTGGTGGAATCCGGGCCGCGCAATGCGCGCCCTCACAGGCCGCCCCTCGCGCCCGAGGTCCGGATCGCTCTGGTGGAACGATTGATCCAGGCCGGTCTGCGCGACCTCGTGGTCGCCGCTGGGGACGAACTCGCTCCCGGCGCGGCCACCATGCTCGCCGGGCTTCCCCGTCATCCCGACGTCCGTTTCAGCGTTCGCGTCGACGATCTCGGTACCCTCGAGGACTCGCTGACCGCAGGCGCCACCGAGATCGCCGTGAGCGCCGACGGCACCGAACCGGCGGCCCGTCACCACCACGGCGGCGACGTCGAGGACGGTCTCCGCCGACTCGAACCCGTGGCGTACCTGGCGGCCGAGCACGGCGTTCGCCTGCGCGGGCACGTCAACGGCGTGGTCCGCTGCTCGCACCAGGGCGATGTCGCACCCGCCCACGTCGCCGACCTCTGCACCGAGATGCTCAACCTCGGTTGCTTCGAGGTGAGCCTGGGCGACGACAACGAATCCGGCGACGTACGCGGCTGGCGCGCCCTCTGGGAATCCTGCGCTGCCCGCGTGGGCCCCGATCGACTGGCCGTGCGATTGCGAGCGGACTGGGCACCTGCTCTGGCCTGCCTCGATGCGCTCCTGCCTCTGGGTCTGCAGACCGTCGACACGGCCATCGGCGGCCTCGGTCCCGACGGGCTCATCGGCACCGAGGACGTGGCCTCCCACCTGAACGTTCTGGGTGTGGACACCGGCGCCGACATGGACCGCCTGGTGGAAACCGCGTGGTGGCTGGGCGGTCATCTGGGCCAGGCGCCGGTCAGTCGCGTGGCGAGGGCCCGCGGCCCCCATCACGGCCGATAGAACGAAGCACTACCAGGGCAATGACCACGCCGGCATGATCTCCACGATGTACCACGCGGTGAAGACCTGAGGCGTGAGTGCCTGGGCGCCGAGGATCCAGGCGAGCCGCCCGCGGTAGCCCTGGCCGTCGGCGAGCCCGGCCTCGAGCGCGGGCAGCAGGCAGGGGAATGCCAGAACGGCCATGCGCGACCAGTCGTAGGCCAGGAGCATGGCCATGGACGCGCCCAGAATCGGCAACCCCACCTGGATCAACAACGGACGCCAGTGTCGCTGGCGTGCGAGCTTCAAGCCCCACGCCAGCGGCACCAGCCACACCCACTGCAGTGCGCTGCCCCAGCCGATCAACGGGCGCCATCGGTAGGGGCGCAGATTGTGCAGCGGATCGGCGAGCAGCGGTTGCAGGTAGCTCATCACGGAATGCTCGGCGGGGCGACGCGACTCGAGCCAGGCATGCAGCCCGAACCAGACCACGGCGGCCAGCAACGGTCCGAGCCAGACCCACGGACTCAGACGGCGATCCGTCCGGCGGCCCGAATCGACCAGCAGGAACAGCACCCACGGGGCCAGCATCAGGGCCCGTTCGTGATCCAGCAGGGCGAGGAACCAGCACAGACTGGCCAGCCGGGGTCGCCGTCGCGCGGCCCACACACCGAACAGAGCCAGGTACGTGACCACGTCGGGATAGCAACCGCAGTGCAATGACGTGCGCACGACCAGGGTCGTCGCGAGGGCCGCAGCGAACAGCCCGGCGCCAATCAGCCCGAGCCCCCGCGCCAGGGCATACCGCGCCACGAGGATCGGCAGCAGGAGGCAGGCCGCGAGCACGGTCGCCAGCATATCGGCGCCCCGCAGACCGATCGACCAGCTCATCAGCGGCGTGAGCAATCGACCGGGCACGGGATTGGGAGCCTCGCCCAGGGGCGAGGTCGCGAGGTCGGCGAACGCGGCGCCCAGTTCACCCAGAGGCGCGGTCGCCGGAGTGACCGCCAGGGATCCCAGCACCAGGGCCGCCAGGCCGAGAACGGCGGCGGCCGGCCAGGGGTGACGCGTCGCGATGGAGTCGAGAGCCGAGGTGCGCATGATCACGCGATGATAACCGGGCCGCCGGGCCGGGCCAAGGTCTGTCCCGGATACGGGACCGATGTGACGAAGAATTGATGAAAAAACCTGAAACACCGTAAGACCTCGCCCGTATGTTCACCTTGCCGGTTCGCCCGCGTGACGTGTCCCCCCACTTCCCGGATGCGGCGCAATCTGGTGGTTCCCTGCATGTTCCAATCGTGGTTCCGTGGACGCTTGGCGGTCGGCCTGATGGCTGGCCTCGTCGCGCTCGTCGCAATCCCCTCCACCGCGCGCGCCGAGGACCTTGCCGTCGACCTATCGCGACTGATGGCGCTGGGAGACATTCCCGGCCTGTCTGTGGCGGTGATCCGTGGAGATTCCATGATCTGGAGCGGCGCGCTCGGAGTGCGCGATCGCCAGGCGGGCGGACCGGTCGATCACGACACGGTGTTCGAGGCCGCTTCTCTCAGCAAGACCCTGTTCGCATACGTGGTCCTTCGCCTGGCCGATCGCGGCCTGATCGACCTCGACGCGCCGCTCGTCGGGTACGCGCCCTACCCACGCCTTGCGGGCGATCCCCGACATCGTCGCGTCACCGCCCGGATGTGTCTCAGCCACACCAGCGGACTGCCCAACTGGGGCACCCGCTTCCTGGCCGAACCGGGATCCCGATTCACGTACTCCGGCGAGGGTATCCGATTCCTCCGTAAGACCGCCGAGGCGATCACGGGTCTCACCCTCGAGGAACTGGCGCGCCAGGAAGTCTTCGATCCCCTCGGCATGGCACACAGCAGTTACCTCTGGCAGGACGGATTCGAGACCAATCACGCCAGCGGTCACGATTCCCGAGGTCGCCCTCAATCCCGCCGACTCTGTCCCGACGGCAGCGCTGCGGCCAGCCTCCACACCACCGCCCGCGACTACGCCCGATTCCTGCAGGCCTGTCTCGTCGGCGAGGGCCTCTCGGCGGACATGGCCGCCAACATGATGCAGATGCAGACCAGGATCGACCTCGCCGCCTCGCCCGAGGTCCGCGAGCACCTCGGCTGGAGCCTGGGCTGGGGACTGATGGACGGCGATCAGGGACCGGTGATCTGGCAATGGGGCGACAACGGCGACACCGTTGCCATGGCCATCGGCTGCCCCGAGCGTCGCTGCGGCCTGGTCTACTTCGCCAACAGCGCCACGGGCATGTCGGTGGCGCACGAGGTCGTGGCGGGATTGTTCCCCGACCGTCTCTGGTGCCTCGACGCTTTGGGATATCAGCGCTACGACTCTCCGGAGCGGGTGCAATGGGTGGAGTCGGCGGCGCAACGGGCCCTGCAACGGGGACAGCTGGCGCCGGCCGAGTCGCATCTCGAGACGTTGCTGCAGCTGCGCCCCGACCATCCGTGGGCCGAGGTGAGGCTGCACGAGGTCCGCTTGCGGCAAGCGGCGGTCACCAGACCTGCCGCAGGGCGTAGCTGACCCCACCGGGAGTGTTTACAGAGGGTCCTGCCGGGGTTTATGGTGGTGGTTCGTCACACCGCGCACCACTCCGGGGAGGCCTCGCCGTGATCCGTCGCCTGTTCTGCCTCATTCTATTGGTGACCGCCGTCTCTGCAGCCGTCGCCGGAACACCGAAGCGCGTCGGCAACTATTCCTCCCTCATGAAGGCCCTGAAGAACGGCTCCACGGTGAGCGTGGTCATGGAGTTCGGCCGCTGCAATCTGCTGTCCAGCGGCGACCAACGACTCTCCCCGCCCCTCGCCGGCGGTCTGGTCGCCGATACCTGGACCTCCCGGGTCGAAAGCAGTCAGGGCAACCAGGGCGTGACCCTGGTGCTGACCGGTGACGAACTGGTCGCGCATCCAGGACGCGGCATGCTCCGACGCCACGTGGAAGTTTCCATCGGGTCGGACGACCAGGTCACGATCGCCCTGCGCCACCTCGATCCCGGCTCCTACGAGGTGGTGAGCACCTGGCGCCTGGCCACCACCTTCGACCGCGGCGACGACGGTGCTGCCGCGTTCTATCTCCTCGATTGACACGCCCGGTCTTGCGCTTGGCGCGCAGGGATCCGAGATTGTTCCGATAACTGAGTGTCTCGATCCCGCGGACCCGACCCGCGGACAGAAAGGGGATCCCGTGAAGATCAACCGCAACCCTCAAGACAGGGCCATGGTGCTCAACCTCTCCGGTGACATCATGGGCGGCAAGGACTACGACACCTTCACCAACGAGATCAAGAAGCTGGTGGACGAGGGCCACGTGGACATCGTGCTGGACCTCGGCAAGGTTCGTTACATCAACTCCACCGGTCTGGGGATCCTGGTCAGCGGCCTGACTTCGCTCAAGAAGAACATGGGCCAGATGAAGATCTGTAACCTCAGCAACCGGATCGACCGCCTCTTCTCGGTCACCAGCCTGACCACTGTCTTCCCTACCTACGAGACGCTCGACGAGGCCCTGGGCTCGTTCGACGGGTAGTCTGCTCGGTTACGGCGGCGCTCCGGATTCCCGGGGCGCCGTCGGCTTGATTCCTGGCCGGGACCTCCCATTCCGACATGAAAGCTGCCGCGCGCGCGAGCCTGGTCGGCCTCAATCCCACAATCTAGACATTAAATGGACCGCACGACAGAAAACGGTCGCGAGCTGAACTATTTTTCACATATTACGGAATTAATCCACTTTATTCGTTGCGCCATTCATTTTTGTCCATATAATGTCCATATCATTCGAACGTCATCGACAATCAAACGGATCTTTTGATCCGGATCATTCATAGAGGAGAGAACAATGAAGACCATCGACGTGATCGTAGCCGTTCTCCTGGTCGTTGGAGGCCTGAACTGGGGCCTCGTCGGACTCTTCAAATTCGATCTCGTTGCCACGATCTTTGGCGAGATGTCCATCGTCTCGCGCGTGGTCTACACCCTGGTTGGTCTGTCGGCGGGCTATCAGGCGCTGGGCTGGAAGGCCATCCAGGGCCGCTGGCGGCAGGAGGATGTCCTGCTGGCCGCCCGCGCTAACGCCAGCTGACACCAGGCATTCGCCCCCGAGAAACCCGGCCGTTCCGACGGCCGGGTTCTTCTTTGCCCCGCCCCCCCCCAGGGCTCCTTATTGCGTCTACGTTTTGCATTTAGGTCAGGATGGTTTGTTGAATAATTCTTCCTGAACGGGTACACTCCGAGGGCAATATTCCATCGAATCGAAGCTGACTATCGAGAATATGTCCCACCACTCCTCGCACCGCACACGGACGTCGCCGCGAGGGTTCAGCCCTGGGGATCGCCCCACGACGGAGCCTCGACAGAAATCGACATCCGTTTCAAACCTCGCGGTCGTCCCACGTCGCCTATCAGACCGGCAGCTCCGCGTCGAGTTTCGTGCGCCCCACCTCGCGCGTGCCGGCACCTCAGCCCTGCAAGGGGGAAACCTGGAATGAAGACCCCACATCTGCGACTGCTCACACCCGTCACCTTGCTCGTCGGTCTGATCGCCGCAGCTCCGGTCAGCGCGGCCGATCTCCTCGTCGGCCCCGGTCAGACCTACACCACCATCCAGGCGGCCGTCGATGCAGCCATCAGCGGTGACAGCATCATCATCGATCCGGGAACCTATCCGGAGCAGGTCCTCGTCGACGCCAAGGACCTGACGCTCACCGGAGCCGGCCAGGGACTCACGGTGATCGCGGCCCCCGATACGCTGCAGATCTTCTACACCACCACCGCCGACCACTACCCGGTCCTCGGCGTGCGCGACGCCACCGTGGCGGTGTCCGACCTGACGGTCGACGGCGCCGGCAAGGGCGCTCTCAACGAGCAGTTCTACGGCCTGCTGCTGCGCAATGCCGGCGGCTCGGCCACCGCCGTGGAGATCACCGGCGTGCGCAACGAACCCCTCGACGGCGTGGCCCACGGCGTGGCCCTGGCCGTGGACAACGACGACGCGACGGCCCGCACCCTGGACGTCGCCGGCTGCACGTTCCTGGACTACCAGAAGAACGCCGCGAGCATCTTCACCGCCGCCGGCACGGTCCTCACCTTGACCATGACGGGCAACGAAACCGTGGGCGCCGGTCCCACCAGCGTCATCGTCCAGAACGGTATCGAGATCACCGGTGGCGACGTGGCCGTGACCCTCGACACCAACACGGTGCGCGACGTGGCCTGGCTCGGTGGCGGCAGCACCGCCACGGGCATCCTGATCAGCAACGCCACCGGCACGGCCACCGGCAACATCTTGTCGGGTTGCCAGAGCGGCTTGCACCTCAACGCCGCCGCGGTCGGCGCCTCGAGCAACGACATCACCGTGCCGCGGCCCACCGACTTCGGCTACGGCGTGATCATCGACAATACCGACCCCGCCTACGCCAAGGCCCTCTCCTCCCCGATGCGGGCGCCGAGCCCCTTCCGCGGCGACTGGGAGCGGCGCGCCGGCAAGGCCACCCTCGCCATGTCGGTCACCGGCAACACCATCGCCCTCGACCCCGCCGTTGACGATCCCACGGGCACCATCGGCCTGCGCGCAGCCAACAGCCAGGGCTACGACGACCTCGACGTGACGGTCACGGGCAACACCTTCGTCGGATTCGACGTGGCCACCGCCGCGGTGGAAACCGCGCCGACCACCGGAATCTGGCTGGCCGCCGAGTACGGCACCAACACCTTCCAGGCCTGTGGCACCGGCCTTTTCTCCGACCTGGCGATCACCGTGGCGGCCGAGTCGTGCTGGTGGGCCGCCGTGGACGGCCCCGGCGGTGACGGCCCCGGCGCCGGCTCCCTCGTCACGGGTCTCGTGGACTTCGACCCCTGGGTCACCGACTACGAGAACGTCTTCTGCCTGCCCGACACCCTGCAGGTCACCGAGGTTGCCCTGTCCGACACCACGGTGTTCGACTACACCGGCGGCGCCAGCGGCCGCATCAACGGTTTCAGCATCGACGTGACGTGGGACCCGGCCGTGGCCACCGCCGTGGCCAGCGACTTCTCACGTCCGCCCAGCGGCGCGTTCTCCACGGCGAGCATCTTCATCGCCCAGGACGTCGCGCCCGGCCAGGTCCGTATCGACGCGGCCATCGGCGGCTCCGTACCGGGCATCTACGCCGGCTCGCTCTTCACGGGCATCTTCGGTTTCGAACCCACGGCCACCGACGGCGCGACATCGACCGTCGACATCATCGTCAACAGCATCCGTGACCACTTCAACCAGCCGCTGGCCGGCCTGGTCCACGTGCCCGGCACGATCCAGGTGGACAGCAAGCCGGTATTCCTGGGCGTCGCGGTCACCGACACCACCCTGGCGTCCACCGAGTGGACCGGCGACGGCCACGATCTCATGGTCGAAGCAATCCTCGTCGAAAGCTCCCTCGACTCGCTGCGATGCGATCTCGCCGCCTTCGGCGGTCCGTTGCTCGAACTGGCCGACGCCACGGTCGACGGCGACACCTACACCTGGTACTTCGCGGGCACCAGCGGCACCGGCGACGGCCCGATCGATGCCGTGGTGACCGGCGTGGATACCCAGGCCGCCACCGCGTCCGACGCGGGCACGATCACCGCCGACAACACGCCCCCCGCTGGTCTGTCGGGCCTGACCGTGTCCCCCGGCCACGCCAAGCTCAACCTCGCCTGGACCGCGCCCGCGCCCGACGCCGGCTCGCCCATGGCCGGGGTGGAGTTCCGCTACAACACCTGGGGCGGCTATCCCTCGTACAGCGGACTGCTTCCCGATCCACCCGCCGACGTCACCCAGGGCACCGATACCGGCGCCGGCTTGCAGACCGAAACCGAACTCGCCTGGCTCATCGCTCCTCGCGACGTGTACGTCATGGCCGGCTTCGTGCGCGACTTCGTGGGCAACGCCAGTCCGCTGGGCGACAGCGGCGCGGCCACCAACTACTGGCTCGGCGACACCGATAGTGACGGCTATGTGGACGTGAGCGGCGACGTCACCGCCCTCGGCAACACCTACGGCCTGGCCACCGGCGAACCGGGCTACGACCCCGTGTGCGACGTGGGCCCCACCGATACCTGGTCGCCGCGCGGCATCCCCATGCCCGAACTGGACGGTTACCAGGTCCAGTTCGAGGATCTGATGATCTTCGCCCTGAACCTGGGTGAGGTCGATCCGTCCAGGAAGTTCGCTCCGGGCGACGTGCCCGATCTGCACTGGGAGCAACTCGATCGCACCACGTACGCCCTCGTTCTCAAGAGCGCATGCGGCGGCCTGCAGGGCGTGAACCTTCGAGCCGATCTACCGGCCTCGGTGTCGGCACGGATCACTGCCGGTTCGATGCTCGACGACCAGGAGTCGCCCATCTTCCTGCGCGATGCCGGCACCCGCGACCTGGACGTGGGCCTGGCGGCCATCGGCTCCGGCGAGACCATCAGCGGCCACGGCGAACTCATGCGGGTCGAGCTGACCAAGGCGGTATCCAACCTGACGGTGACCGTGAGCGCACGCGATCAGGGCAACCGCGAGTTACTGGTGGACGTGGCCGACGACGGCGGCGCTCCCGCAGCCGTGCCGGCGCGTCACCGGCTCGATCAGAACTATCCCAACCCGTTCAATCCGCAGACAACCATCGCCTTCGCGTTGCCGGTAGCGACGCGGACGCACGTGGCGATCTACACGGTGAACGGCCAGCTCGTGCGGACGCTCTTGAGCCTGGACCTGGCCGCGGGCGAGCACACGGTCACCTGGTACGGGCGCGACGATACCGGCCGGAGGGTAGCCACCGGCACTTACTTCTACCAGCTGCGCGCTGGCGATTTCAGGCAGGTGCGTAAGCTCACACTCGTGAAATAGCGCGCCGTTGCCGGGCCTGCGGACGACCGCGGGTCCGGCGCCGACGGCGCGGGCGCGATGGAGGGGAGACGCGACAAGGTGCGACACTGGGGTATCGCCATCACGATTCTGGCCTTGCTGGCGCCGACGGCGTTCGCAGCCGTTCGTGACGTACCCGGCGCATACCCCACGATCCAGGCCGCCGTCGACGCCGCTGCTCCCGGCGACACGGTGGCCGTGGCCGCCGGCACCTACACCGAGCAGGTGGTCGTCCAGACCATGGTGGTGATCCTGGGATCCGGCCGCGACCAGACGGTGATCCAGGCCCCCTTCGACCTTCCCCACGTGGTGAGCGCCGACCAGTACCGCGCCATCGTGAGCGTTCAGGAACCGGCCGGCATGGTGACCGTGCGGGACCTGTCCATCGACGGCCTGGGGCAGCAGCCCAGCAGCGGTCGTTTCGTGGGCCTGCTGTACTACCGCGTGGGCGGCGAGATCTCCGGGCTGGCCGTCCGCAACATCCACAACACGCCGGTGGCGAACACGGACTCGGGCATCGGCGTCCTGGCGAGCCTCGACCTCCAGGTCACGCCCACCGACCTGATCATGACCGACGTGATCGTCGAACGTTTCCAGAAGGCCGGCATCGCGGTCGCCGGTACGGGATACGACGTCGTCCTCACCGACCTGGTCGTGGACTCCGACACCATCGAATCGGACGCGGTGCAGAACGGCATCGAGCTCACGCGGGTGGGCCGCGCCACAGTCACCGGCTGCACCGTGCGCAACCTGACCTATGACGGCACGCCCCGACCCGAGTACACGGCCACCGGTTTGCTGGCCAACGGTTGCGCGGCGGTGGACATCCTCGACAGCCAGTTCTCCGGCTGCCAGACCGGCGTCTATCTCGTCCGTTCACCCGGCCTGGTGGCCGGCGTGACGGTGGATTCTCCACAGCCCGGCACCACGTCGGCCCACGGCCTGGCGAGCGTCGGCGCCATCAACCTCGATGCCGCCGACGGCAGCCCCGAATCGGTCCCCGCGCCGCGACCGTTCCTGGCCGGCACGTACCAGCCGAATCGACCGCCCGTGGGCTTCGACGTGCGCGTCCAGGACTGCGAGATGATCGGCGACGACCTCGTCGCCACCTGCGGCATGACCGTGCGCGCCTACACCGCCGAAGCCCAGTGGTTCACGGCGGAACGATGCCGGGTATCGGGCTTCGAGCGAGGCGTGCTGTCGCTGGAGGATCAGGCCACTTTCGGCGCGGTCTACGGGCGGCTGAGCGGCTGCCTGGTCACCGACAGCAGCCTCTACGGCATCCAGGCCATGACCGTCACTCCGCTGGATGCCCGCGGCTGCCGTTGGGACGACACGACCGGCCCCTACCACCCCACCACCAACCCGGGTGGATCCGGCGACAGCGTGAGCGACCACGTTCGCTACGATCCCTGGCTCAACGGAAATCTGGCGCCCCTGCCCCTGCCGCAGGCCATCTCGCAGGTGGATTTCGACGGACTGGTCTACGCCGACACCGTGACCGTGGAGTACCTGGGCGGCGCCGAGGATCTGCTCTACGGATTCTCGGCCGAGATCACCTGGGACCCCGTCGTGGTCACCATGGTCTCGGTGGAGCCGCCCAGCCGGGGCTCCTTCGCCGAGGCCGCGCTTTTCCAGATCCTGCCACTGACCGGCGGGACCACCGTGGACGCCGCGCTGGGCGGCGACACCCCGGGCATCGCCTCGGGACCGCTGTTCACCGTGATCTTCGAGGCGGTCGGCACACCCGACTGGACGGCCAGTCCCATCAGCCTGCTCCTGCACCACGCGCGCAATGGTCTGAATCAGGAGATCTTCGGCTTCGTCACCGACTCCGGCCAGGTGACCGTCGACCTGCAACCGCCCGTGATCTCGTCGGTCACCCTGACCAACGAGACCCTCGACCACACCGACGAATTCGCCAAGGACAACGACCTCATCTCGGTCAGCGCCACCATCACCGACGCCGACCCCAACTTCGATCGCGGCGGCGTGCGCGGCATCGGCGCCTTCATCTACGGTGCACCGTCGCTGATCCTGCCGCCCGACGAGTACGACGCCGGCGTGGCCACCTGGTATCCGCGACCGGCCCTCATCACGCCCACGCCCGACGGCTGGCAGCTCTTCTCCATCGAGGCCATCGACCTCTCGGGCAACGCCACCTCGCCCCTGGTCTCCGACTCACTCTACGCCGACAACACGCCGCCTCAGCCGATCACCGGACTCGCCGTGGTCTCCGGCCACAACGTCATCGACCTGACCTGGGACGACGCCACGGGCAGCGACCCCTTCTACCGACGCATGGTGGCCCGTACCAACCGCTGGCTCGGCTACCCCGAGTACGACGGGCCGGAGCCCGCCTATCCCGATGACGACGACATCGGCACCGAGATCTACGTGGGCACCGAGACGACGGCCCAGCAAACCTTCGCCGCCGACGGCAGCGAGCGCGACATCGTTTACGTCGCCGTCATGGCCGAGGACATGGCCGGCAACTGGAGCCCTCTCGCCGACGGCTCGCGGGCCCGCGTGGTGAACTACCGTCTGGGCGACGTGCGGGGCGCGGCCGTGGGATCGCCGGGCGACGGCGTAGTCGACATCTACGACATGACCCGCCTGGGCGACACGTTCACCTTGCTGGACATCGAGCCCGGATTCGACCCCGAATGCGACCTCGCCCCGCTCGACCAAGACACAGTGGGCGTGCCAGTCCCCGACGGCGAGATCAACGACGACGATCTGATGATCTTCGCCCTGGAGTTCGACCTCGATCTGCCGCCTGCGCGCACCATGCCGGGCAGCCCGGATCCCGACCTCCGCTGGCAGCAGGTCGCGCCGACGATCTGGGCCCTGGTGCTGGCCGAACCCTGCCCGACCCTCAAGGGCGTGTACCTGACCGGCGACGCCCGCGGTGCGCAACTGAGCCTCGAGCCCGGCGAACTGCTTCAGGCACAACCCGGCCCCTGGTTCCTGTACCACGGCCGCGACGAATGCGAGGCCCACCTGGCGATGCTCGGACGCGGCGTCGGCCTGCTGGGAGCGGGCGAACTGTTGCGCCTGGTGGCGACCGAGCCGGTGGAACTCCCGGTGCCCACGGTGGAACTGCGCGACGTGGCCAATCGGCCGCTGTATTGCAAACTGTCTGCGGCGGGTCCCGGCGAACCCGAGATCCCCACGGTATTCCACGCCGGGCATCCCTATCCGAATCCATTCAACCCGACGACGACCATCGCCTTCGACCTGCCCGCGAGACAATCGGTGACCCTCGTCGTGTACGGTCTCGACGGTCGCCGCGTGCGCACCGCCCTGGCGGCCGTGCTTCCGGCGGGCCGGCACACCGTGCTCTGGGACGGTCGCGACCACGCCGGCCGCACCGTGGCGTCCGGAACCTATCTGTACCGGCTGGAAGCGGGCCCCTGGTCCGCCTCCGGCAAGCTCGAACTCATCAAGTAGGCCCTCGCGGCCCGGGAGAAGCGACCATGCAACGGCGAATCATCACAGCGATCATTCCGCTCCTGATGTTGGGACTGGCTTTCCGCGCCGCGGCCGACCCGGTGCTGCAGTGGTCGCCATCCAACCCGCTCATGCAGGTGGACGACCAGCTCACCCTCTCGCTCATGCTCCCCGAGGCCCTCGACGTGCGCACCATCGAGATACGCGTTGAGTTCGATCCCGCGGTGGTCACGTCCATCGATGGCGAGCCCGGCGCGCTCTTCGACGGCTTCAACGTCTTCGCCGACTTCGAGAACACCTCGCCGGGATTCTGGTACGGGTACAGCGTGATCCTGGGAGCGGGCGACTGGGCCACCGGTCCCGGCGAACTCTTCCGCTGGACCGTGGCTGCCGTGGACACGGGGATCACCCAGATCTCGCCGGTGACCGTCACCTTGCTGCCACCAGGCGGCGGCGACTATCCCGACGTCGAGCTGACCATCGACCAGATCCGTGTGGCCATTCCCGTCGGCGCTCCGGAACTCACGCCGGAACTGCCCCAGCTCAGCCTCTACCCCAACCCCTTCAATCCGCGAACCCGCCTCGAACTGATGCTGCCCGGCGGCGGACCGGGCAGACTCGAGGTGGTCGACATCCGCGGGCGCGTGGTGTCCACGCCATGGCACGGCGACCTGCCGGCCGATCGTCCGGTGCTGGTCGACTGGACCGCATACGACAGCGTCGGCCACCCGCTTCCGAGCGGGGTCTACACCTTTAGATTGCTGGGATCCGCGGGACAAGCGGTCTGGAAACGAGGAACTCTCTTACGCTGAATCCCGAGAGTCACTGTTTTATTTTTATTGTTGTATTGTGCTTTTTATTTAGATACAATATTGTTTCCTTTGAAATCATTCGCCACGACGACGGAAGGCCGACAGCCATGACAATCACCAAGATGACCGTAGTTTTTGCCCTCGTCCTGGCATTGGCCGGCGCCGCCCAGGCCACGCATCTCGTCAACCTCGAAGGCACGGCCGATTGTGACGGCTGGCAAGTGAGTGGATTGGTCCATTTCGGATCGACCAACCTCGCGGTGGTCGTCGACTACAACATCGATCTGCTGCAGGATGGCGTGGTCGTGATCGCGGCCAGCGGGAGCGTCCCCGTGGCCACCGACGCCCCCTGGAGCAACGTTTCGTTCACCGTCACGGGAACGTGGGACGATGATCTCTGCGGCATCTACGCCGTCGCGGGAAGCGCCACCTTGACCATCGATGACGTCACGGAAGGCCTTACCTTCACCGCCCCGGATCTCGATTGCGACTGCCCGCCCGAGGACGACGGCTGCTTCCGGACGCCCGGGTACTGGAAGAACCACGACTGGCCCGTGGAGAGCCTGATGGTCGCCGGCGTGGAGACCAGCCGCGACGATCTCATGGCGATCCTCTGGTCGTCGGTGAACGGCGACGCCACCGTGATCCTGGCCAAGCACCTGATCGCCGCAAAGCTCAATGTGATCTCCGGCGCGGACGACGGAATCCAGGGCGTGATCGACGACGCCGACGCCTTCCTCATCGATCACCCGGTGTTCAGCCGCCCTGGCGGAAGCACCAAGCAGTCCGGCCTGGCCCTGAAGGACGACCTCGCCGACTACAACGAGCAGGGCTGTGGTGACGACGACAACAGCGACGACGCTGACAAGTCCGCCGCCATCGAGAACAGCACCTGGAGCGACTTGAAGGATCTCTACCGTTAGCGCGGCAGGTTCCTGCAAGCATTCACGGCCCCTCCGCCGCTCTCGATGAGCATGGTCGGAGGGGCCGTTTCGCTTCGCCACCATTCCGCTGGACTAGATCGCCGTCTTCTTCCAGGACCCGCGGCGGAACATCAGGATCGACACCACCGTGAGCGCCACCTCCGCCACGGTGATCGCCGCGAACGCACCCCTGGCCCCGAACTCCAGCGGGTGCGCCAGCGCCCAGGCCAGCGGCAACTGGAAGCACCAGTAGCAGAAGAAGTTGATGCGCGTGGGCGTGGCCGTATCGCCGGCGCCGTTGAACGCCTGCACCATCACCATGCCGAAGGCATAGAATCCGTAGCCGTAGGCGATGAACCGCAGGCACGAAATCCCGTAGGCCAGAACCTCGGGATCGTCGACGAAGAACCCGATGAGCGGGCGTGGCCAGGCGATGAAGATCACCGCGACGGCCGAGAGGAACGCGGCATTGTAGATGCCCGTGCGCCACACCGAGGCCTCGGCGCGGTCGGGCCGGCCGGCCCCGAGATTCTGTCCCACCAGGGTCGACGCCGCGTTGGCCACGCCCCAGCTCGGCATGAGGCAGAAGATGATGATCCGGATGGCCACCGTGTAACCCGCCACCGCCGCCGATCCGAACTCGCCCACCAGCCGCACCAGCACCACCCAGCTCGACGTCGAGATGAGGTACTGGCCGATGCCGCCCATCGAGACCCGCATCAGCCGCAGCATCACGCGCCCGTGCAACCGCAGTTGCCGCCGCCGCAGGCGTACGGCGCCTCGACCGCGAAACAGCAGCACGAACTGGAAGACCACCCCCACGCCGCGACCGATGGTGGTAGCCACGGCGGCCCCGGTGAGCCCGAGCTCGGGAAACGGTCCCCAGCCGAAGATGAGGCATGGGTCGAGCACCAGGTTGATGCCGTTGGCCAGCCAGAGGACCCACATGGCGCGGGCCGCGTCGCCGGCGCCGCGGAAGACGGCGTTGATCACGAAGATCAGCACGATGGTGACGTTGCCCGCCAGCATCACACGGGTGTAGCCGCCACCGTCGGCCACCAGTTCGGGCGAGCCACCCATGAGAGCCAGCAGGCGCGGCGCCAGGATCGCCCCTGGCACCGCGATCATCGCGGCAATCACGATGCCCAGCCCGATGGCCTGGACCGCGGCCTCGGCCGCTCCCTCGGGATTCTTCTCGCCGATGCGCCGGGCGACCATGGCGGTGATGGACATGCCCAATCCCACGGCCACGGCGTAGATGATGGAGATCATGGCCTCGGTCAGGCCCACGGCGGCCACCGCGTCGGTGCCCAGACGCGCCACCCAGTACACGTCGACCACGGCGAAGACCGATTCCATGAGCATCTCGAGCACCATGGGCACCGAGAGCAGAACGACCGCCCGCCCGATGGTCTCGGTGGTGTAGTCGCGCTCGCCGCCGGCGAGCACCTCGCGCAGGACCGCGAGCCAGTTTCCGCGTCGAGCGGGATCGAGAGAGGAGGTAGACAAGGTGGGCTCCGGTTCGAGTCGGCGTCATGTTACGGCATGGCGGCTATCGGGTTACAGAAAAATCAACTCAGGGCTGGAAACAATGCGGGCGGTTTGTCAGGATCTGTGCATCTTGTGACCGATTTTGTGCGTGTTTCCGGACCCAACCCGAGAGGAGAACCCATGAAGACCCTATTCACGGCCTGTCTTGCTTTCCTGTTCCTCGCCGCCGTCGCCCCCATGTCGTCCGCCCAGAACACCGAGGACCTCATCGAATTGCTGCGGCACGATCTCAACACCGAGGCCACCGCCATCATGACCGAGGCGCTGCAGCTCGATTCCTCGCAGTCCGAGATCTTCTGGCCCATCTGGCGCGAGTACAACCTGGAGTACTCCAAGACTGGCGACCTTCAGCTGGCCCTGCTCAAGGATTACGCCGAGCACCACATGAGCATGGACGACGTCAAGGCCAAGGAGTTCGTGGAGCGCGGCTTCAAGATCCAGGAGAAGCGCATGAAGCTACGGAAGAGCTACTGGAAGAAGGTCGACAAGGCGCTCGGCGGGATCATCGCCGGCCGCTTCGTGCAGATCGACAGCCAGCTCTCCAACCTGGTGCAGCTGCAGATCTCGAGCCAGGTGCCGCTGGTGCAGGCGCCCCAGTAGGACGCCCGGCGTCCCCCTGAAAAAGGCCCGCCCGCCCTGTTGCCGGTGAATGCGCTTCGCGGACATTCTCGGCAACAGGGCGGGCGGGCCTTATTCAGGGGGACGCCTCCGCCTATGGGTGCGCCTACTTGAGCAATGTCATCTTGCCGGCCACTCGCTCGGCACCGGTTCTCACTTCGTACAAGTAGATTCCGGACGGTGCGATCTGGCCGGTATCGCTGCGGCCCTGCCAGGTCCACGATTGCAGACCCGGTGCGCCGTGCTCGCGTTCCACCGACCGCACCAGGTTCCCCTCGGCATCGAACACGTTGATCGTGACACTGGCCGCCCGCGCCACGTGGTATTGCACGGTGGTCTGGGGGTTGAATGGATTGGGGTGGTTGCCCACCAGGTGCAGCACGGCATCCTGGGGTCGGCCATCGCCCACCTCGGTGGTCAACTGCCGGTAGAACACCACCTGGCCCATGATGTGGTACGACGCATGGCCCGCGCACTCGCAACCGCCGCTGTCCACGCAATCCTGGTTGTTGGGCCGGCACCAGTTCTCGTAGGGCTGCAGTTCGAGGACCATGTCGTGGGTGGCGCCGGGCGTCACCCAGTCGCTGAGATCCACGGTCCAGGGTTCGGCCTTGTCGCCCGGACACCAGCCGGCGCGGTCGTACTGCCAGGTGCCGAGCTGGGGCGCGCAGTCGTTGTGCTCGCAGTCCGGGCGCCAGAGATTGTGCTGCGCGGTCTCGGTGCCCACGCGCAGGCGTTGCCACTTGTTGCTGAACTCGGCAGCGTTGTCGGTGTTGTAGAATCCGTGTCCGGTGGCGAAGATCTTGGCCTCGGCCCAGGTAGCCTCATCGGGAATGGTGACCGGCACCACGGTGAGGTTCTCGTGTACGGGCTGGTCGGGATCGCCGTAGCGCACGTTGCGGCCCGAGTAGAGCTGGGCGATGGCGAAGGCCTCGCGCTCGGGCACGCCAGTGGTCATGTGGAAGTCGACCGTCATCTCCCAGCCGTTGTCGTTCCCCATCCAGGTCTCGATGTACATCTTCAGCGTCACGTCGTCGTGGAGCAGGAACTGGTAGTCGGTGAGGTCCAGTTCCCAGACGCAGTACTGGGGACCGCCGTCGAAGGTGATGTCGTAGGGCGTGATGAATCGCACCAGCTCGTAGTCCTCGAACACGCCGGGCGAGACCTCGTGCTTCAGACGCAGCCAGCCGAGGCGATCCCAGGGATCGCAGTCGGCCGGGGAGCGCGGGCAGCCGATGACGATGGTGCAGGTGACCTCGCTGTAGAGCTGCTGCTCGGGGAAGGGGAAGGTCGCTTCGTGCACGTTGGCCCAGTTGAAGAACTCGCGGTTGAACGTGGGCACGGAGATGGTCTCGGCCGTGGCGACGGCGGCCGTCAAGAGCACAAGGACGGCCAGGGTGATGCGGGCGCGTGTCATGGCGAGCTCCAGGGGTTGGGGCGACAGTTGCGAGGTATCGCGGTGATCCTAGCACGCCGTGCCGGCCGCGGCAAAGGCACCGCCCTGGATCGTGCTGCAAATCGTTCCTGTCAAACGAGGTAGGGGTTTCTTCTCCGGACTTGATCCAGGTCAAGACACCGCGCGAGACCACGGCCGATCTTGACGCCGCGAACGACGAGTACCGGCGCCTCAGGCGCCCCACCCCGAAGACGGAGAGCACCCATGGAGAACTTCCCGATGTTCTGTAACCAGTGCCAGGAAGCCGCCCGCGGTACGGGCTGCGACAAGATGGGCGTGTGCGGCAAGACGCCCGAGACGGCCAACGAACTGGACGGCCTCATCGCCCGTCTGATCCGCCTCGCCCGCGGCGCCGTCACGACCGGCGAGATCACGCCGGAAACGGCCCGCCTGGTCATCGACGGTCTGTTCGTCACGGTCACCAACGTGAATTTCGACCCCGACAGCGTCCGCGCCTGGGAAGAGCGCGTGGACGCCGCCGCCAATGCGCTCGACGCCCCCGCGCTGGACGCCGGCCGCTGCGGGCTGCCGGTGTGCGAGAACGAGGACATCCAGTCCCTGCGCGAGTTGGTGCTCTACGGTCTCAAAGGGATGGCCGCCTACGACCACCACGCCGCGGCCCTCGACAGGATCAACCCCGAGACCGACGCGTTCATGGTGCGCACGCTCTGCGCCTGCGCCGACGATACCGACGCCGGTGCGCTCACCGCGCTGGCCATGAAGTGCGGCGAGGTCTCCGTGGAGATCATGGCCCGCCTCGACGGCGCCCACACCGGCCGCTACGGCAAGCAGGAAGCCACCGAGGTCACCCTCGAGGTGAGCGACAAGCCCGGCATCCTGGTCTCCGGCCACGACCTGCGCGACATCGAAGACCTGCTCGAGCAGACCAAGGGCACCGGCGTGGACGTCTACACCCACGGCGAGATGCTCCCCACCCACGCCTACCCCTTCTTCAAGAAGTACGACAACCTGGTGGGCAACTACGGCGGCGCCTGGTTCGACCAGAAGAAGGAGTTCGCCTCCTTCAACGGTCCCATCCTGATGACCACCAACTGCATCAAGAAGCCCAGCGACACCTACGTGGACCGCATTTACACCACCGGCGTCGTGCGCTTCCCCGGCCTCAAGCACATCGCCGACCGCCAGGGCGACGGTCGCAAGGACTTCTCGGCCATCATCGAGCAGGCCAAGACCTGTGCCGCCCCCACCAACATCGAGACCGGCACCGTCATGTGCGGATTCGGTCACGACCAGATCCTCGCCGTGGCCGACAAGGTGGTCGAGGCCGTGAAGGCCGGCGCCATCAAGCGGTTCGTCGTGATGGCCGGCTGTGACGGTCACCACAAGGAGCGCCAGTACTTCACCGACATGGCCGAGGCCCTGCCCGAGGACGCTGTGATCCTGACCGCCGGCTGCGCCAAGTTCCGCTACAACAAGCTGAACCTGGGCGACATCGGCGGCATTCCCCGCGTGCTGGACGCCGGTCAATGCAACGACAGCTACAGCCTGGCCGTGGTGGCCCTCAAGCTCACCGAGGTCTTCGGCGCCGACAGCGTCAACGATCTGCCCCTGAGCTTCGATATCGGCTGGTACGAGCAGAAGGCCGTCACCGTGCTGCTGGCCCTGCTGCATCTGGGTGTCACCGGCATCCGCCTCGGGCCCACGCTGCCGGCGTTCCTGTCTCCCGGCGTGGCCAAGGTGCTTGTCGATACCTTCGGCATCAAGGGTATCGGGACGGTTGAAGACGATGTGAAGGCGATCATGTCCGGCGACGCCGTGGCGAACGCCTGATTTCCCGACTGAACGGTTCCCATCGGCAAGTGCGGCGCCC
>PIVY01000065.1 GCA_003353795.1 bacterium
CATGGACCGCAAGGTGCACTGTCCCGTCTGTCGATCGCTCATGCACGTGCCGGAAGCCACTCCGCCCACCGAGCAGACGTGCGCTGTCTGCGGTACGAGCTTCAAATTACCATTGAGGCGTCGTGAGGCCACCGAAGGGCGCGACGACACGACATAGATCAGTCCCGCCGATACCGCTGGATCCTGGTGCCGTCGAGAGTCCGGTAGCTCGTGAACTGTTCGCAGCTGAGGCAGGAGTGGACCGGAGCGATCATCACCAGATCGCCAGGTTGCAACGTCTGCAATTCTGACTGCGCCCCTGCACCTCGCGCTTCCAACACCCCGTGTTCCTGCGACAGGCTGACCAGCGACCAACCCTCCAGCAGATCCGAGAATCCGTCCGGGCCCAGGGTGAGCAGGCGACCAAAGCTGGCGCCCTGCTGTTCCAGCAGATGCTCGCGCGAAAAGTGCACGGCGCCGCCGTGGATCACCACCTGGTTACGGTCGGGATAGACTCCGATCACGGGGCTGGCCACCGCGCAGGCCAGGTCGCCTGCGGTGCAGGCCCCGGCCACCAGTTGCATGAGGTCGAAGAACACGAAATTGCCGGGGCGAGCTTCGTCGAGCCCGGTCCAGAGATCGACGGCGGCGAAGCCGGGGGTGTCGCCGGCCGAGATCGCGAGCGGCCCGATTCCCGAGCTGGCGAGAGCATCACGGCAGGCGGTCAGCCGATGGAGGCTGGACGCGAATACGTCTGCCGCATCTTGATCGTGGTAGCTGTGTCCGGCGTGGGTGAGCAGGCCTGCCAGCCGAAGCGCGGGGGCGGTTCCGGCCGCCCGGGCCAGCGCCCCGAGAGTCTCGGTGTCCTTCCAGGCCACTCCGGTGCGACCGTAGCCCACGTCGACGTCCAGCCAGAGGCTGACCGGTTGGGAAAGGCCGGCGCCGATCGCCGCGATGGTGGTCGCATTGTCGGTCAGGAGCCCCAGCCGTACTCGCGCGGCCAGGGCGGAGTAGCCGGCGACCTCGAGAGGATTCACACCCATGGCCAGCAGGATGTCGTCCCAGCCGTGGTCGGCGAAGTAGGCAGCCTGGCCCAGGCTGCTGACCGTGGCCCGGGTGACGCCGGCCTCGCGGAACCAGTCGCCCACCGTGGCGGATTGATGGGTCTTGAAATGGGGCCGCAGCACAGTGCCGGAGGCGCGGGCACGGGCGGCGAAGCGGTCGATGTTGGCCCGAGCACGCCGTTCGTCGATGAGCAGGGTGGTCCGGTCGATGCCGAGGTCCTGCAGGCGGATGCTAGTGGCGTGCAGTTCGCTCACGGTCACGACTCCTGCTCGCGGACGCATTCCAGGCAGAGCTGGTGGCGCGGGTTGAAGAGGCGGCGGAAGGCCAGCATCACCACGCCGATGGTGCCCAGGCTGGTGGCGGCGGCCACCATGAACATGACCACGATCTGGTACTTCACCGCCTCGAGAGGGTCGGCGCCGGCGAGGATCTGGCCGGTCATCATGCCGGGAAGGGACACCAGTCCCACCACCATCATGCTGTTGATGATGGGGATCATGCCGCGGCGCACGGCGTCCTGCACCTGGGGGCGCGCGGATTCCCAGGCCGTGGCGCCGAGCGCGAGGTCCGCCTCCACGAGGTGGCGCTGCTGCACGAGGCCGGACAGCAAGGTGTCGAGGCCCAGGGAGATGCCGGTCAGACCGTTGCCCAGGATCATGCCCAGCAGCGGGATGAAGTAGCGCGCGTGGTACCATGGCTCGACGCGCAGGATCACCGCGGTCACGGTGAGGGTGACGGCAAGGCCGGTCGCCAGCAGGGTGACGAACGAATGGCCGAACGCGCCGGCGAACGTGTGTGACGGGCGGCGCACGGCGGCCCGCGCGGCGGCCAGGATCATCACTGCGGCCATGCCGAGGACCGCGTACCAGTGGCCCACACCGAACACGAGCTTGAGCACGTAGCCCACCAGCAGGAGCTGCACCACCGTGCGTACCGAGGCCAGGGCCAGGCGGCGCGCGAGACCCAGCCGCAGCGCCACGCTGACGAGGCCGGCCACCAGCACCAGCGAGGCTGCGACCACGAGATCGAGATAGTCGATGGTGACGGCAGTGTTCATCGGGCGGCTCCCGCGAGAAGCGGTGTCAAGTCGACGGATCGGTCGCACCAGCGGTCGCTGCGGGTCGGATCGTGGGAGACCACCAGGGCGGCGGCGGAGCGACGATCGACATCGGCGCGCAGAACGTCCTCCATGGCGGCCGCGGCGATGGGGTCGAGGGCGCTGGTGGGTTCGTCGAGGAGCATCACGGTCGGCTCGAGGAGCAGGGCGCGTACCACGCCGATCCGTTGCTGCTGCCCCACGGAGAGTCGGCTGCAGTTGGCGTCGAGATCCACGTCGGTCAGGAGGAGGTCGTCGAGCAAGTTGCGGGCGCGCTCGGCGCAGAACGCCGCCGTGGTGGCGCGGAACGCGAAGGGGCGCGACAGGTTCGCCGAGACGGTGCCGGGGAACACGGCAGGCAACTGGGGGACGAGGCACACCTGTCGGCGCCAGTCGGTCCAGCCGATCTCTTCCGCCGTGAGGTCTCGCATGCGGGCGGTTCCGCCGGAGGGGTTCTGGAGCCACGCGAGGCTGCGCAGCAGGGTGGTCTTGCCGCTTCCGCTGGGGCCTCGCAACGCCACGATCTCGCCGGGAGCGAGCGTCAGGTCGAGGCCGGTCAGCAACTCGCGACCGTCGGCCTGGACGGCGAAGTCGCGAACGCTCAACAAGGCCTGGTCAGCCATGGCGTCTCCAGACGACGCCACGCGGAGCAGCGTCAGAAGCGGGCGTTGATCAGCGGCAGCCAGCGGGCGAGGGTGGGACCGCTGCGGACGCGATTGAGGACCCCGATCTGCACGCCGTGCAGGGTGTCGGCGTCGTTGAAGACACCGATCATCAGACCGGTTGCTTCGCTGGCGCGATTGTAGACGCCGGTCGAGACTCCGGCAAGGAACTCGGTGCGCTGATAGGCCACGGCCAGCGCGGCGCCGGTGACCTTGCGGGTGCCGATGCCGCCGCCGATTCCCACGCCTTTCAGCGAATCGGCCCCCATGCCCAGGCCGCCGACGAACAGGCCGGTGAGGTCCTCGCCGCCCATGCCGAGTCCGGCGACGGCGATGCCGGACATGTCTTCGGCGCCGAATCCGAGCAGGGCCGCCGCCACGCCGTTGATGTTCTCGGCGCCGGCTCCGAGACCGGCGACCAGGAGGCCGTTGACGTCCTCGGCGCCCGCGCCGATGCCGGCGATCAGGATCCCGTTGACGTTCTCTGCCCCGGCTCCGATGCCGGCGATGGTGACGCCGTTGAGGTCTTCCGCCCCGGCGCCGATGCCGGCGATCATCAAGCCGTTGACCGTGCCGCCGCCCATGCCGATGCCGTTGACGAAGATGCCCGTGGCGGTCTCCTCGACTGCCATGCCGATGAGACTGGCGTAGATGCCGGTGAAATCACGCCCCGAGTTGCCCACGAGGTGTACGCCGAGTCCTTTGTACGATCCGTTGGGACGCTTGTCTTTCCCGGGCCAGACGGTGACGTTGATCCCGTTCACCTCGCGTACGCCCTGGTCGCGGAAGTTCAACCGAATGCCGGTGAAATGCTCCAGGTTGCCGATGCCCAGGCCGGCGCGGCTGGTGGGAATGCCGAGTCCTCCGGCAGTTGCGGTGGTGGATACCAGGACGACGAGCAGGATGATCGGGACGACTGACCGCATCGGGGACCTCCGGGGTGGGGACGCGCCTCTGCATGACGCGCGACCCCACCCGGGGGTTTCATCGCCGGTACGAAAAGAACCAGACGTAGAGGTCGGGCTCGTACGGCACCAGCCACGGCTCCACCGCCGGGTCGGCGCCGTAGGCACTCAGTCCCTCGCCCACACCGGAGCAGTCGTAGGTGCGGCCCCACGAGTTGTGGCCCACGCCGTCGAAGAGGGTGAGGCGCGGCGTCACCGCGGGGTCCAGGGCGCCGATGGCCTTGATCAGATTCACCGATCCCGACGGAGGTACGGTGCCGTCGCCGGTGCCGTGAAAGGCCCAGATGGGCGTGGCGGTCATGGCCGCCGCCAGATTCGTTCCGCCGCCGCCGCAGATGGGCGCCGCCGCGGCGATGGGTAACGGATCCTCGGCCTCGCCGCCGAAGCGACCCAGATAGCTCCAGGTGCCGTAGCCGCCCATGCTCAGCCCAGTGAGGAAGATGCGAGTGCGGTCGACCGGGTATTGCAGATCGACCCATTCGAGCAGCGCGCGCACGTCGTTGGGGTCCCACCAGCCATTGTGGCACTGCGGGGAGACCACGATCGTCGGATGTGGCGGTGCCCATTCGGTACGGTCGATGAGACGCGGGGGGCCGTTGCGCAGCAGGAGTCCGAGGGCATCGGGATCGTCGTAGCTGTCGCCGCGCTCACCCGCGCCGTGAAGGAACACGAGCAGAGGGTAGGCGACCGGCGAGTCCTCCCAGCCGGCGGGAAGGTAGAGGTAGCAGCCGAGAGGTGCCGTGCCGGCAGTGTCGGGGTCCCGCGGCAGGGCAAGGTGGACGCCGCCGGTGTCTGCGGGCAGACGATCGAGACCCTCGGTGACCGGGTCGGGGGTCGCGGGATCGTCGCTGCTGCACCCGCCGAGCAGGCCGGCGCCGGCCAGCAGGCACAGGCTGAGCGTGATTCGCCTCATGGTCGTTCCTCGTGATGGTTCCTGATGGTGCATGATTCCTCCGGGCGTTGCATGAAGCCCGGCCTTGCTGCCGCGGTACTCTGAAGCTAGGATCGTGCCCATGAAGTGCCCCGCATGCAAGACCATCATGTTCGTCGTGGAGTACGACGCTCTCGAACTCGATCACTGTCCTGCCTGCGAGGGCACGTGGTTCGATGCCGACGAGCTGGGTCTGCTCTTCGCCGACGCCGACGACACGCCGCACCCGGAGTTGGTACAGGATGTGGTCGATGGCCGCGAAGAGGTCGAATCCGGCGAGGCCCGCCGCCGGTGTCCCGAATGTCGCAAATCCATGCGCAAGGTGAACATCGGTCCAAGCCAGAGGGTACTCGTCGACGCGTGCCCCCAGGGCCACGGCCTCTGGTTCGATCATGGCGAGGTGGCCGACCTGGCCCTGGACATGGCGCTGGATCCTGAAAACCTGCCTGCCCGAGTCCTCGACTTCCTGGGCGGCCTGCTCGGTGACCGCGACGACGCGGCCAAAAGAAACAAGGAGAGCTGATGATTCCTCTGCTGATCGTCCTGGGACTGCTGGTGGTGGTCGTGGCCGCCGTGGTCGGCGTCTACAACGGCCTGGTCCGCCTTCGCAATCAGGTGAAGGAAGCCTGGGCCCAGGTGGACGTCCAGCTAAAGCGCCGCTTCGACCTGATCCCCAACCTCATGGAGACCGTCAAGGGCTACATGAACCACGAGCGGGAGACCCTCGAGTCCGTGACCCAGGCCCGCGCCGCGGTGCAGGGCGCCGGTACCCTGGGTGACCGCGCCGAGGCCGAGGGCATGCTGGGCATGGCGCTGGGCCGGTTGATGATGGTGGCCGAGAGCTACCCCGACCTCAAGGCCAGCCAGAACTTCCTGGCCCTGCAGGAAGAGCTCACCAGCACCGAGAACAAGATCGGATTCGCGCGGCAGTACTACAACCAGTCGGTCATGTCGTTGAACAACAAGGTCGAGATGTTCCCCAGCAACATCGTGGCCGGCCTGTTCAACTTCGACAAGGGCGACTTCTTCGAGATCAAGGATCCCACGGTGCGCGAGGCGCCCAAGGTCTCGTTCGACTGATATGTTCGAGGCCATCGCCGCAAACAAGCGCAAGAGCGCCTTCATGGTCGTCCTCATGGCCCTGCTGCTGGCCGTGCTCGGCTTCGCCCTCGGCGAGTACTTCGCCAAGGACGGCGGCCTGGTCGGCGTGGGCATCGCCGTGATCGTGTGGATCATCCTCACCCTCGTGGCCTGGGGCCAGGGCGACCAGATCTTCCTGAACATGTCCGGCGCGCGCAAGGTGGGGCCCGACGACCTGCCGGTGCTGCACAACGTGGTGGAGGAGATGTCCATCGCGGCGGGATTGCCGAAGATACCCGACGTCTACGTCATCGACGATCCCCAGCCCAATGCCTTCGCCACCGGCCGTAGTCCCGAGCGCGCGGCGGTGGCGGTGACCAGTGGTCTGTTGAAGGTCCTCGACCGCGACGAGTTGCAGGGCGTCATCGCCCACGAGATCGGTCACGTGCGCAACCGGGATATCCTGCTGATGCTCTTCGCGGGCGTGCTCATGGGAGCCATCGTCCTGCTGGCCGACGTGGGCTTGCGATCCTGGTTCTGGGGTGGGGCCGGGCGATCGCGACGATCGGACGGCGGCAGTGGCGGCGGTAACGCCATCGTCATGGTCGTGGCCATTGCGCTCATGATCCTGGCGCCGATCCTGGCCCAGTTCATCTACTTCGCCGTGTCGCGTCGCCGCGAATACCTGGCCGATGCGTCCGCCGCGGCGTTCACCCGCTACCCCGACGGCCTGGCCCGCGCGCTCGAGAAGATCAGCGGAGCGCCGCCGGGCAAGCTGCGCGGCGTGAGCCGGGCCACGGCGCCCATGTACATCGTCAATCCCCTGGCCGCCGCCGAGAAGAAGCGCAATGCCGCCTCGCTTACGGCCACCCACCCGCCCATCGCCGAACGCGTGCGCATCCTGCGCTCCATGACCGGCGCTTCGTACCAGGATTATGATCAGGGTTTCGCGGCGGTCACCGGCAAGAAGGGGATCGTGCCTCGGTCGGCCCTCGAGGACCCGCACGCGGGGGCCGGGCTCCGGGTGCAAGGGGCGAAGTGGCGCGACGAAGGCGAGACGGAGAGCCGTGGTGAACCGGCAGCGGCGATGCCCGGCGCGGCGGCCGTGGCGCCGGAGTCGCGCCGGCGTGCTCGCGAGGTCGACGACTTCCTCTACGAGAAGGACGGCTGGCGGCGTCTGCCCTGCGAATGCGGCACCATTCTCAAGATCCCGCCTGCCCTCGCCGCGGCGAGAATCAAGTGTCCCAGGTGCGGAGCCCAGCATCAGGTCGCCTGAACTCGGACTGTCATCATCCGCTAGTGGAAATCCGCACCACCATTGCGGTTATCGCGTCTAGACAGGGCGGTCGCAACCGGTCATGCTGCCTGTCCCCAACGTGAAACCGTAACGGAGAAGACCGCGATGCCGTACCGCCTCACCGCCATTCTCGTGCTCACCGTGCTGTCGCTGATCGCCGCCTGCGCCGACCAGCAATCGGGCGAGCAGACGGCGCGCCGGCAGGTCCGCGGCGAGTTCTCCAACGGTGACGCGACCACCCGCTACGTCGCCACCTATCAGGACACGATTCTCGTGGCTGTGGAAGAAGAACAGAACTACGGTGATTACGGTCTGGCTCGAACCCGTTACGAGGTGGTAGACGGTCGCCTGGTCTACTACCGAAGCGACGAGCAGCGTCGCGTGATGAGCGAGGGCCAGGCCGGAGATTTCGAGGAGATCAGCCTCGAACTCGAGTTCGACGAGGCCGGCCGGATCCGCCGGCAGATCAAGCTCGTGGACGGCGAACCCACCGAACTGGTGGGCTACGAGGCGCCGGGAGTCCAGCGCCATTTCGAGGAACTGAAACGGCGCGCCGATCTTGCGCAGGACGCCGCTCTCGGGGGATTGTAGCGACCACCGGTCCGGTGGTTGCACGACCGTCAACCCATCACGACGAAAGGTCGAGATCATGAAGACTGGTCTATGTTTGCGCCTGGCAGTCATTGCCGCGATCGGTGTGTTCAGCGGCATCGCCCAGGCCGCTGATCCGCCCAACATCCTGGTCGTCTGGGGCGACGACATCGGTCAATCGAACATCAGTGCCTACACTCACGGTGTCATGGGATACGAGACTCCGAATATCGACCGCATCTCCCAAGAGGGAATGACCTTCACCGACTACTATGGCGAGCAGAGCTGCACGGCCGGCCGGTCGTCGTTCATCATGGGGCAGAGCGTGTTCCGCACCGGCCTGTCGAAGGTCGGTCTGCCGGGCGCCAAGGAAGGCATGCAGAAGGAAGATCCCACCATTGCCACCGTGCTCAAGGCCCAGGGCTACGCCACCGGTCAGTTCGGCAAGAACCACCTCGGCGACCGGGACGAGCACCTACCCACCATGCACGGCTTCGACGAGTTCTTCGGGAACCTCTATCACCTCAACGCCGAGGAAGAGCCCGAGAACGAGGACTACCCCGGCGACATGATCGTCGCCGGCGGACAGACGTTCCGCGAGAAGTTCGGGCCCCGCGGCGTGATCCATTCCTGGGCCGAGCCGGGTGGTAAGCAGCGCATCGAGGACACGGGTCCGTTGACCAAGAAGCGCATGGAGACCGTGGACGACGAGACCTCGACCCGCGCCCTGGAATTCATCCGAGAGCAGCACGCTGCGGGCACGCCCTGGTTCGTCTGGTGGAATGGCACCCGCATGCATTTCCGGACGCACGTGAAGGACGAGATGCGCGGTATCTCCGGCCAGGACGAGTACTCCGACGGCATGGTCGAGCACGACATGCACATCGGCATGTTCCTCGAACTCCTCGACGAGCTGGGCATCGCCGACAACACGGTCGTCTTCTACAGCACCGACAACGGCCCCCACTACAACACCTGGCCCGACGCGGCGGCGACGCCTTTCCGCGGCGAGAAGAACACCAACTGGGAAGGCGGCTGGCGCGTGCCCGCCATGGTGCGCTGGCCCGGCCAGATCGACCCGGGGACCTGGACCAACGAGATCACCCATCACATGGACTGGCTGCCCACGTTCGCGGCCATCGCCGGCGATGAGGAGATCAAGGAGAAGCTGCTGGGCGGCACGAAATTGAACGACCGCAAGTACAAGGTCCACCTCGACGGCTACAACATCCTGCCGGTCTTGACCGGTGAGGCCGAGGCCACGCCGCGCAAGGAGATCTTCTACTTCTCCGATGACGGCGACCTGACCGCCCTTCGTTACGAAGACTGGAAACTGGTCTTCATGGAGCAGCGTGTCGAGGCCACCTTGCAGGCCTGGCAGGAGCCGTTCATCGCCTTGCGCCTGCCGCTCATATTCAACCTGCGCCGCGATCCGTACGAGCGTGCCCAGGTCACCTCGAACACCTACTACGACTGGCTCCTCGACAGGGCATTCCTGCTGGTGCCGGCCCAGACCTACGTGGGCCAGTTCCTGGCCACCTTCGCGGACTACCCGCCGCGTCAGAAAGCAGCCAGCTTCAGCCTCGATCAGGTGATGGAGAAGCTGACGCCGCCGTCGCAGTAAGGTCGTTCCCATCCGGCCGCCGTGATCCCGATGATCGCGGCGGCCGGACCATCGTCTGGAGGTCATCATGCTGGTCCGAATCGCTGCGATCCTGACTCTCACGGTCGCGCTCGCCGGATGCGCCGCCGACGTCACCGATCCGTTGCCCTCGTGGAACGACGGTGCGGCCCGGTCGGCCATTACCGACTTCGTGGCGCGGGTCGTCGATCCTGCGAGTCCCGAGTTCGTGCCCGCACCGGAGCGCATCGCCGTCTTCGACAACGACGGCACCCTCTGGGCCGAGCAGCCCATCTACGTGCAGTTGGCGTTCGCCATGGATCGCGTGAAGGCCCTGGCTCCCGAGCACCCCGAGTGGCAGACGCAGCAACCGTTCGCCGCCGTCCTGGCCGGCGACATGGACGCGCTGCACGATTCCGGCGAACACGGTCTGCTCGAGTTGATCATGGCCAGCCACGCCGGTATGACGACCGACGAGTTCACCGCCACGGTGAAGGCTTGGCTGGCCGACGCCCGGCATCCCACCCTCGAGCGCCCGTACACCGAACTGGTCTACCAGCCCATGCTCGAGTTGCTAGCTTAACTGCGCGATCACGGATTCAAGACCTACATCGTGTCCGGCGGCGGCGTGGATTTCATGCGGCCGTGGACCGAGCGCGTCTACGGCATTCCACCGGAACAAGTCGTGGGCAGCACCATCGTGACGGTCTTCGAGATGCGCGATAGCGGGCCGGTGATCGTCCGGCGCCCCGCCATCGACTTCATCGACGACAAGGCGGGCAAGCCCGTGGCCATCAACAAGTTCATCGGCCGGAGACCTCTCGCGGCGTTCGGCAACTCCGACGGCGACCTGCAGATGCTGCAGTGGACCACGTCGGGCGACGGGCCGCGTTTCGGGCTCATCGTGCACCACACGGATGCCGGGCGCGAGTGGGCGTACGACCGCGATTCGAGCATCGGGCGTCTGGTTGAGGGCCTGGTGGAGGCGGAGCAGCGGGGCTGGACCGTGGTGGACATGCAGCAGGACTGGCGCGTGGTCTTCGCACCCGACGGTTCGTGACCAAGGCACCTTCATTGGTGTACCGTAGGGTCGCGCCGGGCGCCGTCAAGCGTCCGCACGGAGAGAAATCGTGCCCGACGCTCCCTTGTGCCATGTGATCGAACATGCCGGTCGCGCCGTGGTCTACGACGTGCACACCAGTCGCCTGGTGGCCGTGGACCCGGTGCTCGCCGACGTGCTTCGCGGTTGCAGCCATGGCCACCCGGCCGACGCCGTGGCCCGGGCGGAGGCCGAGATCGAAACGGCAGGTCGCGAGGAGGGGCTCTTCCGCATCGACCGTCCGCCGCTCGCTGCGGTCGACCTGTCGGCCGCCGACTCCCGAGCCCTGACCCGCGGACAACGACACCTCACCCTCTCGTTGACCGAGGATTGCAATCTCCGTTGCCGGTATTGCCTCCACGGTTCGGATCTGACCCACGTACGCCCTCACCGCCCACGCGGCATGCCGACCGCCACGGCGCTGGCCGCCGTCGCCGCGTTCCTGGATGCCGCCGTGGACGAGCCAGGGCCTGCCATCTCGTTCTACGGTGGCGAGCCCTTGCTGGCCTGGCCCGTGATCACGGACGTCGTGCGGGCCGTGCGCCGCCGATCCGATGGACACCGCGTCCGCTTCGCCGTCGACACCAACGGCCTGGCCCTCGATCGCCCCGAGGTGGCAGAGCTGATCCATCGCGAGGGTCTGCATCTTCAGGTCAGCCTCGACGGACCGGCCGCGGTCCACGACCGTCATCGGGTGGGCCGGCAGGGGCAGGCCAGCCACGCCCGGATCGAGGCCAACCTGACCGCCTTGCTGCGCACCGAACCAGCGCTGGCGGACCGCCTGGCCCTGGTGGCCACGCTGGCGCCGCCATTCGATCTCGAAGCGGTCGACGCCTACTTCGCCGACTTCCCGCCGCTGCGGGCCGCCGGCCTGGCGCGCCGGCCGCTGCTGCGCGCCAATCGCGCCGATGTGACCGGCCTCGATCTGGAACCCGACCAGACCTGGCCCGAACAATTGCAGCGCCTTCGCGATCGCTATGTCTCATTCCGGGGCGACGGTCGGCACGACGACGTCACCCCGCTGGCAGCCGCCCTCTTCGACGACCCTCTCATCCGCTGGCACCACCGGTCGGCCGCGCCTCTGGACCGCGGTGTCGGGCGTGGAGGCTGCTGTCTTCCGGGTGTCCGACGATTGCATGTGCGGGCCGACGGTCTGCTCCAGCCCTGCGAGCGCGTAGGTCAGGGCATGACCCTGGGTACCGTGGCGACCGGGCTGGCGCCGCGGCGACTGCGAGACCTGCGAGAGCGATTCAGGGCGTCCTACGGGCGAGAATGTCGAAGTTGCTGGGCCGTACGCCTGTGCAGTATGTGTTATCATCAACTCCTGCCGGAAGGCGGCAACGGGTCCGCGCCCTGCGAGGCCGTCCGGGAGCGGGCCGAGGCCACGATCCGGCTCTATCTGGATCTGCGAGCCCAGGGCCCACAGGCCTTGCAATGGCTTGAGAAAACGTCAGTTGAATGATCGGAGCGACCCTTCGTGGGCGTGATCATCAAATTCAGGTGTCACCGTCGTCCAGGTAGCCGCCATAGCCCTGCTGGTGATGGCGCCGGCGGGGGATCGCGGCGCTGGAGACGGGATGATGATCCGCCTGCCGAGCATGTCGAATTCTCGGCGGACGTTTATCGGAGAGACGACGGTATTCAACGAGACGATCTGGAGATCGAGAAGAAGTGGCTCTTGCTCGCCAGGACCGATCTCGAGCACTTTGGACTCTTTTTTGACAAGTATCGCGGTCCGCTACTGTCGTTCATTCAGCACCGGGTCGGTGATTGGCATACGGCCGAGGATCTGCTCTCGGAGACGTTCCTCGAGGCGGTGGATGGACTCTGGCGGTTCCGATTCCAGGGCGTGACGTTCGGAGCCTGGCTCTACCGGCTGGCCCGCCGGCGCATCGCCAAGCACTTCGATCGGCGTGAGCGGCGGCGGGAGATCGCCTTCGCCACCGATGACCACGACGTACCGATTCCTTCGACCGTTCAGGTCGGCCTGGAGGAGGATCAAGACCGACAATTGCTGGCACTCGCCGTCAGGCAGCTGGATTCCGTCAGCCAGGAAATCGTGATCCTCTACTACTGGGAGTACTTTTCCCTGGCGCAGATCGCGGCGATCCTCGGTGCCAGTGAGGCGAATACCAAGGCCCGGCTTCACCGGGCGCGGCGGAAACTAGCCAGCCTTCTGGAGGCTCCGGAGATCCGGTGCCGCCTGACCCGGGAGGGCCGTCGGGCGCTCGACGAATTGCGGTTGGACATCGGTCGGATGCGGCTGATCGAAGGCTACGAGGATCCGCAAGAAGGCGGGGACGGGAGGGAAGACCCATGAGTTCAGCATTCGATCGCTGGATACGGAACAATGCCCCCGGTACGCACGACGATGCCGATTCCGCCCGTCTGCTCTGGACCCGGATCGAGGATCGCATGCATCAGCGCCGCCAGCGACGAATCACGCGAGGATCGGGCCTGATCGCTGCGACCGTGATCATCGTGGTGGTGGGTTTCGTCGACGTGAATCCCCTGGGCAGCTATAACTGGAGCCTGATCCCCGCCAGCGATCCCGACATGACCTTCGAGGACCCCTTCACGGGCCGGCAGTTTAAGGCCCAGACCACCACGACCGCGGGATTACCGGCCAAGGAGTTCTGGGAGAAGGTCCACGAGCAGCAGGCAGCGGGCATCCCGAGTCTGGACGGAATCGATTTCTACGAGCTGGACGCGCGATTCCAGTGGATGCTGTTCTATCGCCATCAGATCGGTGAGCACTCACGGGCCGCGACGGGTGACATCGATCGTCCCAATACGATATCAGTCGATGTCTCCCAATGGCTATTGCCCCACGCAATGAGCCAGGAAGAAGACTTCGCAGCCGGCCGCTGGCGCGCGGTTCCTAGCCGTCGCTACCCGGTCAACGGACGGGAGTTCTGGTTCGAGGTCTGGGTCAAGTCCACTGACCGAGGACTCCTGTACTACGGTTCGGCCGTGATCCCCGAAGACCTGAAATAGAGTCTCCGTATCAGCCGCCGATCTGGTTCTGGGCGGCGAGGAAATTCGCCTGACGAACGTTCTCCACGCTGTTGGTTTCTCCCTCACGTACGCTCGCCTTGCAACTGCACTCGCAAGTGGCCTCGTCGGCGCTGGCGCTCAGCGGTCGATCCAGTTCCTGATGCATGTTCGACTCCTCCCGAAGTCGGTGGTGACCGCCCGATCCTACCACTTGTCGCCCCTCACGCCTACTCCCCACGGGGCGAGTTGACACGCGCCCTGGCAGGGGGCTATGGTACCAGACCACTCGCACCCAGGATCCGCCTCGGAGGTCCCCCGTGCCCGCGCTCGGTGCTGCTCGCGCCGCTACCCGGATCGCCCGCCGGCTAACCGGTTTACTCCTTCTGGTGGCCGCCCTCATGGCGGCTGCCGCGGCGTGGGCTGGACCACGCAAGGACATCTTCACCAACGCCGGAATCCTCGGGCTCTCGGTCACCAACCTGGGCTACGTGGGCAGCGCCTTCGAGACCGCTTACCAAGAGAACGGCGATTACCAACCGAGCGGCGAATATCCGCTCAACAGCAACGTGGAGCACGTGTTCCTCGGTGGCATCTGGGTGGGCGCCGTGGCGGCTGACGGCACGATCCACGTGTCCACCGGCGCCCAGGACGCGCAGAATCTGGTGGACGGCGACGAGATCCGCGAGTTCGACTACTACTACAATGAAGACGTGCCGGACGATCCCGAGAACAGCACTTACGTCTGGTCCTACCGCCAGAACGACGACAACTACGATTCGCGCGCCCTCGCCACCCAGCACATCCAGGCCTACCTCACCGACTACGCCAACGTCGAATCCGGCAACCATGTCCCTCTGGGGCTCAAGGTCATCCTGCGGGCCCTGGCCTGGGGCAGTGCCTACGCCGATGATTTCGTGATCCTGGATTACGCCATCGTCAACGTCAGCGGCACCGAGCTGCGTGACGTCTACGTGGGCTACTGGACCGACACCACGGTGGGCAACACGGAAAATACCAATCCCTACGATCCCAACGCGCCCGTTGGCTGGGACTGGTACGACGATTCCAATGGTGGCTGGGGACCGGCGGATTGGGTCAACGAGGAGAATTCTGTCCCCGACGATCCCGGCATCTGGGCGATGTACGAGTTCGATCCCGATGGCGACGACGGCCTGGCGACCAGCTGGGTCGGTACGCGGCTCCTGGGCACCCGACCCGCCGTGCTGCCGCTGCTGGATACGCCGCCGGTGTCGTACAACGCCTGGCAATTCCGCAACGTGCCGGCCGAGGACGACACCTACATCGACGATTTTCTGGAGGAACAGCCGGGCAAGTACCAGCTCATGGGCAACGGCGCCTTCACCGTGGGGGTGATCGACGGCACCGACTACACCACTGCCAGCGACTGGGTCGCCCTGCTCTCCACCGGTCCCTGGCCGACTTTCGCCGACCAGGACACCATCCACGTGACCTTTGCGATCACTTGCGGACCCGACTCGGTGGGGCTGCTGGCCAACAGTAAGGTGGCTCAGCTCGCTTACGACGACGGCTTCACCATCCCCGCCGGTCCGCCGTCGCCGCGGATCTCGGCGGCCTACGAGTGGAATACCATCAAGCTGCAGTGGGCGCCGGGCGATTCGATCGACGCGGACGGGGATCCCCTGCCGACGGACCACCCTGGCCGTTCGCCCGAGCAGCACATCTCCACCATCACCGGTAAGCTGGATTTCCAGGGCTACCAGATCTACCGCTACCAGGGATCCACCATCGACCGCGATCCCTTCGAACTTTCGACCCTGGTGGCCCAGTTCGACATCATCGACGGCGTCGGCTTCGACACGGGCCTGCCGCCGCTCAACGAGGACGGCCTGCGCGAGTTCGTCGACCGCGATCTGCTCGACGGTTTCCCCTACTGGTACTCGGTGATCTCGTTCTCGGCGCCGGATCTGGAAGAGGGCCTGCCGTCGTTCGAGAGCGGCTTCAACGAGAACGCCTTGTTGCTGTACCCCGGGCCGGCCGCGGTGGACAGCGG
Source organism: bacterium (assembly GCA_003353795.1). Lineage (GTDB taxonomy): Bacteria > Krumholzibacteriota > Krumholzibacteriia > LZORAL124-64-63 > LZORAL124-64-63 > Glo-17. The sequence goes on from PIVY01000065.1 coordinate 15,416, forward strand.
CGAGGAGGGCCGGATCTCCGTGGCGCCCAATCCGTACCGGGCCGGCAGCTACTTCGACAATCCCGGCGGCGAGGTCGAACTGGGGCGCAAGATCTGGTTCCTGAACCTGCCGCCCCAGAGCACCATCAAGATCTACACCGTGGCGGGCGACCTCGTGCGCACGCTGCAGCACGACGACCCGGTGGACGGTAAGCACGAGTGGGACGTGCTGAGCGAGCATGGGCGCGCCATCGCCACGGGGCTCTACATCTACGTGGTCAAGAACGAGAACACGGGAGAGATTCAGCGCGGAAAGCTGGTGATCATCAAATGACCCCCACGCGCCCGTTCGTACGCTTCCTGGTGATCGCGGTCGCCGCGTCCCTGATCCTTGCTGCTTGCACCAACGATCCCTTCGATCCGACCACGGTGACCAACCAGAATCCGGTCATACGCTTCTTCGCCGAGCCGGTGGACCCAGACGACGAACTCAATCCCACCAGCTACTTCGACCGCACGTTCCACTGGAGCGGCACCGACCAGGACGGACAGGTCGAGGAGTACTACGTCTCGATCCGCCTCTTCGCCGACGTACCGGCGCCGTGGGACACCACCACGCGCACCGACACCACCATGACCTTCCAGACCGACGACGACGGCAACGCCGAGGCCACCTTCTATCTGGTCTGCCGGGACAACCAGGGCGCGTTCAGCGATACGCTGGTCCAGTACGTACCCCTGCGCAACTTTCCGCCCGCCATGAACTTCCAGAGCGACTTCAATCCGCTCAAGAACCTGCAACGAGATTTCATCGTCGAGGGCGAGACGGTGGTCGACACGGTGTACTGGAACTGGGGCGCCATGAATCTGCGCCTCTTCGCCTTCGATCCCGACGGCCGCGAGACCATGGACGATCACTACCGCTACACCTGCGCCGAGACTGAACCCACCGAGGTCCGCGACTGGGACGACCCGGACGCCGACGTCATGCAACACTGGCTGCAGGCGCCATTCGTCGGCTCCGACGAGATTCGCGAGTTCGAGATCTTCGTGAGCGGCGTACCGGCCGGCGAGCGGACGATCATCGTCGCGGTAGGCGACGAGGCGGACGCCGAGACCCGCCTTACCTATACCTGGGACGTTCGCGACCCTCGCAGTGGCGTGATGCTGGTGCCGGACAATTCTTCCACGACGACCCGACAGTTCTATCGCGAGTTCGCGACCGACTACTTAGGCGAGGGCAACTGGGACGAGTACGACTTCTGGTTCGGATTCCCCGACAACCTGAACGTGCTGATCGAGAGTTTTCGCCGCTTCGACTTGGTCTTCTGGTTCGACGGTGGTGCCACCAGCGAAGTGTTGCAGGAAGCGGCGGCGCGCGACGGCGCCCTCGAAACGTATCTATACCCGGCCGACGAGGCCGAGCCGGGACGTTTGCTGCTGATTAGCGGCAATCTCACGGGGGCCAGCTCCGACATTCCCTACTATTTCCGCCAGGCGGTGCTGGGGGTTAGCCCCACAGGAGCTCCGGAGAGCCCTCTCGAGCCTATCGACTACGCGTTTGGCGCTCCGGTGCTGGGAGCCCAGACGTGGTTGCCCACGATGACCCTGGCAAATTTGAATTCCCGGGGTATCGGACTCAGCCCGGTGCCGGGAACCGAGGAGCTCTACCGCTTCGAGGAGTGCAAGGATCCCGACGATCCCGATGATCCCTGGGACGATGACGGATGCTTCGGCCTGCGCCCGCCGTACGATCCCCTCATCGGCGTGCGGCGCCCCCAACGATCCATCCAGGACCTGGCGACGGTCGTCGGCGTCTCCTACCACTTCGAGCACATGAACTACGACGAGGCCATGGCCGCGCTGGCCGCCATCTTCGAATTCGAGCTGGGGGTATCCCGGCCGTGAGACGCCTGCTGCCAGTGCTGCTTCTCGTGCTCTGCGCCGTCGCGTCTCCCGTGGCGGCGCAGGTCACCAGCACGGGCATTATCAAGGGCCGCGTCGTCGACGGTGAGACCGGCGAGGCCATGCCCTACACCAACATCTACGTGGCCGGCACCAGCATCGGCACCATGGCCTTCACCGACGGCTACTTCTTCCTGCGCGGTCTGCGTCCGGGCACCTACACCGTGAAGGCCAGCTACATCGGTTACGGCCTGGCCACCCAGACCGTGCGACTCGAGCCTGGCGGCGCGGTCCACATCGACTTCGTCCTCGAGGTGCAGGCCATCTACGTGGATCCGTTCGTGGTGGCGGCCGAGCGCAGCCTCATCGAGGTCGACCGTACCGGCACGAGCCACTACCTCTCGAGCAAGCAACTCGAGGCCATGCCCCTCGATCAAGTGGTCGACATGATCGCCCACCAGCCGGGCGTGTCGCTGCAGGACAACGAGATCCACATCCGCGGCGGACGCGCCGACGACACCCAGTTCATCATCGACGGCCAGTCGGTGAATGACCCGCTCGCCGGCGGCGGCTACGGCTACTCCGTGGACCCGTCCATCATCAACGAGATCGAGGTGCTCACCGGCGGCTTCAACGCCGAGTACGGGCAAGCGGTGTCGGGCGTGGTGAACATCAGCACCAAGGAGGGCACCAAGCGGTTCGAGGGGAAGATCTCCCTCAAGCGCGACTACATCGGCAAGCGGGTGGACAAGCAGGCCGAGGTTCCCTGGACCGAGCTCACCGACTTCACCGAGCCCAACAACATCGACATCTTCAAGGTCTCGCTCAGCGGCCCCGATCCCATCACCGCCGGCCTCGCCGCCCTGGGTCTGGACATCGGCGGCGAGCGCTACATGCTCGTTTCCGGCAGCATGGACATCCGCGACGGCTATCTGCCCATCTATTCCCGCAAGAATCGGCTGCAGTCGCCCATCTACACCGACGAGTTCTGGACGCCTCGCCAGCAGAACAACTGGAACGGCCTGGCCAAGTGGACCTGGAATCTGACGCCGACCAAGAAGCTGTCGGTCTCGGCCAGCCGGCAGATGAACATGAGCCAGGGCTTCTTCCTGCCGGGCGAGGGCTATGCGCGGCCGTTCATCGACAACTTCGACCAGTACCTCGCGTTCACCAACGAGAGCATCCTGACCAACGTGTACTGGCGCCAGGTGCTGAGCGAAACCGACTGGTACGAGCTCACCCTGGGCCGCAACTGGTCGCGGATGCACAACAACGTCAACGGCGACGACGATTACACCAACTACACCCGGATCAACATCCCGCCCAACGACCCCGCCGGCCAGGCCCTGGGCAGCGCCGATCGCTGGCACGACCACTACGCCGAAGCCTGGACTGCCAAGGGCAGCTATTCGTTCTACGCCGGCCGCGGCAACCAGTTCAAGACGGGCGCCGACATCAGCTTCACCGAGATGCAGCTCATCGATCTGCAGTCGCAGCTGGGATCGCCGCCGCCGGGCAAGCTGGCCATCTTCGAGGACATCTTCGTGGCCCATCCCATCGTCAGCGCCGCCTACTTCCAGGACACCATCGGCTACCGCGGACTGATCCTCAATGCCGGCGTCCGGGTCGACTTCTGGGCGCCGGGCCGTGAGGTCGAAGAGGTGATGACGAACCCCGACGACTATCTCTTCATCACCGACGACATGGCGCAGGAGTTCCACGACAACACGTTCCGCGCCTTCGGCCGCAACTGGAAGGCCCGCATCTCGCCGCGCCTCGGCCTCAGCTTCCCGGTCACCCGGCAGGACAAGTTCTTCTTCAACTACGGCCATTTCAACCAGTGGCCGCGCTTCGCCTACGTCTATCCGCAGTTGCAGGCGCAGACCGCCACCAAGATCCAGCTGCTCGGCAATCCCAATCTCGATCCCAAGGTCACCATCGAGTACGAGGCGGGCTGGCAGCACGAGTTCGACAACCTCTGGTCGATGGGCGTCACCTTCTACAACCGCGACATCTACGGGTACGCCAAGAGCGTGAAGCTGGACGCCGTGGATATTGGCGCCGACCAGACCCCCGATCCCGACGATACCGGCTCGGTGTCCATCGAGCCCGTGCGCTACTTCAACGGCGACTCGGCCCGGAGCCTCGGCGTGGAGCTGTCCATCATCAAGCGCACCACGCGCTGGCTCAGCGGCTCGGCCAGCCTGGAGCTGCAGCGGTCCACCGGTACCAACAGCACGGCTGACGCCGAGTACCTCTCCGCGCTCTACGGCGACGATCTGCCGAACACCACCACCATCGGCGGCCTGACCCGGGCGCCTCTCTTGTGGGACCGTCCCTGGACATTCAGCATCAACCTGGATTTCTCGGTCTTCGATCGCGACCGGCCCGTTCTGTTCGGCTGGCGCATGCCGGGCAACTGGTCGTTGAACGCACTCTTGCGGGCGGAGGCCGGTCAGCGCTACACACCGCTCTACTGGACCGGCGACAGCGCCATCTCGGGCGACAATTACAGCGCCCTTGGGCCGACTCGCGGCGCCATGAATCTGCGCTTCAGCAAGTGGTGGCGCTTCGGCGGCAGCCAGAAGGTGACCTTCTTCTTCGAGGGTCGAAATCTGCTGAACCACACCAACTACCGGCGCGTGAATCCCTACTCCGGCGACGGCTACCAGCTGGGCGACTACAACCCTGAGTGGCTGAACCGCTGGAACCGCGATCTCGGCGAGGGCGAGGAAGGCCTCACCACCAATTCCGAGGAGTACTCCAAGGGCGTGGTCAACCCCAGCTACATCGAGAACCCGCGGATTCTGCTGTGGGGGGTGAGCTACGAATGGTAAGGCGGCGTGGCAGCAGGCTGATCCTGGCAGCGACGTTCCTCGTGGCGCTCCTCGCGGCCGCCGTCGCGCAGGCCGGCGACGTGCTGCGCCTCTACGGCGAGGAGAACGTGGGCACGGCCAGCGGTCAGTTCCTCAAGATCCCCGTGGGCGCCCGGCCGGTGGGACTGGGGAGCGCCTACGTGGCCTGCGCCATCGACGGACCGGTGGTGTTCTGGAACCCCGCCGGCCTCATGCGCACGCCCGGTCGCACGAACTACTTCCTGAACCACACAGCCTGGGCCGCCGACATCGACATCGACCACGCCGCGGTGCAGTGGCGGGGCCAGAACTTCGGCTACGCCATCTCGGCCGGCATGCTGCGTTCGGGCGAGATTCCGCGCACCACCGAGACCAACGTCGAGGGCACCGGCGATACCTTCCGCGCCGATCAGTATGTGCTTGGATTCAGCCTGGCCCGGGCCATGACCGACCGCTTCTCCATCGGCATCACCGGCAAGTACTTCCAGGAGAACCTCGACGAGTGGGCCACGAAGGCGTTCCTCTTCGACCTGGGCATCCTCTACCTGGTGGGCGTGGGCGATCTGCGGGTGGGCTTCTCGGTCCGCAACTTCGGTCCCGACATGCAGCCCAGCGGTGACCCGCCCGTGCGCGACGGCTACGTACCCCAGACCGAGTTCCAGAAGCACCCGGCGCCCACCGAGGGCTCGTTCGGATTGGCCTACACCTGGGGCCTGTCGTCCAAGACCGCGCTCCTGACCACGGCCGACTTCAATCACCCCAGCGACGCCGTCGAGAGCTTCCGCCTCGGCGCCGAACTGGGCCTGAACAAGCTCCTCTACCTGCGGGGCGGCTACGAGACCGGTCGTGACGAGGGCGGCCTGGCGGCCGGCTTCGGGGTACAGCTCAAGCGCAAGCAGTTCATCTGGCGCATCGACTACGGTTTCAGCGATCTGGGCGCCTTCGGAACCATGCACTACATCTCCATGGAGCTGTCGCCGCTCTGGGCCAAGGAACGCACGCGACACGGGAGGGCGCGCTGATGAATCGACGCCATCTACCCGCGTTCGTCTTGCTCGCGGTGGCCGCCTGGCTGCTCGTGAGCGGATGCGGCGAGAAGATCGCCATCCCCGAGCCGCAGGGACTGTTCTCGGTGGCTCCGTATCTGGTCGACGACGTCTTCACCGACGACGACCCGCGGCAACTGGTCACCGTGCAGGGCAACCTCTTCGTGATCAACAGCTCGACCCTCGCCAAGCGTGATCAGAACTACAATGAGATCGACCTGGTGGAGGGTCTGGCCGATCCCACCGCCCTTTGCTCCGACGACGCCGACTCGCTGATCTTCGTCTGGGACCAGGGCCTGGGTCGCGTGAGCTGGTACTTCGCTCGCGATCTCTCGACACCGATTGGGCGACCGAGCTACACCGACCTGCCGGACGTGCAGGGCTGCGTGGGCATGACCACGAGCCGGGCAGGCGTGGAGCAGGTGCCCGGCGCGGCCACCTTCCTCTACCTGGCCGATCCCGACAGCGGCGTGGTGCACCGCTACGCGTACGAGCCCTTCACCGGACTGATCGCCTACGGCATCCTCTGCCGCAGCGACGGTGACGCCACCCGTTTCGTTCACGACCCCGCGGGGCTGGCCCGGGATGCTGAGGACAGCCTCCTGGTTTGCGATCGCGACACCCTCCGCAACTGGGTGATCCGCTTCTCCAGCGAGCCCGACCTCACCGACATCGACTCCGACGGGGAGGATCCGTTGCGCGGTCGCGCGGCGCTCTTCAGCTTCCCGGGTTCCTGCAATCCGCCTCCGGCGGCCGACTACGCGCTGGGCGACGCCGCCGAATGCGACGAGAGCGGCTGGGTCGGAGGCCCCAGCGATCTCGAGGGCGAGTTCACCGCGCCCCTGGGCGTGACGGTCGACGGCCGTGGCTACATCTACGTGAGCGATACCGGCAACGACCGGGTCCAGATCTTCACGGCCGACGGCTACTACGTGGTGCTCTACGGCAACAGCGACGTGCTGCCGGAGCCGGGTAGCCTGGCCGTGGTCGACGTGCGAACCGGTAGCAGTGCCGACGACATCAACTACGGAGCCTACCTCTTCGCGATCTCGGGAGGCGAGGTGCGGAAGTTCATCTCGGGCGCGCACTACAATCATCTCTACGGCGGGTTGCCGCCCCCGGAGGAATAGCCTCGACTGGCTGCGCAGAAGAAAGGCCGGAGACGCGAGTCTCCGGCCTTTGCTCTTTTCGGTGCCAGGATCAGGACGCCGATTCTGCAGGCGGTGCCTGTGGTGGCGCGGGCGCCTCGGGCTTCTTCGCCCCCAGCTTCAGCGCCGTCTCCTGCACGATCCGGTACATGAACGGGATCATGAAGACTCCGGCCACGGTCGCCATGAGCATGCCGCCGCACACCGCGGTGCCCAGGGCCACGCGGCTGGCCGCACCGGCGCCCGAGGCGATCACCAGCGGGATCACGCCGAGGATGAACGAGAACGCCGTCATGAGGATGGCACGGAAGCGCAGCTTGGCCGCCATGAGCGCCGCATCGATGGGCGAGAGCCCTTCATCCTCGTGCTTCTGTTTGGCGAATTCCACGATCAGGATCGCGTTCTTGGCTGCCATGCCGATGAGCAACACCAGCCCCACCTGAGTGTAGATGTTGTTGTCGAGCTGGCGCGCGCCCGTGGCTGCGACGGCGCCCAGGATGGCCAGCGGTACCGACAGCAGCACGGCCAGCGGGATGTGCCAGCTCTCGTACTGTGCGGCCAGGAACAGGAACACGAAGATGATCGCAAGGCCGAAGATGATCGGCGCCGCATTGCCCGCCTTCTTCTCCTGATAGGTGGTGCCCGACCAGGCCACGCCCAGGCCCGGGGCTACCTCGCCGGCCAGGCGCTCCAGTTCCTCGGTGGCCTGTCCCGAACTGACGCCGGGCGCCCCGCTGCCGGTGACCGTGGAGGACGGGAACATGTTGAAGCGGGAGATGCTGCTGGGCCCCACGGTGTCGCGAACGCTGGCCACCGTGCCAAGTGGGATCATGTTGCCCAGCGTGCTGCGCACTTCGAGCTTGAGGATGTCCTCGGGTCGCGACCGATACTTCTCGTCCGCCTGCACCTGGAGCTTCCAGGTCCGGCCGAAGAGGTTGAAGTCGTTGACGTACGCCGAACCGAGGTTGGCGCCCAGGGTGCCGAAGATCGCGCTCAACGGAACCTTGTAGGCCTTGGCGCGCTGGCGGTCGATGTCGAGGAAGAGCTGCGGCACCTGGGCACGTAGGTTCTGGTTCATGCGGGTGAGCATGGGGCTCTCTTCGGCGGCGACCGTCAGGGCGGTGGCCATCTGCTCGAGCTGGATCACGCCCATACCACCCTTGTCCTGCAACTGCATCTCGAAGCCGCCGGCCGCGCCCAGGCCCATGATGGGTGGGGGCATGAAGCCGAAGACCACGGCTTGCGGCATGGCCCAGAACTTCTTCTGCAGTCCCGCGAGGATGCTCTGGATCTTCAACTCGCTACTCTTGCGGTCAGACCACGGATCGAGAGTGACGATGCACATGCCGGTGTTGGACGTGGCCACGCCGTCGAGCAGAGAATAACCGCCCACGGTGACCACACCGGCGACACCGGGCGTCGCCAGCAGGATCTGGTTGACCTGGTCCATGACCTTCTCGGTACGATCGAGCGAGGCGCCGTTGGGCAGCTGGGCGTTGATGAAGAAGTAGCCCTGGTCCTCGTCCGGCAGGAAGCCGGTGGGCAGGCTGGTCATACCCAGGCCAGTGGCGATCACCAGCACCACGAAGACGGTCAGCATCACGGCCGTCTTGCGCGTGAGGGCCCCGGTGATACCCATGTACTTCTTGGTGCTCACGTCGAAGATGTCGTTGAACTTGGTGAAGAACCAGCCGCGCTTCTCCGGCGACTTGCGCAGGAGCAGGCTGCAGAGCGCCGGGCTGAGGGTGAGTGCGTTGATGCTGGAGAAGACCGTGGCCACCGAGATGGTGATGGCGAACTGCTTGTAGAGCAGGCCCACCAGGCCGGGCATCATGGTCGTGGGCACGAACACCGCGAGCAGCACCAGGGTGGTGGCGATGATGGGCCCGCCCACCTCGATCATGGCCTTGCTCACCGCTTCCTTCGCCTGCATGCCTTCCTCGTCGATGAGGCGCATGGTGTTCTCGACCACCACGATGGCATCGTCGACCACGATTCCAATCGCAAGCACAAGTCCAAACAAGGTGAGGTTGTTGATGGACATCCCCATGAAGTTCATCACCGCGAAGGTGCCGATGAGCGACACGGGAATGGTGATGGCCGGCACCAGGGTGGTGCGGAAATCCTGCAGGAAGATGTAGACCACCAGGACCACCAGGATGATGGCGATGATCAGGCTGGAGATCACTTCCTGGATGGAGGCGTCGATGTAGCGGGTGGAGTCGTAGACGATGGCGTGCTCGAGGCCTTCGGGGAACTCGATGGAAAGATCTTCCATGGTCGCGGCCACGTTCTGGGCCACCTCGAGGGCGTTGGAGCCGGGCAGCTGATAGATGCCGCAGGCGATGCTGGGCTTGTTGTCGAGCTGGGCGTACCAGTGATAGTTCTGGGCGCCGAGTTCGACGCGTGCCACGTCCCGGACGAGCACGAGCTGGCCCTCGTCACCGGTCTTGATCACGATCTCACCGAATTGCTCCGCCGCGGTGAGGCGACCCTTGGTGAGGATCGACAGCTCGAAGGGCAGGTTGGCGGAGTTGGGTTGGGCGCCGATCTTACCCGCCGCAACCTGGACGTTCTGCTCCTTCAGGGCCGCGATCAGCTCGTCGACGGTCAGGCCCCGCGACTTGAGCTTGGCGGGGTCGACCCACACGCGCATGCCGAAGTCCTTGGCGCCGAATACCTGTACCTCGCCCACGCCCTCGACGCGGGTCAGCACATCCTTGATGCGGGTCGTGACGTAGTTGCTGATGTAGATCTCGTCGAAGCGCCCGTCGGGCGACACGAGGTTCACGATGAGCACCAGCATGGTCGACTGCTTCTTGGTGGTCACACCCTGGCGCTTGACCTCCTCGGGCAGCAGCGGGTCGGCAATGGACACCCGGTTCTGGGTGAGTACCGTGGCCATGTCCGGGTCGGTGCCGATCTCGAAGGTCACCGTGAGGTCGAGGCTGCCGTCGGCCGAGCTCTTGGACTGCATGTAGAGCATGTTCTCGACGCCGTTGACCTGCTGCTCGATGGGCGAGGTCACCGCTTCCTCGACCACCTTGGCGTCGGCGCCGGGATA
>PIVY01000066.1 GCA_003353795.1 bacterium
CACATCTCGGTGGCCGGATCGCCCATGAGGTTGTTCCAGGTCATCCAGGTCCAGACCTTGTTGGCCTCGTTCTGCCAGTAGTTCGTGTAGAAGTTGAGCTTGCCGCTGGTGAGCGCCGGACCGAAACGGGCGTCGCCGCTGTCGAGCAACTGCTGAAAGATTCCCAGGAACATGCAGTTGTTGTAGCGCGTGTGGGTACCGATGGTGGCCGTACCGATGGACGCGATGCCGCCGCCGCCCGACGCCCGCAACCAGGCCTCGCTGCGCGCGGTGCTGTCGTCCTGGAAGCTGCCGGTATCGCAGGTGAGGATCGCGGCGAAGGGCAGCCGCTGACCGTTGGTGAGCGCCAGGATGTGGCTGTAGTTCATGCCACTCATGCCGGCCAGGCCGCGATAGGTGAACACCGTCTCGCCCTGGTTGATGGAGGCCATCATCCGGTTCAGAAAGGGGCTCCCCCAGATGGTGTCCACCTGCGTGTAGCCCAGGCGCAGGAGCTCCTGCTTCACGAACTGGTTGGTGAAGATGCAGCTGTAGCCCGAGGTGCTGGGATCGCCGGTGAGGCCGGCGGTGGTGAACCAGTCGGTGTCGCTGAGGTCGGGGGTCTGCTCGTAGCCGAGGATCTTGTTCACGGCGATCTGCAACTGCTGGGTGGACTGGACCGAGAGGCGTCCCACGTGGACGTCGGGAAGCACGTCCTCGCCGTCGAGGCGCGAGTAGTTGTGGTCGCCCTCGCCGTAGTAGCCGGAGCTGGTCTCGTTGAACGTGGGCACGGCGATGGCTCCGTTGGCGTCGCCCACCAGGGTGACGAATTCCAGGGGCGGATCGAGGGTCGCGTACTGGTTCATGAGCCAGCTGCGGATCTGGGTGTTCGTCGGACCGGTGGTGCCGGTGGTGACCACCTGCACGTTGTAGCCCTGCTCGCGGCGCCACTGGGCCAGGTCCTCCATGATGCTGGTGACCGTGGAGATGTCGGGGCAGACGTAGATGACGCTGCCCGGCCCCACCTGCACGTTTTCGTCGCGCTCCCAGCCCACGATGGTCCGCTCGTACAGGGTGGCGAACGACTCGGGGATCAGGCGCGGGCCGGTCACGCCGGCGGCGCGGTCGTCGTTGCCGGCGAAGCTCAGCTCCACGGTGATCCGACGAGCGGCGGTGACCTCGCCGGTGGCCGGGTCGAAGCCGACGGGCGCGAACGTGACGGGCACCACGCGCAGGCCATGCAGGAGCGCGGGCTCGCCCACGGTGACCGTCGGCTCGCTCACGGGCGCGCTGGCGTACCAGGTCGCGTCCACCGCGGGCACGGCCTTGCCTTGATCGACGATGGGCTGCACCGGCGCCAGGGTCATGGCGCCCAGGGACTGCAGGTCGCGGTCGGTGATGCGGATCTGCGCACCGAGGCCGTTGGGTACGGCCACCAGGCGGGTGATCGTCGGCAATGCCGCCTGGCCCTCGGCGCCGCGGAAGCCGCCCTCGGCGATGGCGAGCTCGGTGAATTCGACGCCGCCGGTGGTGAGGCGGTCCTGCTCCAGACCCGAGAGGGTGAACTCCAGGGTGAGGCCGGCCGGATGTCGGTCAAGCACCGTCACCTCGCTGCGGGCGTCGGGCGCGCCAGGATCCATGGGCAGGATCTCGGCGTCGGCGGCGACGGCGGCCATCGGCAGCAAGAGCGTCAGGAGCGAAGCGATCACGACAGCGCGACGGGTCGACATGGTGGCCTCCGGGGCAGGATTGACACGACGGCAACAGCAGTCGGGCGGTCGATCGACCGCCCAGAAATGTGACTATACCTCTTATGGAGCCGGAATCGGTCGCAAAAAAGGTGCAAATTCTGGATAAATACGCCACGCGTGGCCCGCGCCGGGCCGAGCACATTCCCAGAAAGCGACCCATGCGGTATCCTTATCCGGTACGCTTCCCCCGGCGTGACTCAACCCCTGGACGGCCTCGCTCATGAAGAAGCTCCTCCTACCGCTGGCGGCCCTGGCCGTGATCGTGACCGGCTATCTGGCCATGGACCACGACTATCGCACCACACCCAGACTCTCGGGCGCCGCCCACGCGCTCAAGCATTTCGCCGCCCAGCGCGCCTATCCGCAGAAGATCCTGCCCGGAACGGGATATACGGAGGCTTACGATCTGGCCCGCACGACCCTCGCCGAGGACCCGGGCAAGTCCACGTCCGTCGACCCCTGGCAGGCCCTCGGCCCCCACAACATCGGCGGCCGCACCCTCGCCGTGGCGCTCAATCCCGAGAACCCCGCCACCGTCTACGCCGGCTCGGCCAGCGGCGGCCTCTGGCGCAGCACGACCGGTGGTGTCGGCGCGGCGGCCTGGGATTACGTCGACACCGGCCACCCCGTGCTCGGCGTGAGCTGTATCGCGTTCGCACCCGGCGACTCCAGCGTGATGTACATCGGCACCGGCGAGGTCTACAGCTACGACGACACCCAGGGCGGCATCAGCGTGCGCTACACCCGGGGCAGCCACGGCATCGGCGTCCTCAAATCCACTGACGGCGGCGCCACCTGGTTCAAGAGCCTCGACTGGTCCTACGAGCAGCAGCGCGGCATCTGGCAGGTGAAGGTCAACCCGCTCAACCCGAGCACCGTGTGGGCCGCCACCACCGAGGGCACCTACAAGTCGCTGGACGCGGGCCAGAGCTGGACACGGGTCCACGACGTGATCATGGCCAACGATCTGGTGATCGACCCCGGCGACACCAGCCGGGTGTTCGTGGGTTGCGGCAACTTCTCGAGCCCCGGTCAGGGCATCTATCGCACCACCGACGGCGGTCAGTCGTGGCAGAAGATGGAGCAGGCGGGCATCATTCCCGACGGCTGGGCCGGCAAGACTCAGCTCGCCGTGACCCCCGCCGCGCCGGGCACCGTGTTCGTCAGCCTCAGCAACGGCGACGTGGGCTCGTACTACACCCGACTCCTGCGGTCGGTCGACGGCGGCGACACCTGGACCTCGCGATCGACCCAGGACTACGCGCGATGGCAGGGCTGGTTCGCCCACGACGTGGCCGTCAGCCCCACCGATCCGAATCACGTCATGGCCGTGGGAATCGATATCTGGAAGTCCACCACCGGCGGCACCAACCTCTTCCGCGTGTCGGACTGGACCCAGTGGTACTTCGGCCAGACCATTCCCGGCGAACCCGAGGGACCGCCCAACTACTCGCATGCCGACCACCACGACGTGGTCTTCCATCCCACCGACCCCGATGTCATCTACTTCGCCAACGACGGAGGCATCTTCCGCAGCCTCGACGGCGGCAACACCTTCGAGGGCTGCAACGGAGGCTATCAGACGCAGCAATTCTACGCCGGTTTCTCCTCCAGCCAGCTCGACCCCGACGTGGCCATGGGCGGTCTGCAGGACAACAGCACGGCCATCTATCTGGGCTCGAACGCCTGGTACCGCGCCATCGGCGGCGATGGCAGCTGGACCGCCATCGACCCGATCCTGCCGGGCTCGCTGTTCGGCTCGGCGCAATTCCTGCAGATGTTCCGGTCGTATGACAACGGCGAGGACTGGACGCAGATCACGCCGCCGACCGCCGTCTCCGGCTCGCCCGGATTCATCGCACCATTCGGCCTGGCCCGCCTTGGCGGGATCGGACCGCAACTCCTCTACGCGGCAGGCACCAAGGTCGCCAGGTCCGTCGACAACGGCACCTCCTGGAGCGGCACCAACGGCGGCGCCGTCCTCGACGGCAATCCGGCCCTGGCCCTGGAAGTCTTCCGGGCCAACCCCGACGTGGTCTACGTCACCACCGCGCCGGTGATCGGCCGCGCCCGCGTCTTCGTCACCGAGAACGGCGGCACGAACTTCCTCGACATCACCGACAACCTTCCCGACCGCTACCTGGTGGGCCTCGCCATCGACCCCACCGATCACCACCGGGCCTACGTCACCGCCTCGGGCTTCGGCACCAGCCACGTGTTCCGCATCGGCGACGGCGGCGCGATCTGGCAGGACATCGGCGCCGGCCTGCCCGACGTGCCCACCAGCGCGGTGGTCGTCGACCCGTTGAACCCGCAGGTGATCTACGTGGGAAACGACCTCGGCGTCTTCGTCTCCGGCGACCGTGGCGAATCCTGGTCGGGATTCAGCCTGGGACTGCCTGGCGCGGTCATGGCCATGGACCTGACCATCTCGCCGGTCGACCGCATGCTGCGCGTGTCCACCTACGGCAATGGCGTGTTCGAGCGACCGTTGGTGGAGGTGCCGACGGCGATCGACGGCAGCGTACCGACCGCGGCGGTCGCCCTGGCGCAGAACCATCCGAATCCGTTCAACCCGGCCACGGTGATCTCGTTCGATCTGGGGGCAGCCGGACAGGTCACGCTGGCGATCTACGATGCTGCCGGACGGCACGTGCGGACGCTGATGCAAGAAACTCGCAGCGCGGGACGTCACGAGGTCAGGTGGGACGGTACCGATGCGGTGGGTCGGCGGGTGGCCAGCGGGACGTACGTCTACCGGCTGCAGGCAGGCGGCGAGGAGCGATCGCGAACCATGACCCTCGTGAAGTAGCGACCGTCCACGATGTCGAGAGCCCCGGCGCGGTCCGCCGGGGCTCTCTTTTCAGATCATTTCAGCAACGTCATCTTGATGACCCGGGCATCCGGGCCAGCGACGAGCTTCGCGAAGTAGGTTCCGCTCGTCACCCGCCGCCCGTGGTCGTCGAGACCGTTCCAGCGAACGGAGTGGGCCCCCGCCGCGAGATCGCCCTGCACCAGGGTCCGGATCCGGCGCCCCTGCACGTCGAAGACGACCAGGCTCGCCGACCCGGCAGTCGCCAGGTTGAACCGGACAGTCGTCAGGGGATTGAACGGATTCGGCTGGTTCTGTCGCAACGCGAAGAAACGCTCGCTGCCCGGTACGTCCGTGGTATTGACACCCGTACCCTGGCAGACGACATCGCTGCACAGCCCGGCCAGCTCCACGACGCAGTCGAGGTCACCGACCTCGGTGGGCGCGAAGCTCACCACGACCCACAGCGTGTCTCCGGCAGCCAGGCTGAACTCGCCGGCGCCGTCGGTCACGCTGAAGTGGTCGCATTCCTCGCTGACCGTGCCGACCAGGAGGCCCTCGCCGCCGTTGGTGACCATGAAGGTACCGTCGAGCGACTGCCCCACCTCCACCTCGCCGAACGCCAGGCTATCGGGCTCGATGACGCAGATCGGAGTGAGGCCGTCGGTGACGGTCACGGGGACGACTTCCTCGGCGAACATCGTCGGTGCGCCGTCGTCGGTGACCCGCACGGTCACCTCGTAGACGCCGGGCCCCTGCTCCACCGTCGGCGTCCAGGAGAAGGCTCCGGTCACCGGGTCGATGGTCGCACCGGTCGGCACGGCACCCTCGAGGCTGAACGTCAAGCTGTTGGCCGGAACGCTGCCCGCGTCCCCGATGGCCACGCCCGTACCGCCGCCGTAGAGCAGTTGCAGATCGGTCGCATCGAGGGCCCGGGCCCAGACTGCCGTGTCGTCGAGCTGACCACCGTAGTAGTTGGCGTTGGGCGTCTTGAGGCCCAGGTACTCGGGGGTGAACGTCTCGGCGCGCACTCCCGAGGCGATCAGGTCGCCGTTACGGTAGACCGACACGGTGGTTCCGCTTCGCGTCAACGCGAAGTGCTGGTAGGCACCGTTGACGAAGCTCGGATCCGAAGGCATGACCGTGGTGACGTTGCCCCACTTGGCGCGGACACCTTCGGCCTCCAGCCGGATCCAGTCGGCGTTGGCCGCGTCGCCGAAGACGATCGCCGAGCTGACCACCAGACTGTCGATGTTGCTCGGCCGCACCCAGGCGGCGACGGTGAACTCGCCTCCGAGAGGAATGTCGCCGAAGTCGAGGAAATCGTCGGCGCCGTCCAGGACCAGCGCGCCGCCACCGAGGGCGACCTCGTCCGGGGTGGAGGTGATCGCGGCACCGTTCATCGGAACGCCGTCATGGAAACCCGTTGAGCTGGCGAAGTCCGCGTCGAACGACCAGTGCGAGACCAGGCCGCCGTGGACGCCCGGCAGCCGGTCCGGATCGTCGGCCAGCGCGGTGAACGCCAGTTCCGAGCCCACGGCGACCGCCTGTTCGCCGATGGCCGCCAGGACCGGCGGCGTGTTGACCTCGGCCACCGTCACGGTGAATGATTGCTCGTCCGAGAGGGCCGGCACGCCGTCGTCCGTCACCCGGATGGTGAGCGTGTAGACGCCGGGCCCCTGCTCCTCGCTCGGAATCCAGCTGAGCATTCCGGAGCCGGAATCGATGGACAGCCCGGCCATCTCCAGGCCACCCAGGCTGTAGGTCAACATGTTCACCGGCACGTCCGGATCGGTGGCCTGCGCCATGATGCTCAGCTCGATCCCCTCGTCCACGGACTGGTCGGCGATGGGCGCAAGTTGCGGCGCCTGATTGACCTCGAAGACGTCGACAAGGAAGCTCTCCTCGTCGAAGAGTTCCGGCGCCGCCGTGTTGGCGGCCCGGATGGTCAGGGAGTACTGGTTCGGCCCCTGGATCTCGCTGGGAGTCCAGCTGAAGTAGCCGGAGACCGGGTCGATGCCGGCGCCGCTCGGCGGATCGCCTACCAGGGTGAAGGTCACCGATCCGTCGGGAACCACGAGCACGGGCAGTCCGTTGCCGCCGTTGTACAGCATGGCGACATCGTCGGATGCGATGGCCCGGCCCCAGATGGCCAGGTCGTCCATGACGCCCTGGTAGAAGTTGCCGCCGGGATCCTTGTGTCCGATGTGTTCCGGCGTGAACACCGCGGTATGGGTGAACGTCGTCACCGGCACCGCGTTGCGATAGACGGTGACCTGCCCCGACTCCCGCACCAGCACGACGTGCTGCCACTCGTCGTTGGTGAAGTCGGGCTCTGTTGTGCCGACCACGCTGACGTTGTTCCACTTGGCGGTCACGGCCTCGAGTTGCAGGCGGAACCAGTCGGCGTTGGCGGCATCGCCCAGCAGAACACCGTTGGCGCCACCGGCGGTGCCGGACTGGATGGACGAGGGGAGAATCCACACCGAAACGGCGAAGTCGCCGGCCAGTTCGACGTCACCGACATCCACGTAGTCGCCGGCGCCGTCGAGAGTCAACGCGCCCGCACCCAGCTTGACGTCGGTGGTGGTGATGGCGGCGTCGCCGACGCCGGTGCCCGGCCGGGCTCCGGTGGCGTCGGAGAAGTCCACATCGAAATTCCAGTAGTCCAGCAGACCGTCGGCCAGATCGCCTCCGACGCCGCCTCCAAGACTTGCCACGAAGCCCAGGACCTGGCCCTCGTCCACGGTCAGATCGCCGATGGGCTGCAGTTCGGGCGCGATCGGGCCGCCGTCTTCCACGGTGACCGTGATGGTCTCCTCGTCGAAGTACGACGGGATGCCGTCGTCGGTCACCCGGACGGCGAACACGTAGATGCCCGGAGTCTGAGCCTGGCTGGGTGTCCAGGTGAATCCACCGGAGGACGCGTTGATGAATGCTCCGGCAGGAACCGTGCCCTCGAGACTGAAGGCGAGCGCGTTGGCGGGCACGGTGGCGGCGTCGCTCACCGTCCGGCCGTCGCCGTCGTTGTAGAGGGCCGCGATCTCGACGCTGGAAAGGTCTCGGCTCCAGACCGCCACGTCGTCCATGAGGCCCTGGTAGTAGTTCGTGTTCGGCGACTTCAGGCCGAGGAATTCGGGATAGAACGCCAGGGCATGGCTACCGGTGGCCACGACCTGCCCATTGCGGTAGATCGTGAGCGCCGAGCCGCTGCGCACCATGGCGAAGTGCTGCCACTGGCTGTTGACGAAGTCCGGTTCGGTGGTCACCCGCGTCGAGAGGTTGTCGAACTTGGCGATGAAGGTGTCGGACTCCAGGCGGACCCAATCCCGGTTCGCCGCGTCACCGAACACCACGGCGCCGCTTGCGGACGTCTCGGCGATGTTCTCGGGGCGGACCCAGGCGGCCAGCGTCAGATCGCCGATCAGGGGGATCTCGCCGAAGTCGACGTAGTCATTGACGCCGTCGAGGCTGAGGGCTCCCGCGCCGAGCACGGACTCACCCGCGGCCTGCGTGATCACGGCGCCGTTCATCGGCACGCCGTCGTGGCCGCCGGTACCGCTGAGGAAATCGGAATCGAACGGCCAGTAGGCGATGAGATCCGCCGTCAGGCCCGGCGCGAGATCCGGATCGGTCGCCGTGGCGACGAATGCCAACTCGCTGCCGCCGGCGACGGTGTGATCGCCGACCGGATCCAGCGTGGGCGGCTGGTTGATCTCATTGACCGTGACGGTGACGGCCTCCTCGTCCGACAGCGAGGGAACGCCGTCGTCGGTGACCCGGACGATGATCGGGTAGTCGCCGGGGCCCTGGGCCTCGGTCGGCGTCCAGGCGAACGCGCCGGTGATCGGATCGATGACCGCTCCGGCGGGAACCACGCCGCCGAGACTGAACGTCAGGTTGTCGGCCGGGTCATCCAGATCCGAGGCCGTGGCGGTGAACACGAGCGTCTGCATCTCGTCGACCATCTGGTTGCCGATGGGGTCGAGAACCGGCGGTTGATTCGTGCTGCCCTGTTCGACCAGGACCGCCTCGTAGACGGCGCCATCGCGCTCGTCGGGATTCGCGTCGTTATCGACGCCGCCGTCGGAGAAGTACAGGGCCTGGGCGGCCAGACCGCCGTTGCCGGGCGACGGCGCGCCGAATCCGAGTCCCTGAGGCGCGACCGTCGCGGGGACCAGGCCGTTCAGGCTGTAACGGGCCAGGTAAAGGCCGCCGGTGGTGAATTCGTACACGGTCCGATCGGGATCGGACACGATATACAAGGTGCCGGTACTCGAGTCGAAGCCGATCCCCTCGGGATCCGTAGGCATGTTGGCCGGATCGTTGAGGGCGGCGAGGTCGAGGACCGCCTGCAACACGAATGCCGACCCGTCGTGGCTGTAGACCACCAGGAGGCCGCCGACGCCGTCGATGACGTAGAGAAGGCCCGTGCCCGGGTCCGCCGTGATCCCTTCCGGATCGGTGGCGCCGGCCGTCGCGGTCGTGCTGACGACGTCCTCGAGAGAGAAACCGCCGACGGCGTCGTAACTGTAGCGGGACACGGTCCTGGAATCGTCGTTGGACACGTAGAAGTAGCCGTCGAACTCGTTGTAGGTGATGCCCGTCGGCTCATTGTTCCCGAGCGCGGTCAGGTCATAGCTCGCCACGAGGGTGTCGCCCGCGAGCGAGACCTCGAAGATGTTGGCGCCGATGAGGTCCCACGCCGGCGCAACCTCGTTGATCTCCGAGTCGGCGATGAACAGGTGTCCCGACGGCGCGTGGTAGCAGATCCCGGCGGGATCGATACTCGGGATCAGGAGCGGAGTGCCGCCGCCGTCGAAACCCGTGGTGAAGTGACCGGACTGCAGAAGTTCCAGCGACCTCGTCTGTCCACTGGCCGCCGAGGCTAGGGCCACGAGGATGATCGCCCACACGACGACGATCCGCGACGGGACGCGACGGGGCCGCCGTCCATTCAGGGTCTCGTTGACGAGTTGCATAGCGGTTCTCTCCTTGAGTCGGGTCACGCCGTCGCCACGGCGGGATCAAAACACCGCAGGACTCCACCTCTGGATAGATGGATCTGGCTGTTTTTTTAGATTGCAGCAGATAGAGTATCACATTTTGCTGTGTCATTTTCAGTTATTCCGCCATAATTTCATAATTATTCCGATTACCCACGAAGGTACTCGCGCCGGCCACACGCAAAGACCCCGGCTGCCGGAGCCGGGGCCATCGTCCAAGTCGCGATCTCGATACTCCTACAGGTAGGGATCCTCGGCCGAAGGCACCGGCTCCCACAGCTCGATCTTGCGCCCGTCGGGATCCATGATCCAGGCGAACTTGCCGTTCTCGTGCTCCTCCATGTCGCCCACCATCTCCACGCCGGCGGCTCGCAGTTCCTCCAGCAACGTGGGCAGATCGGCCACGCGGTAGTTCATCATGAACGACTGCTCGCTGGGGTCGAACTTGTCGGCGTCCAGGGCGAAGGGGCTCCACACGGTGTAGCCGCGCTCGTCGGCGTCGTCGAGATGGCGCCAGTGGAACACGCTGCCGCCCCAGGGTTCGCTCGGAAGGCCGAGCTTCTCCTGATACCAGGCCAGGGTGGCCTGACAGTCGGTGGTCTTGAAGAAGATCCCCCCGATACCAGTGACTTTCTTCACGGTAGCTCCTTGGATCAGGTCTCGGTGTGGGCGTGGATGGCCAGGCGATTGCCCTCGCTGTCGCGGACCACGGCGCGGAAGCCGTGCGGACCGAGCGAGTGTACCGGCTGGGTGATCTCGCCGCCCAGTTCGGTGACCTTACCGACCGCTTCCTGCAGCCGACCGTCCACGTTGAAGTAGACCAGCATGCCGCGATCGGCGGCCACCTCATCGGGATTGGTGATGAGGCAACCGCCGTTACCCTGATCGTGGGCGATGATCGCGAAACGCATCTCGCCGAAGGTCTCGATGGCGACGTCGCAATCGAGTACGGCGCGGTAGAACGCCACGGCACGGTCGAGGTCCACCACGGGGATGTCGAGCCAGACGACCTTGTTGTGCTCGGTATTGAAATCGCTCATGCCGATACTCCGCCGGCTAGTGCGCGTGCTCGTGAGAATGATCGCCGCCGGCCGAGGCCATCATCTCGGCCATCTCCTTGTTGTTGCGGTCGGCGTACTCGTGGAGTTTGGCCACCATGGCGGGGTCGTCCGAGGTCATCAGGGCGATATCGGCAGCTTCACCGTCGATATTCTCCATCTTGACACCGGCCATCATCAGCTGACCGAAGGCGGCGCACGAGCCGCACATCTTCACTTCCATGGGGTTCACCTTGCCGGACATCATGTCTGTACCCAGCGACTCCATGGCCGTATTGCAGGCCTTGTAGGATTTCTCGTATCCATGGGCGACGGTGGAGATGTTCATCATGCCGTTCTCGATCTTGTGGGTCTCCCACGTCATGTGGTGCAGAAGTTCGGGATCGGTGAGCAGGTTCTTGCAGAACTCGCAGTTCTCCAGATCGAACCAGCCTGACGCGGTGGCCATGGGATGATCACCGGACGAGGGATGGTCGCTGGACGCGGGATGGTCACCGGCCAGGGCGGGCAGGGCCAGGAGGGCAAGACTCAGAATCAGGGCGAAGGTCTTCATGAGTGGCTCCTTGGAACGCGAAGCGATTGGCGGGCCCCGTCGCCGCGGACAGGCGGATCGGGCGAGGCTTCTAGTCGGGACTACAAGTAAACGACGCGCGAGAGAACTCGCATCCGTGGGTGAGCCCTGCCGGTGAGAGATGACGCTTAACAGAAAGACGGGGTGTCACACCCCCGGCACTTTCGTCGTAGAACCGAACAGATACGGCGCCGAATCCACGCTGCAACGCGCATCAGATCGTCGAAAACGAATATCCGGAATTAAAGGAGTCGACCATGAAGAAGACCGTCCTCTTGCTGGCGCTCGTCGCCGCACTCGCCCTCGCCCTCGCCGGCTGCTCCGAGGATCCCACCGCCCCCGACGCCGACGCCGACAAGGCCGCCGGCCTACGCACCCCCGACAACGGCAGCCGCAACGGCGGCTCCATCGTGGTGGCCAACCGCGCCTCGGGCACCATCTCGGTGATCGACAGCCGCACCGCCCAGCTCACCCACACCATCGACCTGCCCCAGGATGGCGACGACGCCACCCCCGAGCCCATGTACGTCAATCAGGTGTCTGCCCATCAGCGCCTGTTCGTGGGTGATCGCGCCAACGACCGCGTCGTGGTGTTCAACTCGCAGAACTTCGAGGTCGCCGGCACCGTGGCCTGCGGCCAGGGCGTGTTCCACATGTGGGCCGACCGTCAGGGCGACCAGCTCTGGGTCAACAACGACATCGACAACACGATCACCGTCATCGACCCCGCCAGCCTCGCCGTGCTCGCCACCGTGCCGGTACCCGCCGACCTGGTGGCCATGGGCGGCAAGCCCCACGATGTGATCCTCGACCACCGCAGCCGCTACGCCTACGTCACGGTGCTGGGAATCGACGGCGAGAACGACTACCTCGTCCAGTTCGAGACCGGCGGCTTCACCGAGATGAACCGCCAGCCCGTGGGCCAGGACCCCCACGTCTCCATCGGTGTCAATACCGACCTCTACGTGGCCTGCCAGAACAGCAACCAGGTGCTGGTCTTCGATCCCGAGAGCCTGGAACTGATCGACGAGATCGTGGTACCCGGCGCTCACGGCGTGGCCATGGCGGGCAACGGCAAGTACTTCTACACCACCAACCTGCCCGGTGGCGGCGCCGACGCCCTCATCACCGTCGGCACCAAGCGGAACGAGATTGCGGGCTATCCCGTGAGCACGCCCTACCCGGTGCCCCACAACCTGGCGCTCACGCCCAACGGCAAGAAGCTCTTCGTCACCCACTCCGGCGGCACCTCCGACAAGGTCACCGTCTACGAGCTGGTCGGACCGTACCGCCAGCCCGAGTACGTCGGCGAGGTGACGGTGGGGCTCAATCCGTTCGGGATCGGCTACGTCTACTAGATAGGCCCGCCCGGACCGGACGGAATGAGAAGGGAGCCGCCTGCAACGGGCGGCTCCCTCGTTCAACGGCGACCGCGAATGAACGCGACCGCGAGCAGGGTCCAGCCTGCCAGGAAGAGCACCCCACCGAATGGCGTGATCGCCCCCAGCCAGCGCGTGCCGGTGAGCGCCAGGGCGTACAGACTGCCCGAGAAGACCACGGTGCCGATCAGGAAGCAGCGGCCGGCCCAGTGCGCCAGGTTATCGCGCGCGACCGTCGCCGCCCATGCCGCCACGAACATTGCCAGGGCGTGGTACATCTGGTAGCGGGCGCCGGTCTCGAAAATGGCCAGCAGATCGGGCTCGAGGCGGGATTTCAGTCCGTGGGCAGCGAAGGCGCCCAGCGCCACGGCGATCAGGGCGGAGAAGGAACCGGCGATGGTGAGGCCGCGAGTGCATTTGTCCATGTCAGCGCTTCCTAGCCAGCAGCACGCCGTCGCTCACCGGAACCAGCGCGGCGTCCACCCGCGGGTCGGCCAGCACCTTGCGGTTGAGCGAGTTGGCACCGGCGCCGTCGGGATCTTCGGCGGCGGCGGTGAAGGCCGCGCCGCTGGCGAACACGTTGTCGATGGCCACGGCGCCACCCGGCCGCAGCAGTTGCAGGCACTGCTCGTAGTAGTGTTCGTTGCCGCCCTTGTCGGCGTCGATGAAGGCGAAGTCGTAGGTGCCGGCCTCGCCCGCCTCGAGCATGGCGGCCAGAGTGTCGGCAGCCGGTCCGACGCGGAGGTCGATGCGATCGGCCACGCCGGCCTCTTCCCAGAACGGCCGGGCGATGGCGGTGTACTCCTCGGACACGTCGCAGGCCACGAGGACGCCGTCTGCAGGCAACCGTTCCGCCACGCAGAGGGCGCTGTATCCCGTGAACACGCCGACCTCGAGCGCTCGGCGAGCGCCGACCATCTGGGCCAGGAGCCCCATGAGGCGGCCCTGCTCCGGTGAGATCTGCATGTTGGCGTTGGCCAGTTCGGCGGTGCGTTCGCGCAGTCGGGTGTGGACCGCGGGCTCGCCGGTGATGGCGGTGTCGTGAAGGTAGGCGGCGCCGGTGGCACCGAGGGCATCAGTCGATCGAGACATGGCGAACCGTCTTCAGGTGAGAGGAACGGCGCAACGCGAGGCGGACGGTCGCGCGTCCAGCGAAGATAGATGCGCGCAGCGATGGCAGCCACGCGTCGTCCCGGGTCAGACCTCCAGCACCAGCCCG
The DNA here is from genome assembly GCA_003353795.1 of bacterium. Lineage (GTDB taxonomy): Bacteria > Krumholzibacteriota > Krumholzibacteriia > LZORAL124-64-63 > LZORAL124-64-63 > Glo-17. Next base: position 13,776 of record PIVY01000066.1, read on the forward strand.
GGATCGAACGCCTTGCGGCTCTGCCCCGGATAGCCGCGAGGATTGCTGACCACCCGCGTGGCGCCCAGCCGGTAGTCGCGCGGCAGGTGGGTGTGACCGTGGATCCAGAGCGACGGGCCACCGGTGGCGATGAGGTCGTCGAGGTCCGAGGCATAGGCCGGCGCGTACGGCTGATCGTCGGCTTCGGGCGACACCGACTGCCGGCTCGGCGCATGGTGCGTGACCACCACGGTCGGCCCGCTCGCGGCCGCCATCTCCGTCTCCAGCCAGCGCCGCGCCTGATGATGACGACGCGCCGTGTCCGCGGGTTGCAGATCGCGCCCCGTCGGCAGCACGGAGATCTCGCGGTAGTCCCACAGCATCTCGTCGGCCAGGGATCGGGCCAGGCGCGGATGACCGTCCAGGGCGAAATCGGTCCAGAGCGTGCAGCCCAGGATGCGGACGCCGTCGAGGTCGAGCACGCCACGGTCGAGGACGTGCACGTTGGTGCCGCGGGCGGCGCGCCGCATGTCGTGGACGTGTTTCGGGAGCGCGTGACCGTAGAACTCGTGGTTGCCGGGCACGTAGACCACAGGATGGTCGCCGAAAGCCCCGGCGGCCCAGGCGACGCCCTCGCAGCCCACGTGGGTGTCGCCGGCCAGGATCACGACGTCGGCATCGGTGCGGGGAGGACGGAAGCCCGCGAATTCCAGGTGCAGATCGCTGAGGACGTGCAGGCGCATGGCGTCAGCAGCTCGTCGGTGGCTTCTTCTTCATGTGCGCCACCGACTGCTTGATGAGTTTCTTCAGGGTGGGCAGATGCACGTCTTCCAGCTTCTTGATGTAGAGGCACGACTTGCCGGTGGTGTACTTGCCGAGCTTCTCCATGAGCTCCTCGTGGCGCGGGAATCCCGTCATGATGTAGAGGGTGAGCGACTGCTTGCGCGGCGAGAAGCCGGTGAGCATCCAGTCGCCCTCGCGACCGCTGGCGTACACGTAGTGGTAGGTGCCGTAGCCGATGATGCTCGGGCCCCACATGACGGGCGGCTCGCCGGTGATCTCCTGCATGATCTTCGCGACGGTGCGGCAATCCTCACGTCGCTTCTCGTCGGCGACCGAGTCGATGAAGACATCGACGTCGCCGTCGTGGCGCTTGGTCTTGGGTTCGGCCATGGTGGAACTCCCGCGGGTGATCGTGGTCGGTTTCCGACACGATACACCCGCGGACGAATCAGCGCAGGGGTCAATGGAAGAGTGCACGCACTCGGGTCAGCGTCGACGAGTCGATGGCCACGGGCTGACCATTCCAGGGCGGACCGCAGCGGCCGCTGACCATGACCACGCATACGGCCAGGTTGGGATACAGCACTCCCACCTGTGGCGTGTAGATGAATGATGTGACGGAGTAGTCGTCGCACTCGCCGAAGCTGGAGAGCACGTCGGTGTCGCGCACGGCGATCAGCGCCGAATCGGTGAACTCCTCGGGCGTGCCGTACCCGTCCCACCAGTACGGCGACGGCACGTGCAGGATCGCCACCGGCGCGGGTGCGGGTTCACCGCCCGGCGACGACCAGGGATGACTGTCCGATGTCGGCAAGTTGACCTCGCCCGTGCCCGACCAGATCACGGTTCCGGCGAAGACCACCCGTCCGTCGCGACCATCGACCACGGCGCAGGCCCCAAAGTCCATCGGCTCGGCCCAGAAGAGCCGGAACGGTCCCGCCGATCCCGCCGGCTGGTAAGCGTACCCCGGTTGCACCGACTGGATCGCCGCAATCATCTCCACCTCGCCGGGATCCGTCACCGGGCCCAGTGGCGCCGCGTCCACCACGTCGATCTGGATGTTCGTACCCTCGTAGATCCCGCTCACCAGGAAGGTCGCGGTGATCTCGCCGTCGGAGCAGTCGGCGTGGGCGGTGGGAACGAGCAGGATCAAGGGCGCGAGGCAGGTCAGGAAACAGGCCGAGCGAACGAACATTCGGATCAACATCATGGTCTCCCTCCATGAGATGAAATCGACATTTCAACCGAGACTTTAGCACATCGGTTGACTATGTTGGTCGCCGATCGATCAATTCGCCCCCAACGACCGGTATACCGGCTCCCCCGGAGGCTTGCCCGTGAAGAAGTGGCTCCCCATCATCGCGTTCCTGGTCCTCTCCCTCGCCGTGTTCGGTTGCGGCGGTGGCGGCGACGAACACGCCGAGCACGCGTCGACCGACGATCACGCCGGCCACTCGCACGGCGACGACGCCGACCATGGCCACGACCACCCGGCCCCCGCGTCCGACGCCAGCAAGACCGGCACCGTCATCGAGACCATGGATGCCGGAGGCTACACCTACGTGAACGTGGATTGCGGCGACGAGAAGATCTGGGCCGCCGCGCCCAAGTGCGCCGTGGAAGTGGGCAGCGAGGTCACCATCGATACCCGCATGCCCATGTCAGATTTTCACAGTGAGACGCTCGACCGCACCTTCGCGGTGGTCTACTTCACCGGCGGATTCGGCGGGGCCGAGCCCGCCGGCCACGGCGGCGCCATGGGCGGCGCCGCGAACGAACATCCCACCGCCGAGCCCGCCGGCGACGCGGAGGTCTCCGGCATCGATCGCGCCCCCGACGGCCTGACCGTGGCCGAGGTCTGGGCTGATCGTGACGCCCTCGCCGGCCGCGCCGTCACCGTGCGCGGCAAGGTCGTGAAGTACAACTCGGGCATCCTGGGCAAGAACTGGATCCACGTGCGCGACGGCAGCGGCTCCGCCGGCACCAACGATCTCACCATCACCACCGACGGTTTCGCGCAGGTGGGCGACGTGGTCACCGTCACCGGCAAGGTGGCCGTGAACAAGGACTTCGGCGCCGGCTACAAGTACGACGTGATCGTCGAGGACGCCAAGGTCGTCAAGAAGTAGGACCCGGCCCTGCGAATCCTGAACGACGGCGGCGATCCCTGCGGGGATCGCCGCCGTTTCGTGACCGGTCGAACTCGCCTCAGTCGAGCGAGTCGCGAACGGTTTGCAGAAGATCCCGCACGGTGAACGGTTTCTGCAGGTAGCGGATCTCCTCATCCAGGATGCCGTGCTGGGCGATGACGTCCGCCGGATATCCCGAGATGAAGAGCGTGGCCAGATTCGGTCGGCGCGAGGCCAGCTCGTCACGGAGCTCGCGACCGTTGAGATCCGGCATGATCACGTCGGTCAACAGGAGGTGGACGTCGCCTTCGTACCGGTCGGCGATTTCGATGCCCTCGCGAGGGCCGGCGGCCTCGAGGATCTCGTAGCCGTGGATCCGCAGTCCCTCGCACACGAGCTTGCGGACCATGGCGTCATCCTCCACCACCAGAACGGTTTCGTTGCCCCGCGCGGCGACCTTCTCGGTGGTCGTTTCCCGGCTCGGCACACCGGCGCCCTCGACCGCCGGCAGATAGACCTCGATGGTCGTTCCGCGCCGCAGTTCGCTGTTGACCACGATGTGACCATCGTGCTGCTTGACGATCCCGTAGACGGTGGCAAGCCCAAGGCCGGTGCCCTCGGCCCGGCCCTTGGTGGTGAAGAACGGCTCGAAGATGTGCTCGCGGGTCGCGGCATCCATGCCGTGTCCACTGTCGCCCACCTTGAGCTTCACATAGGGACCGGGATGCGCCTCGACTGCCAGTTCCTCGAAGAACGCGGCGTCGAGATCGGCGTTCGCGGTCTCGATCATGAGCACGCCGCCGTCGGGCATGGCATCGCCGGCATTGATGGCGAGGTTCAGGACGATCTGCTCCACCTGCGCCCGGTCCGCGCGGATGGCGGCCAGTCGCGGACCTCGGTGGAACTGCAGGTCGATATCCTCCTTGATCAACCGCACGAGCATGGGCCGGAGCGAGTTGATCACATGGTCGAGGTCCAGAACCCGCAACTCGAGCATCTGCCGGCGACCGAAGGCGAGGATCTGCCGCGTGAGGTCGGCGGCGCGTTCGGCCGACTTCTTGATGTGGGTCAGTTCCGTGTAGAACTCGTCGTCCGGATTCAGGCGCATCATCGCCAGTTCCGCATATCCGATGACCGGCACCAGGATGTTGTTGAAGTCGTGGGCGACACCGCCGGCGAGATGGCCGATGGCCTCCATCTTCTGCGACTGGCGGTATCGATCTTCCAGCGCCAGTTCGTCGGTGATGTCCCGGGCGATGGCGAAGATGGAATCTTCGTCCAGGGGCACCGAGACCAGCCGGGTGACCCGCTCCGTGTCGTCCGGCCGGCGGAAGATCATCTGCCCCAGATCCACGGAATCGTCGCTCTCGATCACCGCATTCCGCTGGTCGCTGGTGGGGGCGGCGGCCACGTCCGGTGTCGTCAGATCCGTGAGCTCATCGTGCGAACGCGCGGTCAAGCGCTGCGCCGCCAGATTGGCATCGAGGATCTGGTCAGTGCGCTTGTTCACCACCAGGATCGCATCGCTCGAGCGCTCGAAGAGCCTGCGGAACCGCTCCTCGCTGCTGCGCATCGACTCCTCGGCGCGCTTCTGGTCGGTGATGTCCAGGAACGCGCCCACGAAGTGGTCGGGCTTGTACTGGTAGCCGACGAGATCGTACCAGCGATCGTCGAGTTCGAAGTGTTGCTGAAACCGGATGCTCTCGCCGGTCTGACCCACGCGACCGAAGGTGCCGATCCAGTCGAACGGACCGTTCTCGATGCCCGGGAATGCCTCGGTCACCAGCTTGCCGCGCGGGTCGACGCCCGTCAGCTCCACGTAGTTGCGATTGACGTCGATGAAGTAGTAGTCGACCGGCTTGCCGGCGTCGTCGTAGATCACCCGGTGGTACGCCACCCCGATGGGTCCGTTCTCGAAGAGAGCCTGGAACTTCCACTCCGCCTCGCGCAGAGACTCCTCCATCTTCTCCAGTTGCCGGATCCGTTCCTCGAGTTCCTCGTATGTCTTCCTGGCCATGATCCGCCTTTCGCCGGGCTCGGATTCCACTCTAGCATCGTGGCGGCGGTGGCGTCCATCAGGCCGTTCGCCGCGGCGATCGGGCCGTGTGAATGAACTTCTCGTAGGCGGGTACTCTGGCCTATGATCGTCGCGATGTCCGTCTATCCCCGGCGCGAGGACCTACAGCATGAACCCCTTCGATCTGCCGCGCGAACGCCTGGAAGAACTGGTCGCCGAGCACGGCACGCCCATCTACGTGGTCAGTCGTGGCCAGGTCGTGGAGAACTTCCGCCGGCTCGACGCCTGCCTCCCGGCGGTCACCCTGTTCTACGCGGTGAAGGCCAACCCCCACCCTGGCATCCTGGAGATCCTGGCCGCTGCCGGTGCCGGCTTCGACGTGGCGTCGCTGGGCGAGATCGAGGCCGCGCTGGCCGTCGGCGCCGACGCCCGTCGCGACCTCATCTTCGCCGACACGGTGAAAGACCCACGCCATATCGCCCACGCCACGGCGGTGGGTCTGGACGACTTCACCTTCGACAACCGCTCCGAGATCACTCAGATCGCCCGCCATGCGCCGGGCGCCGGCGTCCACGTCCGCATTCGCGTATCCAACGAAGGTTCGGTGGCCCACCTCAGCGAGAAGTTTGGTTGCCTGACGACCGAGGCGGTTCCGCTGCTCTGCGCGGCGCGCGACCAGGGCCTCGTCCCCCGCGGGGTGAGCTTCCACGTGGGCAGCCAGTGCCTCGAGCCGGGTCGCTATCTCGAGGCGCTCGACCTGGTCCGCGCCGTGTTCGACGGCGCCGCGCGCGAGGGCATCGAGCTGGAGGTGGTGGACATCGGCGGCGGCTTCCCCGTGCGCTACTTCGACGAGAAGATCGACATCACCGCCATCGGCAGGACCATCAGTACGTACTTCGAGGGGTTGTTCGGCCCCGAGGTGAAACTGGTCGCCGAGCCCGGCCGGGCCGTGGTGGGCGATGCGGTCGCCCTGGTCACCAAAGTCATCTCCGAGTCGGAGCGCGACGGCCGCAACTGGCTGTACTTCGACGACGGCACCTACGGCAGTTTCATGGAAGTGCTGCTGTATCGGATGAAGTACCCGCTGAAGGGTCTCAACGGCGGGCCGCTCACGCCGTATGTGCTGGCCGGTCCCACTTGCGACTGCATCGACGTGTTCTCCCGCGACGCCGCCGGCGATGTCTGCACCGTGGACCTGCCCGAGATGCACCTGGACGACCTGCTCGTGGCCGGCAGCATGGGCGCTTACACGTTCTCCGAGTCGACGCGGTTCAACGGATTCGAGCCGCCGGGATTCGTGTACGTGGACTGAGGATCAGGGCCAGTACCTGATGTTGAAGGTCCCCACGAAGGACTCGAAATCGTCGCCGTCGCCGCGGCGCGAGTACCTGTTCATGCTGGCCTCGAAACCGATGGAGAACTCCTCCCAGCCGGTGTAGAAGAGCCCCAGGCCGTAGGTCCAGGTTCGATTGGCGATGTCGGCGCCGCCGCCGGTCACGGCGGAAGTGCGCGCCAGAAGTTGCACGCCCACGGGAATCAGGTCCAGATTCTTGAGGTCGGTGCCGATCGCCGCGCCACCCCCGATGAGCGTCTCGGAGTCCGCCTCCGAGTACTCGCCCCGCCCGCCTTCGACGTAGCCGTTGATCCCCAGCCAGTCCTTGGGAGCCCAGCCGCTCAGGACGGTCACGCGGGTGCTGTAGGCGCTGCCCGAGGCCACGAGGTCGTTGTTGTCGTTGCCGAGGCCATCGTCGATGACGCGCTGGACGAATCCGTATGGATCGAGACCGATGACATCGGTACGCGAGAAATCGAGGGCACCCGAGAGGATGACCTTCTCGGTCTGCAGGATGCGCGCGATGCCGCCGAGGCTCATGCCGTAGGTTCCCGTCACGCCCTGCGCCAGCACCGACTGCTCGTCGACACCGATGCGGGCGCCGCCGATGAAACCGAATCGGGCCGCGAACCAGCTCCCGATGCGCTGCTGGTAGCGGAAGCCGAGGGCCATGAAGGCGACGTCACCTTCCAGGGTTCCGACCTCGTCACCCTCCAGGTCGATGAACGGGGTCTTCACGTCGAACGCGATACCGCCACCGGTGATCGTGCCGAAGTGACTGATCGCGAAGGGTGCTTCCACCACCTCGGACGGCATGAAGCTGTGGCCATTGAGGGTGCGGCCGGGTTCGGCGGCGGGCGCGTGTGAAGCGCTCACCACGAGCATCATGGTCAGGCCGATCAGGCGTAGACTCCGCATCACGATCTCTTTTCTTGCGAGGCAGGATGAACTCGACCCCGAACAACACACTCCACTCGGGACCCAACGTGGGCTTGGCCACATAGTTGTCGTAAACCAGCTTGAAGTCCACCGGCAGCTTGCCGATCTTCTGCAGCTTGACCGGATTCGGGTGCAACTGCTGGCACGGCAACGAACATGGCCACCGGGATCCAGACCACGGTTCCCTTCGACATTTACTTCCCTAGCTTCACGGTCAACCCGACAGCCGCTTCCCACTGCCAGATGGCGTTGCCGGTGATACCCAGGGCAGCGCCGTCGGAACCGAACCACAGACCGCCGTTGGTGTTGTAGAACGTCGGCAGTACCTTGAACGAGGCCCGCAGGCCGATCTTCTCGGCCTCGCCGAAGTAGGACTTCACGCCCACGCCGAGTGAGAGCGAGAGATTCGTCGAGGTTCCCACGTTGTAGATGTCGCCATCGATGTCGACCGTACCGTTCGTCGGGCTATAGTAGGTGACGCCGATGCTGGTGGAGACGAAAGGCCGCACCTTGCCGTCGATCAGGCCGCGAATGGCGCCGATCTGCCAGTAGTTGACCGACATGTCCGTCAGTTTCGTCGTGGTACCGCGGGAGTCCCAGTCCAGGGCACCGTCCTGGCGCGTGTAGCTCAACTCCAGAGACATGGCCGGATGCACCGGGATGTCCAGTTGAAGACCGTAGCTGGGGCCCGTCGCAGTGCGCAGCGTGCCGTTGAACGTGCCGATGTTGCCGCCCCACATGGAACCGTAGGTGGCGCTGATCTCGATGGGCGGCTTGCCGCCGGCGGCGCTCTGCTGCTGGGCCACGGCTTCGCCGGTGATGGTCGCCGTCATCAGCACGAGGCTGAGCGCCAGGAGGGTGTTCCGTCGCAATTCAGTCATGTTCTATCCCCGTTGAATTTCATCGAAATGCAGACCGCGATGATGAGCACGAGCGGGCTTCATCATCGCGGTCCGCGTGTTCTAGATCTCAGATTCAGTCCTGATGGATCTGGCTGTAGATCCTCACCAGATCCTGGGTCTCCGGCCTCGCGTTCGTGATCCCCGTGAAGGCGGGCCCCTTGGCCTGGGCCGTGTTGGGATACTCTTCGATCAGCTGCTCGTGACGTTCCTTCATGCGGACGAACGCCGAGTTGAAATGCAGCAGCGGCACCTCGAGCGGCTCCTTCTCACGGATGTCGTTCTGCAGGTCGAAGTACGAGACGGTGACCATACCGGGAATCACGACCGTCCAGTCCTGCTTGTACTTGCCCTTGACGGTGGCCGACAGCTCAAGGCCCTTGTAGATGTGCACGTAGTCGCGCCTGCTGTGGGTGTCGCCATTGAGCAGCAAGGCCGTCTGGTCGATACCGTCGATGACCCGGTCGGTGGGAATGTTCTCGGTGGCTCCGCCCAGGCGGGCGAAGGTGGTGAACAGGTCGGTGACGTGAATGATGTCTCCGACGACCTGGTCGGCCTCGATGACGCCGGGCCACCAGGCAAATGCCGGAACGCGCACGCCGCCCTCGGTATGATCCCCCTTGCCGCCCGTGAACATCGTCTCGGCCATGCCCAGCCCCGGCGGCGGGTTGTGGATCATGGGACCGTTGTCGGCCATGGCCACCAGCAGGGTGTTCTCCGCGATGCCGAGCGTCTGCAACTCGTCCATCACCTGATTGATGAACGCGTCGACCTTGGTGAAACCCTCGCCCAGCAGGGATCGTCCCGGGGTCGTCTTCTGCGGCGTGGCGATGAACGAGGTCATCATCGGCCAGTAGCAAACGAAGAACGGCTTGTCGGCGCTGGCGTTCTTGCGGATGAAGTCGAGAGTGCGAAGTTCGCACTCCGGATCGATCGCCATGTAGTCGTCGTGCGACGTCGTACGCCACTCGCTGACCTGCTCGCCCTTCTTGCCCTCGAGGGTCAGGATCCAGCCGCGCGGCAGGAAGTCGCTGTCGAGTTCATAGGGATTGTCAGCCAGCTGGTTCTCCATGAGCCCGATGATCGCGTTGGCGCCCTCGCCAATGGGATTCCACAGGCTCAACACCTGGTTGTACGGCGTGAACAGTGCCTCGTCGAATCCCTGGTTGTTCAGGTAGGACTCCTCGATATCGCCGAGGTGACCCTTGCCGTAGAAGGCCGTGGCGTATCCCGCCTCCGAGAGCACTTCCGCGATGGTCTCCTCCTCATCGGCCAGACCGCCGAACTCGACCGGGAAACCGGGAATGTACATTCCGCTTCGATAAGGCTGCCGCCCGGTGATCGACGCTGCGCGGGTCGGCGTGCACGAGGGTTCGGCGTACATTCTCGTGAAGGCGATGCCCTCGTCGGCCATCCTGTTGCAACCGGGCGTATCGAAGCCTCGGATCTTGTTGATCTCGGGAATTCCAGCGTCCCCGTACGCCATGTCGTCCCACAGGATGTAGATGATGTTCGGCGGCGCGCCGTGCTTGGCTTGCAGATCGGCGAGTTTCTGATCCAGCTCGCCGTCCTCCACGGCCCAGGCTTCGCCGTTCTGGGCCTCGAGAATGTAGTATTCGGCGTCGTGGACGAGTTCGGCCACGGCAGGGGGCGCCGATAAGACACCCAGGACCAGCAACCCCAGAGCCATGTTGGACACGGCCATTCGATCAATTCGCATTGACGACTCCCTCTTGGATCGAAATCCAGAATTTCGATCTTGATGCGGCGTTATCCGCATGTTGGCGATGCCGGCCCGTTGCCGGCTCAGCCCATCCATACTAACGTTGTCAAGCAACCGACATCGAAAACTCGAAAGTGCGCTCCTCCATGTCGCGGATACCGCCGGCCAAGCAAGAATCCCATCCTCCGGACCGTTTCTTCGTGAATCGGTCCTTCGATGATTTCGAAGAGTTCTCGGACGGCGCCCGTGATTGGCAGATGGACACGGCATTGCTCGACCGCAGCGGGTTCAAGGCCAGGCTGGTGCAGGTGATCGATCTGGTCGGAGGATTCCATATCGTGCGGGCCACGATGGACGCGCGGATCCGTCAAACGTGTGCGCCGCCCGCCGGCCTGCGCACGCTCTGCATTCCCGCCGAATCCGGGCTTCGAATGGACTGGCGAGGTCAGCAGCTGGACGGCAATTGCGTGGGGATCGTCCCCGAAGCGGGCGAGTTGGCAGGCGTAATCCAGCCTGGCTTCGATATGTTCCTGCTGTCGGTGCCGGGCTCGCTTCTTACGCGAAAGATCCAGCTTGCGATCGGACCGGACGCCGACGAGAAGGATCTGGGTTCCGAGGTCTTCCACTGCGATCCTGACACCATGAACGGATTGCGGCGACGCCTGACCAGCTACACCGACCGGATGGCGTCCGGACGGACCGACCTGCGTACCGTCGGCCATTTCGAGGACATCGCCGCGGATGTGGTGAAGGCCGTGGTCGCCAGTTCCGGCTCTCGGCGCACCGCCGGTCGACCGCGCCGCCAGTTCGCCGCCCGTCAGGCGGCGGCCTACCTCGAACAACATGCTCACGAGGCCCCCACGGTCGGCGACCTGTGCCGGCTCACCGGCGTGAGCGACCGCTCGCTCGAGAGCGGTTTCAAGGAGATCTTCGGGGTCTCCCCCAAGTCCTTCATCTGTGCCTTGCGCCTCAATGGCTTTCGCAATGCGCTGAAGGCCGCCGCCCCCCGGGGCACCCTGATCGCCGACGTGGCGAATGACTGGGGATTCTGGCACATGGGGCAGCTCGCCACCGATTACCGCCGCATGTTCGGGGAACTACCGTCGACGACCCTGGCTGCCTTCTGACCCGAGCGATCACACCGCTTTTCGGGTTTTCGATGTCCCGTTTTTCCGGGTTTTCCTACCTAGTGCCCGATATTCGATGACCCCGTTCGTTGCCGCGCGAAATAGCGTACGGCCAGGGGCCCGATACCAAGATTTTGATCGGCGGAGTCGAGGAACCGCGCGATGAAAGGAGCAACATGTCGCTCACACGCTGTTTCACGTTCGTGTTGTTCGCGACGCTCCTGACCGGCTGCAGCCGCGAGCCGTCCCGACCGAACATCCTGCTCATCGTCGCCGACGATCTGGGCTACTCGGATGTCGGCATCATGGGCTCGGAGATCGCGACCCCCAGTATCGACGCCCTGGCATCCGAGGGGCTGACATTGACCCAGTTCCACGTCTCCCCCAATTGCGGCCCGACCCGCGGCGCGTTGATGACGGGCGTCGATCCTCATCGCGCCGGCCTCGGCGGCAATCACGAAGTCGCCGCCGAGAACCAGAAGGGGCGGCCGGGTTACGAGGGGCACCTCAGAAGCGATGTCGTCACCGTCACCGAGCTGCTCGCCGATGCCGGATACCACACCTACATGACCGGAAAGTGGCACCTGGGACGGGGCGACAAC
>PIVY01000371.1 GCA_003353795.1 bacterium
AATCAACGCACCAGCATCATCCGCCGGACCGTGCTTACCTCGCCGGCCTCGAAGCGGTAGAGGTAGACGCCCGAGGCCATGGACCGGCCGGTGTCGTCGTCGCCGCGCCAGTCGATGTGATGCTGGCCGGCGGCCACGGTCTCGTCGATCAGGGTCCGGACCCGCGCGCCGGCGACGTCGAAGATCTCCAGGCGTACCGGACCGGCTTCCTTGAGATCGAAGCGAATGGCCGTGGTGGGGTTGAATGGATTGGGGTGGTTCTGATGCACTGCGGTCGTGCGGGGTAGGATCTCGCCACCGGCACCGCCCTCGTCGTCCACGCCGGTGACCACGCCGTCGTGGGTGGCGTTGACGTACGGCCAGTAGGTGACGAAGCCGCGGGCGGGGTCGTCCTCCTGGTCATGGATCCCGTCGCGGATGTCGCCCCAGTACATGCTGCCCCAGTGGACGAAGAACGCGTCGAGGTCATTGGGGCCGTTGTAGAGCTGGCGGCCGGAGGTGCCGTTGCCGTTGTCGTAAATGTCGTTCCACTCGCTGATGTCGGTGCCGAACTGCAACACGCCATCGACGATATAGATGCCGTACGACGTGTTGTCGACGACGCGGGTATTCAGCAGCGAGATGGTGCCGGACGACGCGTAGATGCCGTAGCTGCTGTTCTGCAGCGTGGCGTCGGAAACGTCGATATTGCCACTGGTGGTGGCATAGATGCCGTAGGTGGCGTACTCGATGACACAGTGCTCGAGGGTGCCCGTGCCGGCGGTCTGGTAGCGGATGTAATTCCAGTTGCTGGCGCCGCTGCGGGTGAAGAGGATCTCCTGGCCGGGCGAGCCGACGGCGGTCAGCGTGCCGGCGACCGTCAACACGCGGGAGCTGTTGAACCTCAGGTTCACACCAGGTTCGATGATCAACTCGCCACCGGCGGCGATGGTGGGGTTGGTCACGATGATGTAATCGAGATCGGTGAGTTTGCGCCAGGTGCCGCTGCGGGCGCTGGACCCGCCGGTGACGCGGATGTCGTTGTTGGTGTTGCCCGTGGTTGGAATCGGGCTGTCCGCGGTGGGGTAGCTGCCGACGTCGATCGCTAGCGGCCAGCTGTTCTCCTGCCCGGCGCCGCCAATGGTGTTGCCCGCGCCAAGAGTGAACTCGCCGCAGTCGACCAGGTGCAGGGCGCCATCGGTGCCAACGTTGCCAGTCAGCACCTGGTTGTCGAGGGTCGGGGCGTCGCAGCCGTCGAGGTGGATGCCGGCGGTGGTGCTGGCGCTGATGGTCATGGCCGTGGTCAACGAGAGCGCCGGCACGTCATCGATGCGGATGCCGGTGCCGTTGCCGGTGAAGGCGACATTGCCGTCCAGCACGTTGGGGGCGATGCCGACGCCGCGGAAGCCGTACGTGGTATTGTTGC
>PIVY01000372.1 GCA_003353795.1 bacterium
ACTGCTGCCGATGAGACAGGTGGTCCATCGGCGTCCTCCTCACTCGCCTCCGGTCCTGCGCCGCGGCCCTCTTTGGGTGAGGGCCGCGTCTACGGCCCTCCGACGAGCAAGGAGGACACCGATGGACCTGAGCAAGTATCGATTCGCCCACCACAAGCTGGACGCCTACCGGGTGGCATCCGAGATAGCCGACCTGGCCGAGCCACTGGCGGCGCGGTTCGGCGATGGTCACCGCAAGCTGGCCGACCAGCTGCGGCGCAGCGCCGATGGAGTGGCGGCCCTCATCGGAGAGGGCGCCAACCGCTACACACCGAAGCAGAAGCGGCAGCGCTTCGTCGAGGCACGCGGCGAAGCCGGCGAGGTGGCGTGCCACATGGAGCGGGCCTTCAGTTACCGGCTGGTCAGCGAGCAGGAGTTGGTGGCGGTGCTGGACCGAGCTGACCGGGTCTGCGCGATGCTGACGGGGCTCATTCGGCGGCACAGCTGACCGCTGAGCGGGCTCGCCGCCGCAGGGCGGCGGCCCGCCTATTTCGGCCTTTTTGTGATCGCTGCTTTCTGCCAAGGTGGCCTGCGCGATGGAACGAAAACGGGAGCGGACGCCTACCAAGCTCACCGCTCCCAATCTCGAAAAACGAGGCCATGAATCTACGACGACGAATCAAGACGATGCAAACCTATCTGCAGCAGCGGCAAGACGCGCTGCTGTTTCGGCGCGTGCGCGACCCTCGTGACCGCCGCGGTCGGCGCTGGAAGCTGGCGGCACTTCTGGGCTGTGCGCTCACCAGCCTGGTGCTCTTGTCGCGCAGCCTGCGGCGCGCCGAGCAGCTCAGCGATGACCTTGCCGGATCCAAGCTGCTGCGCCGGCTCGGCATCCGCCGGCGGGTGCCGGACTCGACGCTGGGCGATGCGCTGGCGCAAGTGGCGCCGTCGGAGCTGCTGGCCCAGCTGCACCGACAGGTGCGCGCCGAGCAGCGGCGCAAGGCGCTGAGGCCAGAGCGGTTGCCCGTCGGGGTCATCGCCATCGATGGCAAGGTGCAGGCGGTGCTGGACGAGCCGGCCAATCCCTACACCTGCCAGCGTCAAGGTGGTGAGGACCGCCCAGCGCGGTATCTGCACCGCGTGCTCAACGCCACGCTCATCAGCTCACGCGCTGCGGTGTGCATCCAGCAGCTTCCCATCGCGGCGTGGAGCAACGAAATGGGAAGCTTCCGCGCTTTCTTCGAACGACTGGTGGCGGCTTACGGCAGAAGCGATCTGTTTCAGGTGGTCACCTCGGACGCAGGCGTGATCAGCCGCGAGCACGCCGGTTGGCTCGACGAGCAGGGCTACGGCTACGTGGTGGCGCTCAAAGACACCAACCCCAACCTCGAGCTCCAAGCCCGAGGCTTGCTGCAAGAACGAGC
>PIVY01000067.1 GCA_003353795.1 bacterium
GTCGCGGCGCTCCCTGCCCTCGAAGTTCACACCGAGCAGGTGCTCGAAATCGCCGACCTCGCGAATGCAGTGGCGCATCTGCCAGCGCCAGTCGCGCCACTGCCGCGCAGCAGCATCTTCGCTGATCATGCCGGCGAGTTCGAGTTGGCGACTGGAAAGCGTTGTCACGATTGAGCCTCCGAGTTAGTTGCTGGAGGAAACAATATTGTACGAATCATTTCTGAAGCAATGAATTAGTTGACATCGCCCGATCGGAAAACGGCATTCGAACTCGAAACAAGACCCTTCAAAGCCTTTGTCCGTATGGTATTATGTGCGATGAATGAACCGTGCACAAAGAAGTCCGCAGCAGGGTTATTATATTCCATTAGAATAGTTCTTGTTGAAACCAACCTCGCCGGAGGCCGGCCGTGACCCTTCATCCACGTTATGACCTGTGGATCCTGCGATCCCTGCGCCGCATCATGCGCGCCGCCGATGTCCAGTCGCGGCGGTTATCAGCGGAATACAGTGTTACAGGTCCGCAAGTCCTTTGCTTGCAGACGCTTCATGACGATGGACCCATGACGGCGACTGCGCTGGCCAAGCTGGTGCACCTGAGCAGCAGCACCGTGGTGGGGATCATCGATCGTATGGAGCAGAAGGACTGGGTCCTGCGGGAGCGCAGCCTGAAAGACCGGCGGCAGATCCTGTTGCACGTCACCGACGAGGGTCGGGACCTGCTCGGTCGAGTTCCGTCCCCCATGCAGGACCGGTTGGCGCGAGGACTCGAGGAACTCTCGGAAAAGGAACAGAACGCGCTGGCGACGTCCGTCGAACGCATCGTCGAATTGCTCGAGGTGCCGGATTTCGGGGCCGCGCCACTTCTGGAAGCCAGTCCGATCGAGGATTCCATCGCCACGACTCCGGTGGTCCGCGTAGATGGAGACGGGCCTGGGAAGCCGGTGCCTGGCGGTCGCTGACGAACCGCATCTCGAGCAGTCAGTCAACCGGATACCGCAATCCCCACCGCTCGCGGATCGCATCCATGGTCCGCATGATGGCCAGGCTTTCATCCAGTGGCATCACATCGGATTCCAGCCGCCCCGCGCGGATCACGTCCATGAACGCCTCCGCCTCGTGGGTGTAGCCCCAGCCGCGGTGCGGCAGATCCATGACCTCGTCGCGACCGTCCCGGGTCTGCAGCCGAAGCCGGGTCCCGGCCCACCAGGGAAAGCCGATGGTGATCCGGCCCTCGGTGCCGAGGATGTGCGCCTCGCGCGGCGAGTCGACGCGGAATGACGATGCGAGGATCGAGAGCCGATCGCCGGCGTGACGCAGGACGATTCCAGCCTCCTCGTCGACACCCGTCGTTCCGAGGTTCGCGGTCGTGTGGATCTCGGTCGGCTCGCCGCAGAGCATGAAGGCCAGGTTCAGCGGATAGATCCCGATGTCCAGCAAAGTGCCGCCGCCCAGCTCGGGCGCGAAGAGTCGGCTCTTCGGATTGAACTCGGCCCGGAAGCCGAAATCGGCCTGGACCATGCGCACCTCACCGATGGTGCCTGAGGCCACCAGTTCACGCACCCGAACAAGCGTGGGCAGGAACCGCGTCCACACGGCTTCCATCAGCGCCAGACCGGCGCCGCGAGCCGTGTCGATCATGCGCTCCGCCTGGCGGGCGTTGATGGCCAGGGGTTTCTCGCACAGGACGTGCTTGCCGCCGCGCAGGCAGAGCAGCGTGTGCTCCTCGTGACCGGAGTGGGGCGAGCCGATGTAGATAGCGTCGACATCGGGATCGGCCGCCAGGGTCGCGTAGCTGCCGTGAGCGTGCGGAGCGCCGAACTCGCCGGCGAATGCCGCCGCTCGTTCGCCGTCCCGCGAGCCGACGGCGACCAGTTCCGCGCCGGCGGCCTCCTGCAGTCCGGTGGCGAACTGGCGAGCGATACTGCCTGGTCCGAGGATGCCCCACCTGATGGTCTGCACGATGACGGTCCTTTGAAACGAGTTCACCCGGGAAGCGTCGCGACGCACTCCCGGGTGACTCTGAACCAGCAACGGCCGTTGGGCAACCTCAACCGAGTGAGCGCACCACCAACCGCGTGGACAGCGGCAGCTCCCACCCGTCGTCGCCGTGGTAGTCGGCCAGGTCGATGCCGAAGCCCAGGTAGACCTGGCGCAGATCCTCGAGCGACTGGGCCACGAAGCTCTCGCGGATACGATCCATGCGATCTTGGAGCGTGCTCAATCTATGCCTCCCGGTACGAGGGAAGATCCGTGTAGCCCGCCTCGTCACCGCCGTACCAGGTGGTCATCTCGGTGTCGGCGGCCAGGGGCCAGCCGTTGCGGTAACGCTCCACCAGATCGGGATTGGCGATGAACGGACGACCGATGGCGATCATGTCGGCGGCGCCGCTGGCCACGGCGGCCTCGGCGGTGTCCTGGTCGTAGCCGCAGTTGCCCATCAAGGGTCCGCGGAAGTAGGCGCGGAACTCGGGCAGCGTAATCGGCTCGCCCTTCTCGTGGAAGCCGAAGGCCAGACCGTCCATGACGTGCAGGTAGGCCAGGCCGTAATCGTCGAGCTGCTCGGCGGCGTAGCGGAAGGTCTCGCGGAAGTCGTCCGACCCCATGCCGTTGTACACGCCGTTGGGCGACAGGCGTACCGCCACGCGGCCGGCGCCGAAGACCTCGATCACGCCTTCGACGATCTCGCGCATGAGTCGGAATCGGTTCTCGACGCTGCCACCGTACTTGTCGGTGCGCTTGTTGGTGGCCGACTGGAGGAACTGGTCGAGCAGGTAGCCGTTGGCGCCGTGCACCTCGACACCGTCGAAACCGGCCGCCTTGGCGCGACGAGCGGCAGCCACGAAATCGGCAACGACGCCGAAGACCTCGTCGGTCTCCAGGGCGCGGGGGACCTCGTAGTCCTTCTTGCCCAGCGGAGTGTGGACCCCGTCGCCCTCGATCCGGATGGCCGACGCGGACACGGCCGGCTCACCGCCATGGAAGTCGCTGTGCGACGTGCGGCCGCAGTGCCACAACTGCAGAAAGATCTTGCTGCCGGCCGCATGGACCGCGTCGGTGACCTGTTGCCAAGCCTCGCCCTGCGCATCGGTGTAGATGCCGGGATTGCCGACCCAGCCGATGCCCTGCTCGGACACCGAGGTGGCCTCGGTGATCAGGAGACCGGCGCCGGCGCGCTGGACGTAGTACTCCGCCATCAGCGCGTTGGGCAGGCGCGTCTCGCCGGCCCGGGCGCGGGTCATGGGCGCGAGGGCCACGCGATTCGTGAGATCGAGATCCCCCATGGCGAAGGGGGTCAAGAGAGCCTGGGCCTGGTTGGTCACGTTCATGGGAACGTCCTTTCTATGGAATCACCGATCCGGAGCGCCGAGTGGCGGATTTCGTGTTTACGGTCGGCAATATAGACTGGTCGTTCTTTAACCGCAAGGGATAGACTTTGCCCGGAATCGATCTCCAGCTGCTATCTGGCGCAGATCGCCTGCAGGAACCGAATCGAGCCTTTGCCAAATGGTCGGAATCGTGGTAATTTAGGAACGATCAGTCTACAAAGGAGAATGACCATGGCCCGCCCCCGCAGTTTCGACGCCACCAAGGTTCTCGACGGCGCCGTCGACATGTTCCGTGAACGCGGCTACGAGGGCACCAGCGTACCCGACCTGATCGCGCAGCTCGGCATCTGCCGGCAGAGCCTCTACAACACCTTCGGTGACAAGCGGGGACTGTATCTCGAAGCGCTGGCGAGCTACGGCCGTCGTGAGGTCGACGCCAAGCTGGCGCTGCTACAAGCCGAGGGTTCGCCCCTCGAGAACGTGCGGACGCTGATCCGCGGATTTGCCGCCCTGGCCCCCACCTGCCCCACCGGTGGCTGCCTCACGGTCACCGCCATGGTGGAGACCCGTGACGACGCCGAAGCGCTGGCCGCGGTGGAGGAACAGGTGGCGCGGTTCGAGAATGGATTCCGCAGCGCGCTCGAGCGCGCACAGCAGCAGGGCGAATTGAAGGCCGAGGTGCGCCCCGAACGCCTGGCCCGGTCACTCACCACGACCTGCTACGGGCTGGGCCTTTTGAGCCGCCTGCCGAGCAGCGCGGCGCGGATCGGCGACGCCGTGGCCGTGATGCTGGACCTGCTGGACGACGCGGCGGCCTGATCGGGCGATCAGCCGATTTCCACCGGATCCCCGACACACACCGAGCCCCCGCGCAGCACCCGCGCGTAGAATCGCGACCATCCCGGATGCTCGTCCTGCAGAACTCGCCGGTGATTCCGCCCGGTGAAGCTGCCCCCGATCTTGCCGCACGGCTCGGTGTACCGCGTCAACTCGATCACCACGTCGGCGCCCAGGCGCAGGGTCATGCCCGGCTGCAGGGCCTCCCAGTCGACACCGGTGAGCGTGAGGTTCTCGCCGGCGGCACCCGGAACGATGGGGTGCCCCTCCTCCTGCAGCGCCAGAATGCGCTCTAGCGAGTAGAGGCACACGGCGCGCTCCGGTCCGCCGTGGTTCTTGAGGTCGTTCTGGCGATCGCCGGCGAGGCCGTTCTCGGTGATCTCGGCCCTTGCGAGGGGCAACTTGGGCACCCCACCGTCGGACGCGTTGATCTGGAATACGTGGGCCGTGGGCATGGTCAGTCCTCTCCGCGATCGGCGAGGCGCTTGCGGGCCAGTTGCTGCATGTCGACCAGCATCTCGGGGAGGTCGACCCCGAGGCGGGCCCGCTCCTTTTCGATGAGTTCGAGCTGGGTCATTTCAGGAGCCGGCGTGGGCTCCTCGCCTCGGACCCACCCACGCAACTGCTCCCGGTCAAACCGCCACTGCGACCCTACCTGGCGGCCGGGGATCTTCCCCTCCTTGAGCATGCGGAGGATGGTTCGCTCCGACACCTGGAGGTACTCTGCGGCCTGGGCGAGGGTGAGAATATCTGGTTTCGTCTTCATGACTGTCTCCTTTCTCATGTCGTAAAAGTACACTGTTGTCGCTCAATGTCAAGATATGTCTTCACGAAGTTCCTGTATACAGTATTATCCCGCTTACGGCCGGCCCGTGCATTGCCGAATCCCTCCAACGTTATTATAGTACGTACATGAACTATCCCAATCCGAACAACCCGCCCCTGCAGTTCCTTTCGCCGCTGCACAAGGCCACCCGCCTCATCGGCGACCACCTCGGCGCACGCTCGCTGCTCACCGGCCTGTCCGGCACCGAGGCCCACCTGCTCAGCTACCTGCGCAGCTACGGACCGTGCCCCATCGGCGCGGTGGTCGAGGTCTTCGGGCTGAAGAAGTCGACGCTCACAGGAGTGACCGACCGGCTCGTGGAAAAGGGACTGCTCACCCGCGACGTCAATCCCGGCGACCGGCGCTCGTTCCTGCTCGAACTCACCGCGGCGGGACACGCGCAGGCCGACCGGATCCGCGCCACGCTCGAGACCTTCGAGCAGAGCATCGCCGATCAGCTCACCGAGGCGGACCTGCAGGGATTCCGCAACGTCATGACCGCCATCGCCCGGGCCACCGCGCCCGTCGACCGAGGAGATCAGGAATCATGAATGCAAAGTCACTCGCCGAAACGCTCTCCATCCAGATCGGCCACGCGCACTGGGTGGTCAACGCCACCCTCGAAGGCATCGACGACGACGCCTACTACCATCAGATCCAGGACGCCGGCAACTGCCTCAACTGGGTCCTCGGCCACATGGTCCAGGCTCGCAACGGCGCCCTGGTCATGCTGGGTCAGGAGCCCGTGATGCCCGTGGAGATCATCGACCGCTACAAGCGCAGCTCCGACGCTGTGACCAACCCCGCCGGTACTATCTCACCCGCCGAGCTCCGCGACGCGTTCAACCGCGCCCAGGAGCCGCTCCTGGCCGGGCTGGCCAGCTTGAAGGACGAGATGCTCACCGAGAAGGCACCCTTCAGTCCGGGCGACTCGGACAAGGAAACCGTGGGTTCGCTGCTGGCCGGACTGGCCTTTCACGAGGCGTATCATTGCGGGCAGCTGGGATTGATCCGGCGGACACTGGGGATGGATGGGGTGATCAAGTAGCGAGTCCCGTGGCCTGTCCGCGGCGCGGACGAATTCCGGGCGTATCGGGAGTATCGAACTCTTCTATTGAGTACGAACTTCACCGCTGCCTATACTGTCGCCATGCATCACCTCGCCCGCGATCCGATCAAGACGGCCATCGCGGTGGTCTTCTTCTCATTGTTCCTGTCCTTCTGGATGGTCGAACCGGGGTCTGCACAGGAATCCGAGGTACAACTGGTCACGGGCGACTGGCCTCCCTACGTGGGGCGAGACCTCGAAGGCTATGGTGAGTGCGCCCAGCTGGTCACTCTCGTCCTGGCCGAGATGCGGCTACGCCCTCGGTACGAGTTCATGACCTGGCCACGCGCCAGGGAGTTGGCCGAGGACAGTCAAAGCGACGATGGGATCCGGGGCACGTTTCCGTATATCCGGACCGAGGAGCGCCAGAAGCATTTCTATTTTTCACGCGCCATCGTCAAGGTTCCCACGGTCATATTCTATAATCACCGCCTCAATGCGGACCTTGGGAAAGTCACGAGCCTGGAAGAACTCGCCGACCGCAAGCCGGTGCTGAGCGAGGACTACGCGTATCCCACTCCCATCGACGCCATCCTGAACGACGCTGTCGTGGAACCGGACGAGAGTTCGGCGTTCAAGCGCCTACTCGTCGACGAGGGCGTGGACTTCGTCCCCGCGGCACTGCGCGTCGGTAAAGCGCTGTTGGCACGCGACTTCCCGAATCGGCAGTCGGAGATCCGGGTGATTCCAAACCTGTCGGTAGAAACCGAGCAGTACTTCATGGTCCCTAAGCTCAATCCCAGCAGCTTCGGATTCAAAGAAGAGTTCGACGCGGCCCTCGGTCGACTGATCGCAAGCGGATTGGTCGATCTGTCGCACCAAGGCGACGCTGCCGGGTCTGACGACACCATCGTCGAACTCGTTGCACCCGTGGGCGAATCGATCGTGGCCCACGAACCCGAAGCACCAAGGCGAACGCTCCTGCTGCCCGTGGGTACGAGAGCCGCCGTGATCACCTGGGGCACCGCCTACACCGAGGCCCGAGTCGACCCACCCGACTCCACGGCCGGCATCTGTCGCGTTCTCATTCTCACTGATCCCAATCGCGGCCGCATGGTCGATGTGAATGGCCGCTACCTGCGAATCGTCCCGGGGAGGTCACCGTGAGCAGCCGATACAAGAAGCCGACCATGGGCGAGCAACTCCGCCGAAGCGCTTCGTGGCTTGCGCTGATCATCTACCTGGCTGGTCTCCTCACCTTTCTAGCCGCCGAACTTGGATTCGCCCCACTTGCCGCACTACGCGCCACGGATCAGCGCATTATCATATTCGTACTCCTGTTCCTGCCGTTCGTACTGCCGGCTGCGATCTCTGCGGTCCAGAAGCTCTCGCTGAAGATCTCCGGACAGGAACTGCAGCTGGAAATGCGCGAGACCCAGGAGAAGATGGATGGCGTGGCGGGGCAGTTCAGCCTGCAGATCGGCAACGCCGAGGCCATCTTCGCTCCCATGCTGGGAGGACCGGATTCCAATCACTCGGCCCGACTCGCTCGCCGCGAGATCGTCGTGGGCGCCAAGGGCAGTCCATCGGCAGAGTTGCTGGGCGAGATCCTCGCCGTTCGCATCGAAAGCTGCTTTCCGGACGTCACGGTCGTTCGACGTATCCCCAACGGATCGACCCTGCGCAATCTGGTCCATCTGCAGCAGGGCTGGATCGATCTCTACGTCGAGTTCACCGGTACTGGTTGCGGATTCCACAACCTCGACCACCGGAACAAGACGCCGGAACAATTGCGACAGGAAGTCAACGCTCTCTCCGAGGCCAGGTATGGCGCCCGGTGGCTGAAGCTCTGGGGACTGCGCGACAACTATTGCGTGGCCATGCGCGCCGAGCGCGCGAGTGAGCTGAATATCACCAACCTCAGCGACCTCGCCAGGCTTTCGCCGCGCCTGACGTTTGCCGGCTACGTCGAGTTCCTCAACCGGTCGGATGGATTCGACGGCCTCAAGCACACCTATGACATGGAGTTCGCCCGCGTGTATCCCCGGGATATCAACGACCTCTTCGACGACCTCGACAATGGATCCGCCGACGCCATCGTGAGCCAGGAATCTGATCCAGAACTCTTCACCGAAACGTACGTGACGCTCGAAGACGACCTGGCCCACTTCCCCGACTACCACGCGGCCCCCGTGGTACGGAGCGATGCCCTGAATGCTATCACCGGTCTTGAAGACTGCCTGAATGGTCTGGTCGACAAGATCGACACCGTAGTGATGTGCGACCTGGTGCGTCAGCGGATGATTCGGGGAGATGATCCCGCCATTCGGCGCGACATCGCGCGGAAGTTCATCGAGAAGCTCGAATGACGCCACGTAGGGATCAGGTTCCGTCCAGCATCGAGATCTCGCACACCCCGACCTGCACGAAACCCAGTCGCAGCGCCAGTCGCTGCGACACGGGGTTCGATGCGTTCCAGTGCGGCTCCACACCGCGCCGCAGGCACGTCGCCAGCATGGCCGCGCTCACCGCGTTGGCCAGTCCCTGGCCGCGATGGTCGGCGTGGGTGGCGATGGCGACCTCCGCCTTGGCAGCGCTGAGGCTGTAGGTCGTGGCGGCACAGGCGACCACGCCGTCCCGCACGGCGCAGACACCGAAACCGCGGCGAACGAACTCGTCCGGACCACCGAACACGTCGATCCCATGGGGCGAGAGTTCATCGCCGATGCCGGCGGCCTCCGCAATGCCGATCTCCGCGAGCCGATACCCATCCGGGAACCTCCTCGCCTGGCCGTCGAGGCGGTCGGGCTCGAGGTACTCGGGCAGATAGGCGCGCATGGGACGGTCCTCGAGCCGATCGCCGAACGTCTCGGCAAGGAGTCGACGCCAGCGATCGTCGTCGGGCACGACCAGTTCGAGGGGGCCGGTGAGTCCGGCGAGGGCCAGGCGGGCGATCGAGGTGGTGGGATCGCCGCCGGGGATCACGTAACAACCAAGCTCGAGGCGCGCGGCACGAGGCGGATCGTCGAAGGTGACGATCGTTCCCTGACGGCCTTCGAGGACCGCATCGATGACGGCGCGGAGGTGGGGATGAGAGGCGAAGAGGTCGTTCAGGCGGGCCATCGAGAACTCCGGGTCCCATCGCCCTGAAACGGGCGGTGGCCCACTCACGATACGACAATATCAACAGAGACGCGATGGTCAGCCCAGCGGTCCCACCGCGTCCAGGAAGCCCTGGCGCGCCCCAGGGTCGGGAATCTGGTCAGCCAGGCGCCGCACCACGTCGGCGAGGCCACCGCCCGCAGCGGCCTCCCTCTTGACCAGCACGCGCGCCACCGGACCGATGCGATCGGTGAGGTGACGGGTGACCGCGGCCACCACGTCGGGATCGAGAGCGGCGGCGGCTTGGTTGGGCGACGGCCGGCTGCCGCTACCGATGCCGAGATCGCTGGTGTCGCCGGTGACCTCCATGCCGCACTCGCGCAGGAAACGGCGACGATCGCGGTCGCCGGGGATCTGGCCGGCAAGGGTCTGGAGCAGATCGTGGCGACTGACGGCGCGGCGGCTCTCGCGATCCACCAGCAACCTGGCCACCGGCCCGATGGTGTGGGCCAGGCGACCCTCGATGGCCTCGAGGTCGGGACGGTCGAACCCGCCGGCGAACGAGGAGCGCCCCCCCGATCCGATTCCGGAGCGGGCCTCCGCCGTGGCACCGGCCACGTGATCGGCCGCGGCCGGTGCCAGGGCGCGCACCCGGGCCAGCGCCTCGCGCAGTTCGTCCGTGTTCTGGAATCGTTGGCCGGGATCCTTGGCCATGGCCCTGGAGACCACGTGGCAGAATCCCTCGCTCAGCTCGGGGACGATGCCGCGCGGATCAGGCAGTGGATCGTTGAGGTGGCGCGACATGATGTGGGCGCCGCTGGACCCTTCGAAGGGCACCTTGCCCGAGGCCATGCAGTACAGCGAGGCGCCGAGGGAGTAGATGTCGGCGCGCTGATCGATGACCTTGGCGCCCAGCACCTGCTCCGGCGAGATGTAGTGTGGCGTGCCCATGGACTGGCCGGTCTCGGTGTGCGAGCCGTCGCTGCCCAGGGTCTTGGCCAGGCCGAGGTCCACGAGCTTGAACTCGCCCGAGCGCGTCAGCATCATGTTGTCGGGCTTCACGTCGCGGTGGATGATGCCGCGAGCGTGGGCGGCCCCCAGAGCCTCGCAGGCCAGTTCGACCAGTTCGGTGGCGCGCGCCTCGGAATAGCGACCATGCTCGGCCATGAGGTCCCGCAGCGTACGACCGTCGACGAATTCCATGACCAGGAAGGCGCAGGTCTCGGTGCGACCAAACTCGTAGATCTGCACGATGTTCGGGTGATTGAGACTGGCCGCCGCGCGGGCCTCGCCGAGAAAGCGCTGAGAGAAGGCTTCGTCGGAGGCGTAGCGGTCGATCAGGAACTTGACGGCCACCTCGCGGTCGAGCACGCGGTCGCGGGCATGGAGCACGCGGCCCATGCCGCCGGAGCCCAGGATCTTGAGGATCTCGTAGCGCTCGGGCAAGCAGTTCTGGTTCTCGTTGATCACCGTGGGATCGAAGGGAGAACTGCCGCTGCCCTGTTCGGCGGTCATCTCAACCTTCCTCCAGCATTGACATGGCCTTGGCCAGACTGATGCGCATGCGGCCGAACGAACCGGCGAGGGTGGCCACCTCGTCGTTGCCGCTCACCTTGACGTCTTGCACGTCGACGTCGCCGCGGCTGACGCGGTCGGCCATGACGGCGAGCTGGCGGATGGGTCGCACCACCACGGCGAAGAGCAGCACGTTCAGCACCACCAGCGTGAACACGAACAGGCCCAACAGCACCAGGAGCAGCTTGCGGAACGCCACCTCGGCCAGACGCACCGGCTCGCTCATGGGCACCTGCACGATCTGGGCGCCGATGATCTCGTTCATCTGCCAGCCGTAGCCGCCCTCGGTGCCGTAAACCGCGAGCATGGACTGGGGCGCCTGCTCCGGCGTTGTGTGGCAGGCCAGGCAATTCTCGTTGGACACCTTGATGGGCTTGCTGAGGTAGAGCGACGGCCCGAGGGGCGTGTCGCGGTGGCCGACGATCTCGGTGCGGCTCTCGTCGCGCCGGAACTCGTTCACCAGGTCGGTCTCCCAGTCCACGGCCCGGTTGCGCGGGTTGGTGGGATTGAGCGTGGCTTCCTTGTAGGTGTACTCGGGGTGGTTCTCGCGCAGGGCGTTGAAGATCTCGGTGGCCGAGTAGGCGGGCACCGACTGGGGCAGGAACTCGTCCTCCATGAGTGGTGCGAGCAGCGGGCGCAGCTGGCCCACGGTGTAGCCGCGCATGGCCATGGCGGTCTCCATCATGATGCGTGCATTCTGGACCACCTGGGTCTCGGCGTTGGTGGTGAGCAGGTCGCGCGAGATCATGGCCGCGGGAACGAGCCCCAGGGCGAAGACCAGGATCAGGATGAGATTCAGCTTCACGAGCAGGTTCATGAGTGGTCCTGGATCGGCGGTGGGGAATGACATTATCAATTAGGAGTGAATTTAGCTGGTTTGGCGGGATCCGGCATGGGGTTTTCTGATTTCGGTCATCCAGGAAGGCCGGCGGCCGGCGAAGCGTCACGGAGCCCAGACACTTGCCCGGGCTCCTTTCTCGGCGGCGGCGTCTCCCACCAACTAGTCGTCCAGATGGATCCATCCGACCCAGACCACCCGCGCCGCGGCCGCCGCATCGTCGACCAGGCCGATGTACGACGCATTGCCGCTGGCGTCCTCGAAACGACCGGTGCCGCCAGTGACGGTACCGTCGCCCCAGATCGCCGTGGTGCCTTCCTGGGGACCGACGTCGCTGTAGCCCAGGGAATCGATCACCAGATCATCACCATGGGCGTCGGTATAGGTCGTGATCCCCGTCTGTACCGCCGGCACGACGGTGATGTCGACATACGAATCGGAGAATCCCGTATGGCGGCCGAGCACGGTTCCCACGCCCTGGTAGTAGATGAGCAGGTGCACGTACGGCGGCGGGTACGGCGGCACCACCTCGACCTGCGTCCGTTGCAGGGCGATGAAGAGCGAGCCGCCGCTCTTGAGCGCCGTGTCGTCGAGCGAGGCGCGAGCCTGCTCGAGTTCCGGGGCGAGCTCCTCGAGAAGCTCGGCGCCGCCGTCCATGGCGGCGATGGCGTCGATCTCGGTCTGCCAGACGTCGTCGAGTGACGGCTGCGGGTCGGTACCGGTGGGCGACGTGACGGTGTCGTCGGAACAGGCGACCAGGCCAAGGCTCAATAGAAACAGGAAAAGAAACAGAACTCGATGGCGTGTGATGATGGTCATGACCATGCCTCCTTCTTGGGCGAATGACGGGACCTCGTGGAATTGGTCCGCTCATGAGGGAGAACACGGTTTGGGGATGGATTGGGAACTTGATTCGTCTGATTTCTGACGACGAGAGCGAGATCGACTACCAGCTATGAATGAAATTGCTAGAAATGATGGAGTAGGATGCTCGGGATTCCGGTCCCTGCCATCCACGAAGATCCGTGCGGTGAGGTCCGACGATGTCCGAGGGCAGTGGAAAGCCCGGACCTGAGTCCGGGCCATTCGCGATCACCGGGATCGAACTAGTGCCCCAGCGACACCCACCCGAACTCAACGATTCGGCCGGTCGCCGTGACGAAGCTGGCGTCGCCAAAATAGCGTACCGAGCCGGTGGCGCCGTCGTAGCGACCGGTTCCTCCGGCGAACTCGCCGTCGCCCCAGAACTGGATGTTGAGACCGTCCTCGCTGACGGTGAAGAAGCCGATGGTCGCGATGACGTGGTCGTCGCCGTTGCCGTCGGTCAGCGTCTTCAAGGTAGTCTGTCCGAACGGATCGGTGGTGTAGTCGAGCTCGTGGGTGGCGAATCCGGTGAAGGCGCCGGAGATGGTGGACCAGCCGTCGTAGTAGAGGAGTTCCTCGTCGAACGCCGTGGTGGCATAGGACAGGTAGAGCCGGCGGCCGTGTTTGAGGGCGCCGTCGGCGAGAGACTCCCGCGCCTGCTCGAGTTGCGGAGCCAGTTCCGCCATCACGTCGGGGCCGACCTGGGCGGCCAGGGCGTCGACCTCGTGCTGCCAGGCCTCGTCGAGCGAGGTCTGGGGCTCGGAGCCGGTCGGCGCCGTGAGCGTGTCGTCGGAGCAGGCGACCAGGCCGAGGCTCAGCAGGAACAGAAACGGAACGAACAGTGCGATTCGCTGACGGAATAGAGTTTTCATGGTCGTGCCTCCAGTTTGGCGAGTGATCGGACCGCAATCTGTCGGTCCGCTTCACCGGGAAGACACGGTTCGGGGCGGGAATGTGCAGAAGTTTTATCTGCTTTTATGAATGGCGTACTCCCGGACCGGAGCCTGACGAGAACTTGCCCAGCAGCGCAGTCCGGACGCATCGGGGTCGCCGACCACCGCTCCGGGTTCTCATTCCATCTCCAGCCAGCCCTTGATCTTGACTCCGCGGGCGCCGAACACGAACCACCGCCGACAAGCCAATCTCCCCCTTTCGACGTAGATTGACCGCTACAGGATTCTGCACCCCATGCCCGACTCGATATCGATTCCTGACCATGAACCAGAGCGACGAAACAGCCCGAAACGGTGCGATTCCGCGACGCGCCTGCTCCATTTGTGAGATAATGTGCGATGCTGATCGACCCCACCCCATCCGAGAATCGGGAGTGACCCATGAAGTGGATATCGACCCGCCCCCTGTACTGCTCTGCCCTCCTGGCTCTCGCGTTGCTGCTCGCAGCCCCGTTGGCATCGGCCGCCGGCGACGCTGAGACCGAGGGTAGTTTCTTCGACGCCCTGAACCTCACCGTCGGCCAGCTCGTTACCAAGGACGCGGCGCGGGTCTTCGGCGAGGACTCGCCGCAGTTCTGCGTCATGACCGACCAGATCGCCTTCTGCCTGCACCCCGACACACCGCCCGAGCGCGTCGAGGAACTCCTCCGCAGCCTGCCGACCTGGAGCGGCGACAAGTACCAGTTGAATCAGCGCTGGTCCACCACCGCCCTGGACGGGTCGGTCGCCTCCAACGCCCCCATCAATCTCACCTATAGCTTCCTCGACGACGGCGTGTGGATTCCCGGCGCCGACGAACCCGGTTCCGGCAGTCGGCTCTACGCCGAGATGAACCTCCACTTCGGCAGCGAGGCCGTCTGGAAGGCGATCTTCGCCGACATGTTCAACGACTGGGGCAAGCAGATCGGCGTGACCTACATGGAAGTGTCCGATGACGGCGCGGCCTTCCCCAATTCGCCCGGCGTGGTCGGCCTCCGCGGCGACGTCCGCATCGGCGCTCACTACATCGACGGCGTCAACGGCGTCCTGGCCTACGATTACTTCCCCAACGTCGCCGACATGGTGCTCGATATCAGCGAGAACTGGAGCTACTCGTACAACAACTACGTCTTCATGCGGAACATCTGCCGTCACGAGCACGGTCATGGCCTCGGACTCCTGCACGTCTCGCCCAACAGTTGCCAGAAGCTGATGGAACCCTTCATCTGCACCAACTTCGACGGGCCGCAGGATGACGACGTTCGCGGCGGCATGCGTTACTACGGCGACACGTTCGAGTTCAACAACACGGTCGCCGCCGCCACGGACCTCGGCGCCCTCGAAGGCGCCTTCACCACCGAGTACCCCGTGTCGTTGACCACGTCGGTCGACTACGACTATTTCCACTTCACCACCACGGGCGCCTCGTTGCTCAACGTGACGGTCGACCCGGTGGGGCAACGCTACAATCTCGAAGGCGTGATCGTGGACACCGACGAGGTCATGGACCTCACGTTCCGCGTGCTCGGTGGCGTCAATGGAACCGACATCCTCGCCCAGGTCAACGACACCGGACTGGGTGAAAGCGAACTCCTCGTGGACTTCGCCCTGCCCGCGGCGGGCGACTACTGGGTGCTCATCTACCGGGCCGCCGGTACGCCCGACGTACAGCGCTACGACCTCATCATCGACGTGGAACTCACCGACATCCTCGCGGTGGATCCCGACCGGATCCCCCGCACGGACCTCGGCCTGAGCCTCTACCCGAATCCGTTCAATCCCCGGACCACGGCCCGCTTCTATGTCGCGGCGCCCGGCCCGGTGGCCCTGGACGTGTACGACGTGCGCGGCACGCTGGTGCGTAGCCTGCAGTACGACGTGCAGAGCGTGGGCTGGGAGACCATGGCCTGGGACGGTCGGGACGATGGCGGCGCGTCGGTGCCCAGCGGTGCGTACCTGATGCAGGTGCGGGCCGGCGGCCGGGTGCAGAATGTGCGCGGGTTGTTGCTGGAATAGGCTCTGCATTGACCGGCGTTCGAGAACCAGAGAAACCGGCCAGGCGACTGGCCGGTTTCTTTCATGGCGCCGGACGACCTAGCGGCGGTACAAGCCCCGCACGCTGCTCCAGCTCGATTCCGACACTGCGACCGGCGTCTCGCAGCATTGCGCGGACCCGGACAGGACGAGGTCTCCTCGGGTGAGACGTCCCACGGTCACAAGATCGATCCACTGGCCATCGACCGACGTCAAGTAGCGACCCGGCTCGGGCACGCCGCTACCGTCGGTGTAGAATCCGCCCGCCGGCTCCATGGTCGAATGGATCGTGAAGGAGAGGAAGTACGGCTCTTCCATGGACCGGCAATCGCACTCCAGGGCGATTCCGAACCCGACGAAGTCCTTGGGTATGAAGGCTGTGAAATCGCGGACCGGTGTCTCGCAGATCGTGGCGCCGGGCAGCCATGGCAACGGACCACCGGGATCGGCGACCGCTTCTCGTAGACCCATCGACACCGTGATGGTGTACGGCAAGGACACCTCGTCCGAGAACACCATGTAGACTTCCGTCGTCGTCATCTCGAAGCCCACCGGGCAGTTGCAGCCGTCCCTCGGATCGACGAGCGCCAAAAAGGATTCGCCGTCGCCGCCGATGGTGCCGGCCTCGATCCACTCGGGATCGAACCCGGGCCAGACCTGGCCAATGGGGCAGTAGCCGCCTGCCGCATGTCCGTTGCCCGTGATCGCCAGGACGACGAGGAGGCAGATCAGGATTCCGGTCGGTCGCAGATTCATTGGATCCCTCCTTAGTGATTACCAGCATGCATCACCGCACCAGAGCCATCGTCCGCGACTCGTTGATCCCGGCGGCCTCGAGCCGGTACAAGTAAGTGCCCGTCGCCGCAGCGCGACCATGGAGATCGCGCCCATCCCAGACTGCGCCATGGCGCCCGGCAGGCACGTGCTCGCCGTTGCGCAGTCGGCACACCAGGCGGCCCTGCAAGTCGAAGACCTCCAGCCACACCGTGCTCGCGGTCGGCAGGCGGTACCGGATGGTGGTGGTCGGATTGAACGGATTGGGGGCGTTCTGGAAGAGGTGAACCGCCGGCAGCGCCGGCGTCGCCGCGATCCCGGTGACCGTGTCATGGCGCAGCACCCATACGCCGTTGACGTAGACGAGCCCGCCGGTGGCGTGGATGTCGTAGGCTCGCCAGCCGGGGCGCTCGAATTCGGACGCCACCTGCGGCGCCGTGGGGTCGGACACGTCGATGGCCAGCAGATTGTCGCCGAACATCTGGAAGAGGTACAGGTATCCGTCGCCGACGGAGAACGAGCCTGCCGGCCAGTCCAGGTCGAGGAAGCCGATCTGGTTCGGTCGGGTGGGGTCGGCCACGTCGAGGACGACCACGCCCAGCGAGTTGCCGTCGCCGCGGCCGTAGAAGTAGACGAGGTCGCCTGCGGCGTCGATCTGCACCGCCTTCCACGTGTCGTAGCGACCGACGATGGACGGGGTTACGGAAACGGAATGATCGACGATGTAGACGCCGCCGTTCTCGTGGTCGTAGTCGGTGACGGTGAGGTAGGTGTAACGCTCGCCGCGGGCCATCCCCTGAACGTCGGGCAGCGCGAGCCAGCCGTGAGGTGTGGGTGCCGCGGGGTCCGATACGTCGAGCACGAGGCAGCCCTCGCCGACGAACAATGCACAGGCCAGGTCGTCGCCGACCGCGATATCACTCACCGTGCTGTCCGTCGCATGGAGCGCGACCTGACTGGGCGCTTCGGGATCGGCGATGTCGAACACCCACACGCCATCACGCGCCGCGACGTAGGCCATGTCGCCCTGCATTGCGATCTCCAGGAATCCGTCATCCACTCGGCAGTAGCCCAGAGGTGTCGGCGTTGTGGGATCGGTCACGTCGAGGGTGCGCA
The DNA here is from genome assembly GCA_003353795.1 of bacterium. Lineage (GTDB taxonomy): Bacteria > Krumholzibacteriota > Krumholzibacteriia > LZORAL124-64-63 > LZORAL124-64-63 > Glo-17. The sequence goes on from PIVY01000067.1 coordinate 17,276, forward strand.
GGCCGCCGTTGTTCTCGACCACGTGGGCAACCCAGTCGCGCACCTCCAGGCCCACGCCGTAGCCGCCAACCGGGCAGTAGTTCACGATCTGCGGCTCGGTGGGATCGTCGAGGTCGAGGATCCTCACGCCCTCGACGTTCGCGGCGATGTAGGCGAGCCCCCGACGGCACAGGATCTCGTACGAGACGCCGGGCGGATGGATCCCGCCGACGATCACCAGATCTCGCGGCTTCGTCACGTCCACGACCCGAATTCTCCCGTGGTAGCAGGTCACCACCGCGAAGTCTCCGTGCAGGTCCACGTCCACGGCGGTGTCAGACATGTTCTGGTCGTCGAGGAACTCGGGGTGCAGCGGGTCGGACACGTCCCAGATCCGCAGACCACCCTGGCGCGCGGCAACGTAGACGAGGTCGTCGCGAACGGTGATTCCCTCGTAGCCGAAATAGGCGCCCTCGGGGATGACCGACAGCTGGACGAGGTCGGTGGGATCGCTGGCGTCGTAGAGGAAGACCCCGTTCCAGGTGGAGAGGTAGACACGGTCGTCGACCACGACCACGTCCTGGGGAAACGGTACGGGGTCGACATGGTGGACCATGAAGGGATCGGCGGGGTCGGACACATCGATGACGCGCAAGCCCTCGTAGCGATCGACGAGGTAGACGTGGTCGTCGTACACGGTGAGGGCGGCGGATCGGTCGCCGATGACCAGGGAACTTACCAGGAACGGCGCCGTGGGATCGGCGACGTCGACGATCTGCAGACCCCAGAACGAGTCGGCCACGTAGGCGAGGGTACCGGCCACCACCACATCGTCGATGCGCGCCGGCAACAGGATGCGACCTTCCGGTTCAGGGGCGTACGGGTCGGAGACATCCACGATCTCCAGGAGACAGCCGTTGCCGTGGTAGGCGCGGAAGCCCTGGATGTCGAGACCGATGCAGGGACCGGCCTCCCAGTGGCCGAGGACGGTGAAGGCGTCGGGCTGGGCGGCGAGAGGCGCGGACACGAGGAGAAGGACGACGACGGCGTGGGCGAAACGCGACGCGTTCATGGCGGTCCCTCCGGTTTTCTGCGGGCCGCGTGCAGACTGCCGCGCGGCGCGAGACCGGGACCATGGTGTGCAGGCGGTCCCGGCGATCAGGCGGGAATGGCGCGGGGAGTATACCACGGCGATACGACCCCGGGGCCGGAGGACGTCATTCGCGATACAACTCCACCGGTCCGTCCAGCCTGATGGCGACCACCGTCACGTCCGGATCGCTCACGTTTTCGGGAACGTCCACGTAGATCACCCCGGGCTTCTCGCTCCAGGACAGCTTCATCTTGATGTCCCACTCGAGCCGTGAGCCCTCGCCGACCACGTCGATGCCCGCCACCGGATTGACGATGCCCTTCAGCATCAGTGGACCCACCGGCCGGTGCGGCAGGTAGAGGAAGACGGTGCTGCTGTCTGGCGACACGGCTGTCGGACCGTGGAAGTGCCCCGCCGGCAATCCTGCCAGGGTGCCGTATATGGCCTCGGCGTGCTTGCCGGTCCAGCGCCCGACTCCCTCGAGAATCTCCGCCTGCTCGGCGCAGATCGTCCCATCGGCGCGCGGCCCGATGTCCAGCAACAGGTTGCCGCCCATGTCGAGGCACTCCACCAGGATCCGGATGATCTGATTGGTCGTCTTGTAGTTCGTATCGCCGGGCTGGTAGCCCCAGGAGTCGTTCATGGTCAGGCAGAGTTCCCAGGCCTCCGCGTCCGGACGTGTGATCGGTATGCCCTGCTCCGGCGTGGCGTAGTCGCCGTATCCCTGCAGGCGCGAGTTGATGATCACGCCAGGATTGTCTGCCAGCAGCATGGCACGGATCTCGGCCGCGCCCCATTCCTCGGCCGAGTGCTCCCAGTCGCCGTCGAACCAGACCAGGTCAGGTCGGAAGCGGCGAGACAGCTCCTGGATCTGGCCGTGATTGGATTCGCTGAACCGTGTCCAGCGCACCGGGTCGTCCTCGTAGTGTTTCTCGTCGCGCAGCAATCCGGGATAGTCCGGATCCGACCAGTCGATGAGCGAGTAGTAGAGCCCGACCCGCAAATCCGCACCCCGCAACGCCTCGACGTAGGGCGTGACGAGGTCGCGGTCGGCGGGAGTTCGCGTCACCACGCTCAGGTCGGTCCACTCGCTGTCCCAGAGCGCCACGCCGTCGTGATGCTTGGCCGTGAGCACGGCGTAACGGGCGCCGCTCTGCTCGATCAAACCAGCCCAGCGTTGCGGGTCGTAGCGATCGGCCGTGAAACCGGCCAGCTGGGCCATGTAGTCGTCGTGAGTGACGTGTCCGTTGTGAAACGACCACGATTCGTCGATGCCGTCGACGGCGTAGATCCCCCAGTGGATGAAGACGCCCAGCTTGGCGTCGCGGAACCACTGCAGACGGGCAGCGTCCGCGTCCATCGGTTCCTTGCCGGATACGTGACCCGCGATCAGCAGAAGGCAGACCACCATGGCCATGTAGGGACCTGCGGGAATCGACTCGCGCCCAGTCATCGGACCACCTCTCGAGGCAATTTGCGCCGGTCGGTACCGACACCGACGGGATCGCGAAAGAGGATACCCGCCGATCGTCGCCGGATGCAACCTGTCGCCCCCTTGCCTCGCCACCGGCGGTGTGGCAACCTCGGGCCATTCCTATCGACCCGATCCCGATCTCGACGAGGACGCCATGACCACATCCGCCGATCCCGATCGTGATCATCAGGTCGCCGTGGACCGCACCATGCTCTCCCTACAAGGCCTGGCCACCGGCGACGCGTTCGGCGAACGATTCTTCCGATACGACGCGCAGGAATCGATCCGCCGGCGCGAACTGCCGCTGGCCCCCTGGCGCTACACCGACGACACCGTCATGGCCATCTCCATCGTGGAGGTGCTCCGCCGCTACCGGCGCATCGATCCCGACCTGCTCGCCCAGCAGTTCGCCGACCGCTACTACGACGACCCCTCACGCGGCTACGGCAACGCGGCCCATGATATCCTGGCCCTGATCGGCGCCGGCCGACCCTGGCGTGAAGTGGCGGCCGCACCATTCGACGGACAGGGATCCATGGGCAACGGCGGCGCCATGCGGGCCGCGCCCCTCGGCGCCTACTTCGCCGACGATCTCGAGGCAGCCGCCCAGAACGCGCGCCTGTCGGCCATGGTCACCCACGCCCATCCCGAGGGCCAGGCCGGCGCCATCGCCGTGGCGGTGGCGGCCGCGGCGGTCGTCCGTGATGAGAATCTGCTCGAGACGGCGATCGCGTTCACGCCGGCAGGTGCGACGCGAGACGGCCTGCTCCGCGCCGTCGATATCCCCGAAGGGACGCCCATCGACGCGGTAGTCGTCGAACTCGGCAACGGCAGCCGGGTGATCGCATCCGACACGGTGCCGTTCGCGCTCTGGTGCGCGACGCAATACCTCGTCGACTACAAGGAATCACTCTGGGCCACGGTGTCCGGACTCGGCGACCGCGATACGACCTGCGCCATCGTCGGCGGCATCGTGTCCCTGGCGCCGGGGCAGGCGCCGGCCGTCGACTGGTACGGGTCGACGGAGCCGATCAGGTTCGAGATCGCGGAGTAGTATCTTCAACGCGGCCGGGACCACTTCGTAACCGGATCCCGGCGCTGCCCGTACTCTGTCGAATGCGAACTCGAATGATTCAGCGCCGTACCCTGCCGATGGTCCTGCTCGCCGCGATCCTCCTGGGCTCGTCACCGGCCGCGGCCGACGATCCTGGAGCCCGCTGGGGGCACACGTTCGTGCATGATCCCCATCGCGGTCAGATCGTGCTGTTCGGCGGTGCCCGCGAGCGCGGCACCTACCTGGCCGACACCTGGACCTGGAACGGCGACGAGTGGACGCGACACGAGGTCGACGGTCCCTCCGCGCGTGGGTTCGCCGCAGCCACCTACCATGCAGGCCGCCGGACGGTGATCCTCCACGGCGGCCGCGGCGAGGATCGCCGGACCCATACCGACACCTGGGAATGGGACGGCGCCGGCTGGAACCAGTTGGTGTCTGAGAACGAGTTCGCCGCCGACCACCACCGGATGGTCTACATCCCCGACGGCGATCGGATCATGGCCTTCGGCGGCTGGACCGGCGACGGCGTCTCCGGAGAGACCTGGATCTGGAATGGTCACTGGACGCGGTCGGATGCCCCGAGTCCGCCGGCTCGAGCCGCGTTCGGCATGGCCTACGCCCAGCACATCGGTCAGGTCGTTCTCTTCGGCGGCATGTGGATCGACGGGCAGTACGCCGACATTTGGACCTGGCAAGACGGGATCTGGAAGCAACGCGGCGGCCCCTACGACAATTCCTCCCTCGATCATCACGCCATGGTCTACGACGCCGGTCATCAGCAGTTGATCGTTGCCGGCGGAAAGAACTACCGATACGTGGCCCAGAACCGCACCCTCACGGTCACGGGCAGTACCGTAGAATCGCTGGCGACGGAGGGTCCCTCCCCGCGTCACAGCATCGGACTCGCCTACGACGATGCGCGCGGTCGGGTGTTGCTCTACGGCGGTAAGGAATACGAGGGATCGGAGCAGATCCCGCGGGGAGACTTCTGGAGCTGGGACGGCACGAACTGGACCGAGATCCATCCCTGACCACGCCGCCACGCTGGCCGCCAACTGGACCCATTTCATCAAAAAATGTGATACAATCCCTCGGTAATCATAGAGCTTACCGGAGGACTGACGATGACTCGAACTCACTGTCAATCATTCGCCAGGTGGAAAAACCTCACCGCCACCCTCGTCCTGATCCTGGTCGCCCCGGCGACGACCATGGCCCAGGACTGGCCGGGAATCTTCGATTCCGATCAGTTGCTGACGCTCAACCTGGAGCTGGACAACGGCGACTGGCAGGCCATTCAGAACGACGATTCCTTCGACCTCGAGTTCCCGGCGAACCTGTGGCTCGAAGGCGAGACGCCGATGCTGGTCTCGGTGCGGCGCAAGTCCGGCGATCCGCTGGGCGAGGCGGCCGGCTACACCAAGGTCAGTCTCAAGGTGGACATCAACGAGTACGTCGACGGGCAGACCTGGCACGACCTGAAGAAGCTCAGCCTGGAGAACGGCGACGATCAGGACGTGGTGACCGAGGGCCTCGCCTGGTACATGCACCGGCTCGCCTCCGGCCCCTCCGGGTACGGCTATCCCGTGGGACTCGCGGCCTGGGTGCGGGTGGTCGTCAATGGAGTCGACACAGGGGTGTACGTCAACGTGGAGCAGCCCGACAAGCAGTTCTTCAGGAACCGGGATCTCTACCTCGCCGGCGCGACCTGGCTCTACAAGATGAGCGACATCAATTCCTACGATCTCAAGTTCGGAGATGGCGACAGCCCAACGTTCCAGGCGCTCTGTTACGCGCCGTTCCAGCATGGCGGCGGCGCCTGTGCGTCTCCCGGCGATGAGGATTTCGCGGTGGCGCTCGACGATCTCATCGACATGCGCGGCATGCTGACCCTCGCGACGCTCGATGCGTTCACCGGCAACCGTGACGCCCTGTTCACCCACGGCAAGAACGCCTACTTCGCCGACTTCAACTTCGCCTTGAAGCGGATGTATTATCCGTGGGATCTGGATTCCACCTTCCCCGGATCCGGTGGTGGCGAGTTCTACCCCTCGGGCGACGAATACTCCGAGATCATCCTGGCGGTGCCCGAATTTCACGACCTGTACGACGACATCATGTCCGCCATGCTCGCCGGCCCCCTGAACATGGGTAACGTGGGCAGCTTCCTCGACGAGGCGGAAGTCTTGCTGACCACGGCGCTGGAGAACGATCCGAACAACCAGATCGGGGACTCGGTGGCCGGTCACTTCGACAGCCTGCGGCTGCGCCTGGCGCAGCGGATCGAAGACGCCGTGGCCCTGTTCGGCGTGACCGCCGCGCCCTCGATGCCGGCGCGACTGCACCTCGCCCAGAATCATCCGAATCCATTCAACCCACGCACGACGGTGGCCTTTACCCTCGAGACGGCCGGCTCGGTATCGCTGAGGATCTACGACGCGTCCGGCCGTCTGGTCCGAACGTTGATCGACGGCCACCGCGGCGGCGGCAACCAGACCGTGATCTGGAACGGCCTGGACGACGGCGGCCGCCTGGTCGGCGACGGTGTCTACCTCTACCGGCTCGACGCCGCGGGCGTATCGGAGACGCGAAAGATGGTCCTGGTACGTTGACCCACGTCACGCGCGGCGGGTCGACCGATTGAACAGGCAAGCGCCCGCAGGATGATCCCGCGGGCGCTCTTGTATCGTCACGAGTTCAGTGAGGCGTTACAACGTCTTGCTGTTCTCTGCCGCCTTCTTGGTCCCGCAGGACTCCTTGCAGGCCTTTTCGCACTGCTTGGCGTCAGCCTTGGCATCAGCCTTCTGGGCGTGAGCCTTGCAAGCGTCCTGGCCACACTTCTCGGCGCAGGCGGCCTTCTCCTCCGCGCTGCACGCCTTCGCACACGCAGTCTCGCACGCCTTCTTGCAGTCCGCCGTACTGCACTTGCCGCCGTCGCAGGCGGTCTTGCAGGCCTCGGCGCAAGCCTTGGTGCACTGCTCGCTCTTGGCCGCAGTCGCGGGTTTGTCGTCGGCCACGACCATGGCGGCCACGAAGACGGTGAGGACGAGGGCGACGCCGGCGGTCGCCAGAAGCTTCTTGTTCTTCATGTTCGATCTCCTGTGAATTGCGTTCGTTCGATGCGTGCAAGGCACGCGCTTCGCTAGCCGATCAGGAGATCGCAAGAGGCGGGGGGACCGGGGGCTGGAGTGTTCGTGACGTGCCCGTCTCGGTGGCCGCGGCAATGGTGCCGCGCACGGCGAGGTCGGGCTCCAGGGTCCACTGGTTCACCGCGAAGAGGACCACGCCGCCCAGGCAGAAGCAGCGCGCGCATTGTTCCATCTGCTTGCCACAGCATGGCGACTCCGGCGCCTCGGGCGAGGTCGTCATCTGGCAGCAACTCAGGGTGGCTGCCTCGACGAGAACGCACTCGGTGGCCGCGCAACTCGCAACGGGCGCAGGCGGCATCGGAACGGCCACGACGACCTGCGACGTCCCGGTGACCGCGTCGGCCGCCGGCCACAGGCCGAGCCACAACGCCAGCGTGGCGAGGATGATCTGCTGGATTGGCAGGTGGCGTCGGGACAATCGATTTGCTCCGGACACGGATGGTGAACTGATCCTGCTTCAAACGGCGGAACGGTCTGCGAGTTCCGGTCGATCTGCGGCGGCTGTGATCTCGATCCTGGGCGGGATCAGTCTTCTATCGGCTTGCAGCCCAGCGACTTGAACCCCGTGCCCACGATGACCATCTTGGATTCGAATCCGTCCCGTCCCACCGAAACCCGAGATCGGAGCCCCCATGAGCACTCTCGACAACCTCCAGAACGCCTTTGCCGGCGAGAGCCAGGCCAACCGCAAGTACCTGGCCTTCGCCACGCAGGCGGACAAGGACGGCTTCGGTCAGGTGGCTCGCCTCTTCCGCGCCGCCGCCGCCGCCGAGACCGTACACGCCCACGCTCACCTGCGCGCCATGGACGGCATCAAGACCACCGAGGAAAACCTCCAGACCGCCATCGCCGGCGAGGCCTTCGAGGTCGAGGAGATGTATCCTCCGTACGTGGCCGAGGCCGAGGCCGAGGGTCACAAGCGGGCGCTGCGCAGCTTCCGCAACGCGCTGCCCGTGGAGCAGACGCACCACGATCTATACGTAGAGGCGCTGAAGGCCGTGCAGGCCGGCGGCGACCTGGCGGCAACCGACATCCACGTATGCGACGTGTGCGGGGAGACCGTGGTGGGCGAGGCGCCCGAGAAGTGCCCTGTGTGCGGGGCGAAGCACAAGCGGTTCGCGAAGGTGGACTGAGCGCCGGGTCAGCGGCAGATCAGTGCCCCTCGGCGAGCCGTCGCCGGAGGTCCACGTCCCAGTTCAGGAA
>PIVY01000068.1 GCA_003353795.1 bacterium
CTTCTGATGGTGTCGCTCATGCCGATCGCCTTTCCGGCCTGGCCCTCGGCCTCGTTCTTCAGCACGAGCCTGGTCGAACAGCCGGAGGCTCCGAACTTCCTGCAGCTCTTCATCCCCTCGAATCCGTTCTACTCCCTCGCGAACGCCATCGTCCCTGCCGTCGTCGTGTTCTTCATCCTGCTCGGGGTCGCGCTGTCCGGCCTGGAGAACAAGGCATCGGTGCTCGAGCCTCTGGTCGCTCTCCGCGACGCCATGATGCGGATCACAGGCTACATCGCCAAGCTGGCGCCCATCGGTGTGTTCTGTCTGATCGCCAACATGGTGGGGACGACGGATCTCCAGGATCTCGTCCGACTGCAGGTCTACCTTGTTCTCTACGCGCTGCTGGCCCTGGTACTGGGACTCGGCGTGCTCCCGGGATTGGTCGCGATCCTCACCCCGCTGGGGTATCGGACCACGCTGCGTGCCCTGTGGGCGCCCTTGATCACGGCCTTCGCCACGGGAAGCACCCTGGTCGTGCTGCCGATGCTGTCCCAGAAGTGCAAGCAGTTGATTGCCGACTCGGCGGTCTTCGACGAGGAGGAGCAAGAGGACGCCGACGCCTCGGTGCAGATCCTGTTGCCGACCTTCTTCGGCTTTCCCAGCGCCGGCACCATGCTCAGCCTGTCCTTCGTCCTCTTCGCGGGCTGGTTCGTCGGTTCGACGATTCCCGTGACGGCCTATCCCAAGTTCTTCGCGGCCGGCGTGCCCGCGCTCTTCGGCGGCACCCTGCTGGCGATCCCCTTCCTCCTCGACATGCTCCGCCTACCCATCGACCTGATGCAGGTGTTCGTCTCGGTCGACGTCGTCGCGTCTCGATTCGGGACCCTGCTCGCCGCCATGCACTATGCGGCGATCGGCTTGATCGGCGCCTTCGCCATGCAAGGGGCCATCCGCTTCCGCTGGCGACAGCTGCTGCGCTACTCGGTGGTCACCACGGTGCTCGTGGTGGCCGTGCTCTTCGGCGTCCACGCCTTCAACAGCAACTTCGTCTCCCCTTCCTACACCAAGGACGAGGCGCTCCGAAGCCTACGTTTCATGGGGCAGCCCCAGCCCGCCGTCGTCCACGAGCAGCTCCCGCCCCATCTGGAGCCGGCCCCCGGATCGCCGGCCAGCCTCCAGAACATCGAGGCGCGGGGTGTGCTGAGGGTCTGTTTCGCACCCGGCGAGTATCCGTCGTCGTTCTTCACGCGATTCGATCCGCGCGAGCTGGTGGGCTTCGACATCGAGCTGGCTCATCGCTTTGCGCAGAGGATGAACTGGACCGTCGAGTTCATCCCGGCCCGAAGCGAAGAAGCGGCCAGGCAGCTTCTCGATTCAGGCGTATGCGACATCTACATGCGGAGCCTCGCGATCAATGCGGAACGGGCTAGCAAGTTCACCCTTTCCGGGGTTCTGTATCGGGCCTGGGTCGGGCGCATCGTGGAGGACCACCGGCGAGGAGAGTTCGAGTCCTGGGACAGGATCGTCGAGCAGAGCGCGACGCTGCGGATCGGCGTGGAGAGCACGCCCGGCGCTGTCAGTACGCTACGGAACCTGGTGCCGGGTGCGCAGCACGTGCTCATCGAGGACATGGCTCAGCAGCGAAAGATCCTCGAGGACGGCTTCGACGGTGACCTGGATGCCATCGTCGACATGGCCGAAGAAGGTGCGGCCTGGACCCTCCTCTATCCTTCTTACACAATGGTCGTCCCGCAGCCGACGGTGTTCCTCTCGGTGGCCTACGCCGTGGCCGACGGAAGCCCGCAACTGCTGACGGTCTTCGACGCCTGGTTGCTGAACTTGAAGGACAGCGGCGAGCTGGACGCCCTCTACGGACACTGGATGCTCGGCGACGCCATGAAGATCGACCGCCCGCCGCGCTGGTCGGTGATCCGGGACGTGCTGGGCTGGATCGACTGATCGGACCAGCGACGGGTCCGAATCCTGCGAGTACGCCACCGCCTCCCCCTTGCCGCACATGATCTCCAGGAGGTATGATGATCCTGAACGGCAACGAGGAGAAATCCATGGCCAACCGCGCCAGAGACTGGATGGCCCAGGCGGAGAAGGACTGCGCGCATGCCGCTGTCGCCCAGGACGCCGGCAGTCACGAGTGGGCGTGCTTCGCGGCGCAGCAGGCCGCGGAGAAGGCCGTCAAGGCACTGCATCTCTTCCTCGGGCAGGAAGCCTGGGGCCACGTCGTCGCCCGCCTGCTCACCGAACTGCCCGAGGCGCCGCCGCCAGATCTGATCGAGCGGGGCAAAGTACTCGACAATTTCTACGTTCCCAGCCGCTATCCCAATGGGCATCCGGAAGGTGCGCCCTTCGAGCATTACGGCCCCCTCCAGAGCAACGAGGCACTCGACCATGCCGGTGAGATCATTGCATTCGTCCGTGCTGCGATGGCCGGATCGTGAGACCGTGGTCGCCGCGGCCCAGGCGTGGGCGGCGCGACAGTTCGCGGAACGTCCCGACGTCGACCGTGTCGGCTACTTCGGCTCGTACGCCACGGGGAACTGGGGCGTGGGTAGCGATCTGGATCTCGTCGCCGTCGTCGCCACGGCGGACCGGCCGTTCCACGAGCGGGGCTGCGGCTGGGATCTCACCGACCTGCCGGTGCCGGCGGAGATCCTAGTCTACACAGGAGACGAGTGGCAGGAAGTCGTCGCACGGGGGGATCGGTTCGCCGGGGTGATGTCGACGGAGGTTGTCTGGATCGAGCCGAAGAGCTAACCCCCGCGAGCCCGAGCCTAGCGCCCCCGATCACCCACCGACCGCGCCCCAGCCCAGCAAGCCAGCAGCGCCACCGCCCAGCTCACGAACCGCACCGAGATCGCCGAGTCGAGCCCCGGCACCCACAGCCAGACCGCCGTGGTCACCGCGCCGGCGATCATCCCCCACAGCACGCCGCGTCCGTTCATCCCGTGCCAGTGTAGCGACAACAGCAACGCCGGCCCGAAGCTCGCCCCCAGCCCGGCCCACGCCATGGACACCACGTCATAGATCAGGTCGTCGCTCGACGCGGCGAGCCCGAAGGCCACCAGACCGACGGCCAGCGTCACCAGTCGGCTCACCATCACCGACCGCTGCGGCGACAGCGTCCGTTTCAGCGCCCGGCACCAGAAGTCCTCCACCAACGTCGAGGTGGCGATGAGAAGCTGACTGTCCGCCGTGGACATCATGGCCGCCACGGCACCCGAGATGAGGATGCCCGCGATCCAGGCCGGGAACAGCAGGCTTGTCAGCACGGGCAGGATGCGCTCCTGGTCGCCGGTCACGGCGGCCAGGTCCCCGGTCGGCAAGAGCCCGCCGTGGACCATGGTGATGCCAACCACGCCGATCATGGTGGCGCCGGTGTAGGCCAGCACGGTCCAGACGATGGCCACCCGCCGTCCGATCCGCACCTCGTCCACCGAGCGGATGGCCATGAACTTGGTCACCAGCTGCGGCTGTCCGAAGTAGCCCAACCCCCAAGACAATCCGCCGATGATGGCGCCGGCCGCGGCCCAGCCCGTGCGACCGCCGGTGAGCGAGGCGGTGTCGCGCGTGGCCGCCAGTGCCACGGAGATGTCGAGCCCCTCGCGGGCGATGAGCACCAGCCCGATCACCGGCAGCACCACCAGCGTGATCAGCATGAGGATGGCCTGCACCACGTCGGTGTAGCACACGGCCACGAAGCCGCCCATCAGCGTGTAGAGCACTACCACGAGCGCGGCCAGGGGCATGCCCCAGGCGGGGTCCACGCCGAAGGTCACGTTGAGGATCTTGCCCGCGGCGATGAACTGGGCCGACACGTAGAAGGCGAAGAAGAAGACGATGATGAGCATGGCCACCACGCGCACCCGGCCGCCCCACGGCCCGCTCACCTCCACGAAGTACTGCGGCAGGGTGATCGACTCCTGCTCGCCCGAGACCTCGCGTAGCTTGCGCGCGATCACGAACCAGTAGGCGATGATGCCGCCGCAGATTCCGAGCACGGTCCAGATTTCCACGAGGCCGTAGAAATAGAGTGCCCCGCTGAGCCCGAGAATGAGCCATCCCGACTCGCCCGCCGTGCGTTCGGAAAAGGCGATGACCCAGCCGCCCAGGCGCCGGCCGCCGAGGATGAAGTCCTCCTTGGAGCGGTTGCGGCCCCAGGTCCAGATCGCCACGGCGGCCATGACGACGAGGTAGAGGATCAGGCCGAGGAGTGGAGAATTCATGGGGCCTCCGGACCTAGAGCAGGTTCGTCTTCACGTACACCAGACCGAACCCGACCAGGAAGACCAGTCCCGTCCAGGCCAGCACATTGAGCCGCCGGCCGGGACGGTCGATCACCGCAACGGGCGGCCGGCTCACGGCCACGAAGTTCAGTCCCCCGACCACCGGTGCGGTGAGGAACGCCATGATGGTGGCCACGTCGAGCAGCGTCTTCAACCCACTGATCCAGACCGCGATGATCAGCCACGCAGCAACCATGAGTGCGACCAGGACCGCCAGGTAGGAGGGCGTGCCGGCGGTGGCGTCGGTGTCGGACCACTGGTCGCCGGCACGCAGCAGGCGCCAGCCGCCCACCAGGGTGCGCGTGTAACCGTCGCACACCGTGAGCGTGGTGGAGAACATGGTGATGAAGGCCACCGTGGCGATGATCCAGCGGGCCCACTCGCCCAGTGTACGGGTGTACATCTCCGTGAGCTGGCCAGCAAACGCGATGCCGCTGTCGGAGAACGTCTCCCCCGTGCCGAACATGACCAGGGCGCCGAAGCTCACGAAGGCAATGGCCAGCACGCCGGTCACGACGTAGCCCACGTGGAAGTCGAAACGACAGTCGGCCACCGAGGCTTGCCGGTGGTCCGCACGGTTCTTGGCCAGGGTCCACAGCGACGACCAGACCGCAATGTCCAGGGGCGCCGGCATCCAGCCCATCAACGCGAGCAGGAAGGCGATGCCCGCCACCGTCCAGATCTCCGGGCGCGGCGCCTGTGGATCTCCGGCCGGACCGTGTGCGAAGGCCACGACCACCCCGACCAGGGTGAGCACGCCCAGCAGCGAGATCATCACCTTCATGGTGCGGTCGAGGGTCCGGTAGCGGTTGCCCGCCAGGACCAGCGCCACCAGGGCGAGGACGAGGATCGACAGCTGCGGCAACGACCAGGTCAGGCCCAGCAGCGCACCCAGTAGACTCGCCGACACCAGGGTCACCGCCGCGGCGTTGATCACCGAGCTGACCACCGCCACGGTCATGAACAGCACCAGCGCCCACGCGCCCAGCCGCCGGTAGCCGTGCAGCAGGCTCTCACCCGTGGCCGCCGTGTAGCGGTGGGCGAACTCGAAGAACGGGTACTTGAGGATCAGGATGAGGACCACGGCCCACAGCAGGCTGAATCCCCAGCCGGCGCCCGCGCGGGTCGACTGCACCAGGTGCGAGCCGCCGATGGCCGCACCGGCGAACAGCAGACCAGGGCCCACGGCGCTCCAGCGGCTGTGCTTCAAGGCGTGTCCTCGCTGACGAGATACCTCGCGAAGACGTCGCGAGGACCGCCGTCCATGGCCCGCGGCCGGCCGGTCTCGATGTCGATGAGCAGGAAGGTGACGTCGGCCTCGATGAGGATCTCACCGGTGCTCTTGCGCACGGCCTCCTGATGGGCGACACCGCTGCGGCCGCCGAGCTTGGTGATCCAGCAACGGAACTCGACCACGTCATGGGCATGGGCGGGCCGGCGGTAGGCGACGGCCAGCTTGATCACCGCGATGCCCTGGCCCTTCTCCTTCCACGTCGACACGTCCATGTCTTGATCGAGCCATGCCCAGCGCGCGCCCTCGCACAACTCGACCCAGCGGGCATTGTTCACGTGGCCGTAGGCGTCGCAGTGGTAGCCGCGGATGGTGACATCGGTGGTGAAGATCATGACTCGCCTTCCTTCGACGGTTCCCCCGATGATGAAGGAAGGCGTGATCTTGTCAAGACACAGCCTGGTCGGGCGACGAACAGGTCGGCGACCATCCCGGGCAGCTTCATGGCGATTCTCCTGCCGGTCGACTAGTGGTGTCTGGAAACCACGATTCCCCTGCGAGGAACCACCATGCCCGAACTCCAGGCCATTCTCGAGGCCGCCCTCTACGGCGACGATCTCGATGCCGCCGAACAATTCTACACCGAGGTCTGCGGCCTCGAGGTCATCAGCCGCGATCCGGTACGCCAGGTCTTCTTCCGCTGCGGCCCCACGGTGGTGCTCTTCTTCGACCCGGCCCACACCGCCGACTCGGTCCGGCACGTCGCCGGCGCCGCCATCCCCACCCACGGGACGCGCGGGCCGGGCCACCTCTGCTTCCGCGTCGCGGCCGACACTCGCGACCACTGGCGCAAGCACCTCGAACAGCACGGCGTGACAGTCGAGTCGGAGGTCGACTGGCCCGGCGGCGGCTGGTCGATCTACTTCCGGGATCCGGCCGGTAACAGCCTCGAGTTCGCCACCGCGCGGTTGTGGGGTCTGGCCCCCTGAGCGGTCACCAGGGCATCTGTCGCAGATCGACGTTGCCGCCGGAGAAGATGACCCCGATCCGGCGACCGGCGATCTCCTGGCGGCGAGTCACCAGCGCCGCAAGTCCCACCACGGCAGACGGTTCCACCACCAGCTTCATGCGCTCCATCACCAGCTGCATGGCATGCCGGACCGCATCGTCGCTCACGGTGAGGATGGCCGCGACGTGGGCCCGGATCGCGGCGAAGGTGCGCGGCGAGAGGCTGGTCAAGAGGCCGTCGCAGATGGTATCGGGGTTCACCGACGGCAGGAGCTTGCCGCCCGCCAGAGACCGCGCCGCATCGTCGGCGCCCGCCGGCTCGGCTGCGAGCACGCGTGTGCCGGGAGCCAGCGCCGCCGCCGCGATGGCCGTGCCGCTCAGCAATCCGCCACCACCCACGGGCGTGATCACGGCATCCAGCGGTCCGGCGTCCTCCAACAACTCCACCACCGCGGTCCCCTGGCCGGCGATCACCCTCGCGTCGTCGTAGGGATGCACGAAGTGGGCGCCGGTCTCGGTGACCACCTGGGCGAGCGTGTCCTCACGGGCGCGGAGCGTCGGCTCGCAGGGCACGATCTCGGCGCCGTATCCGGCCACGGCAGCCTTCTTGACCGCCGGCGCCGTCCGCGGCATGACCACGTAGGCGGGAATGCCCCGGGTCTGGGCGGCCAGGGCCAGGGCCTGGGCGTGGTTGCCGCTGCTGTGCGTGGCCACCCCGCGCGCAGCGGTGGCATCGTCGAGCAGTTGCACGGCGTTGGTGGCACCGCGGTACTTGAACGCGCCCACGCGCTGCAGATTCTCGCACTTGAAAAAGATCTCGGCCTCGCACAGGTCGTCGAGCGTCGCGCTCGTCATCACGGGCGTGCGGTGAACGAACGGTCGAATGCGCTCATGGGCTTCCTGGATCGCGGCGAGGTCGGGCAGGTCGGTCATCATGATCACGCAGATCCTCGTCGGGCGCCGAAGACGGCGTCGTTCTTCAAGAGTTTGCTCATGGCCATCACCAGGGTCTCCACGTCCTGACGCGTGTTGTAGCCCTGCACGCTGATGCGCAGGTACTGTCGATCGCGCCAGCTGAGGATGGGGATCTCGATGCGGTACTGTTCGCGCAGTTCTCGCTGCAGGCGCTGGGGAACACAAGCCGGCAACGGCAGGGTATGCATCTGACCGAACCAGACGTCGTCGTCGGGGCAGATGGGTCCCAGCGACGTCAGACGTGCGATCTCCGTGCGGACCTGGCGCACCAGGCCGTGGCATTCGCGCTGCACGCGCGACCAGTCGTGCGCCTCGCGAAAACGCAGGGCCGCGGGCACGGCGAGGCAGGCGGCGGGGTCGCGGGTGCCGGTCCATTCGTGCTCGTCGACGAAGCGGCTCGGTCCGGGCCGGGCGCTGCGCCATCCCCAGCTCACGACCAGCGGCGAGAGGAGTTCCTGCACGTCGCGGCGCGCCCAGAGAAAGGCCGCACCCTTGGGAGAGAGCAACCACTTGTGGCAGTTGCCCACATAGAAGTCTGCGCCCAGGGCGTCCAGTTGCAGGGGAATGTGGCCGGGAGCGTGGGCGCCGTCGATCACCACCACGATGCCGGCGCGGCGAGCGCGGCGAATCAGTTCGCGCACGGGAAACACGAGGGCCGTGAAACTGGATATGTGATCGAGGCAGAGCACGCGGGTGCGGTCGCCGACGCGCGACCAGATCTCCTCCACCACCTGATCGACCGACTCCACCGGAAGATCCACCGGCGCTGTCACCAGCCGGGCGCCGCGCCGTTCGCAGATGAACTGCCAGGTGCGAGCCACCGCCCCGTAGGCGTGATCGGTGACGACCACCTCGTCGTCCGGATCCAGACTCAGTGAGCGGGCGATCACGTTGATCCCCACGGTGGTGTTCGGCACGAAGACCAGGTCGTCGCGGCACGCCCCCAGGAAGCGCGACAGCTCCTGTCGGGCCTCGCTCATGCGCCCGGGAAGGTCGCGGTCCTCGGCGAGGAAGGCCACGGGATTGCTTTCCAACTCGCGCTGCAGCGCCTGGTAGCGGTCGTGCACCGGCCGTGGGCAGGCGCCGAAGGAGCCGTGATTCAGGAAGACGACGTCGTCGCGCAGGAGGAAGAGATCGCGCAGTGGGTCTGGAGTATTCATGGAGGCATTCTACCACCGGATCCGGCAGGCCACAACGCGCGGCACCGGCAGACGGAGATCGCCCGGGGCCTGGCCGGACCCCGGGCGATCGAATGGTCGACGCGTCCGCTCTAGCGCGCCGACACCACCTGCCCACCCACGAAGATCCGGTCGCCGCGATCGGTCACGGCGATCATCTCGACGTCGGGGTACAGCGCCTTGCGCTCGGCCACGAAGTCGTGGTAGCGCCCGGAGTCCTGTCCCCCGTGCATGGGGCTGAACACGGCCGGCTTGAAGACCTCGAGAGTGTAGTTGGCCCCCGCGTGGACCGGTTCGAGGTCACCGAAGCCGCAGCCGCTCACGGGCAGGAACATGAGATCGGGACGGACGCCGGCCGCGGCGAGCCAGTCGATGTCTTCCCGGTAGATCCCGTCCAGTTCCGGCGCGCGGTTGTGGTGGTCGCCGGGATGGAAGACCGTGACGCCGTCCACCTTGACCACGAAGCCCACGCCGGCATCGGTCGAGCGGGTGGTCGTGACTGCGACGCCGTCGAAGTCGTACTGCTCGAGCGGGACGACGTACTCGTAGCCCTCCACGTTCTCGGGCTCGAAGCCGAACACGTAGGTGGTGTTCTCCACCTTCGAACGCCATTCCATCACGCCCGGCCACCAGTGATCGCCGTGGTCGTGCGACACGAAGACCACCACGTCGCGACCCGCCAGTTCGTCGGGGCAGATGCAGCCGGCGGCGAGACAGGGCTCGTCGGGCTGGCGATCGCGCTCCCAGTAGTCGAAGACTAATACGTGATCGTGGGTGAGCACGGCCCAGCCGCTGTGGCCGCAGTACCAGGCGACGGCCTCACCGCGCGCCGGCCGCGGTTGCGCCGCCAGGCTGGCCGCGTTGCAGGCCAGGCCCTTGCCCTGAGCGCAGGCGGCGGACTTCTGGCAGGTCTTGCTGGTGTTGACCTTCTCGCCGGACGCTTCGGCGAGGACCCCGACCACGCCGGTCTGGCCGTGGTGGGAGGCCAGCTGGATGGCCGTGGAGCCGGCGGCGTCCTGAGCATCGGGATTGGCGCCGTGCTTGGCGAGCATGGCCGTGACGTCGGCGTAGCCCTGCACCGAAGCCGTGTGCAGCGGCGTCCGGCCGAGGCTGTCCTCGGCCTTCAGCGGACAGGCGCCCGCGCCGAGCAGCATCTTGACGGCCTTCTCGTCGCCTTGCCGGGCCGCGAAGGAAAGCGCCGTGGCGCCGCCTCGCCAGCGCTGGTTCACGTCGCAACCGGCATCGATGAGTAGCGCGAGGGTCTCGTTGTCGCCGCGGCCGGCGGCCGCACCGATGGGGCCCCAGCCCCAGCTGCTACCCTGGTCGGGATCGGCGCCGGCGGCGAGCAGCCGCTCGACGCTGGCCGGGCGCATGCGCCAGCAGGCCGTGAGCAAGGGCGACTCGCCATCGTTGTCCTTCACCTCGATGGAGGCGCCGCGTTCGATGAGCCAGTCGATCATCTCTGGGTGGGTGCCGGACGCCGCCCAGAAGATCGGGGTCTGACCGGAGTTATTGCGGGCGTTGACGTCGGCGCCTGCTTCGACCAGCGGCTCGGTCACCCAGTCGAATCCGCTGCGGGCAGCCAGGTGCAGCAGGGTGTTGCCGCCGGCGAGGCTGATGTTCTCCATGTCCACGCCCGCGTCCAGGAGAGTGCGCACGCAGGCGCTGTCGCCGGCCGATAGAGCGAAGCTCAGGGAGTAGGCGCCGTTGTTGTCGCGGTGATTGATGTCGGCGCCCACCTTCACCAGGAAGGCTACCATTTCCGGCTGGCGACTCACCGCCGCCACGTCCAGCGCGGTGCTGAGGTCGCTGTCGCCGGCGTCGATGTCGGCGCCGTCCGTGAGCAGTGCCTTCGCCACGGCGACGTGGCCATGACGGGCGGCGATATGCAGCGGCAGGTCGTTGTACTGGCTGCCTTCGAACGGCTGGCGGGCCAGCGCGGGATCGGCGTCGAGCAGGGCCTCCACGCGGGCGAGGTCGCCGGCCTCGGCGGCGTCGTGGATCTCGCCGGCCATCGCGGTCGCAGCGCCGATGGTCAGGCTGATCAGAACCAAACAGACGAGGATTCGGGACATTGTGCTACCTCCGTGGGGTCGCGGAAAACGTTCACGGAGGAGTCGTGCGGAGGGACGGGGCGCGAGGTTACGGTCCCGGCGACTGTTTGCGACGAATCGGTCCCGCGGTGCGGTCGGATGGTTCGCCGGTGCGGCGAACTGACGACCCGACCAGCGGCGGTCAGGCTCCGGGCCAGCCGATGGGCACCAGCGGCGCGCCCCGAAGCCAGTAGAACGACGCGTCCACCATCATGAGCAAGCCCAGCAGGAACATGAGCGTCATGAGGATGCGCTTGCCCCAGACGCCGATGAATCCCGACACGGCGCTCATGAAAGCATCGCCACGGCGACCCAGGACGGCCCGCAGGCCGACGATGGCGGCCAGCGGCATCAGGAAGACCGTGCAGTAGTAGGCGACCGCCAGAGCCGCGTCGAAGGCGGGAAGGTC
This sequence comes from bacterium, assembly GCA_003353795.1. Classification (GTDB taxonomy): domain Bacteria; phylum Krumholzibacteriota; class Krumholzibacteriia; order LZORAL124-64-63; family LZORAL124-64-63; genus Glo-17. The sequence goes on from PIVY01000068.1 coordinate 11,178, forward strand.
GGCGCGCATGATGGCGTCGGCGGCGGCGAAGTAGGGCAGGGCGCCGGGAAAGCCCACCACGTTGAGCACGCAGGCGAAGCCGAAGGCCTGCCAGGGCGTCACCGCGCCCTCGAGTTCCTTGCCCTCGGTGCGCGTCTTGCGCGGGTCGCGTCGCCGCAAGGCGAAGTAGAGCAGCGCGAGTCCCACCAGCAGTTCGAGTGCGAAATCGAGGGGTTCGGGATAGTGCCAGCGGTGGGCGAGCCAGTCGCCCAGACGCAGAAACACGGCGCTGAGTCCGAAGAGGAAGGCCAGGGCCATGGCCAGGTACGAGACGTAGAGTCCGAGCAGGAAGGCACCGGCCGTCCGGTAGCCGCGCGGTCCAGACAGCACCTGGATGAGCGGCACCAGGGCCAGCGGCGTGATCGAGGTGCTGTCGATCAGGGCGATGGGCGTCAGGACGGGTATCAGCTCGACCACGTGGATACCTCTGCGTCTCAGAAGCCGAAGGAGAATCCGATGAGTCCGGTGAGCCGCCGGTAGCGATACTTCAGGTTCTGGGAATACTGATCGATCGCGCTGTCGTCGGGATCGTCGCCTTCGGGGATGAGGGAGAAGGACGGCGGCGCCTCGGCGCCGCCGAATGCGTAGATCATGCCGAGGGTGATGTCGGTGTTGAGCGCGCGGAAGGTGGCGCCGGCGCCCAGGTGGTAGATGTCCCAGATGGAGAAAGCGATCTGGCTGGAATCGACGGTCTCCACGGACGTGAAATCGGTGCGCAGGCTGGCGTAGCCGCGCAGTTGCTCGTGGAAGCGGTGCTCGAAGCCGACACCGAAGTTCAGCACCGCGTCGCGCGTGTCGCTCAGTTCGGGGTTGCGCTCCTGCGAGCCGTCGGACGACACGATCGGCTCGGCCTCCAGCACCGTGTAGCGGTCCACGGCGGCGAACCATTCCGAGGTGAGGTGGAGACTGGAGTTCGTCCAGTCGTAGGTCACTCCGGCGCTCAACGAGGGAGCCGCGTGGTGTGTCGCGGTCAGTTTATCCTGGTAACTCGAGATCATCTGCCCATCCGTCTCACCGTCTCCATCCAGGTCATCGGCCACGAAGGACTCGTCGAAGCCGAGAGTTCCGTTGCCGAAGACCCTGAGATTCCCGGTCGTGGCCGTCAGCCCCAGCTTCCAGTCTCCCACGTTGCCGCTGACACCGATCTTGGCCAGCACCGAGACGTGCGTGTAGCTGAAGTCGCGACGCTGGATCGCGAGGCCCACGGTATCGACGCGCGCGGCCTGGGCCACGATGAGGCTCCGCGAAGACTGATTGCGCACCGCGACATACCCGGTGACGCCGACGGCGAAAGACTCGCTCAGCGATCGGGACCAGGTCAGGCCGGCCCAGTACTCGCTCAGGTACTCGTCGAAGGTGAACGACGCACTCGTCTGGTCGGTCTCGTAATCCGTCAGCGTGTCGAAGTTTCGACGCTCGTCGATCCGGAACTGGGTATTGTAGCGGGCGAGGAGCGAGTAGGCCCAGTGCGACCGGTCGTCGGACAGACTACCGATGTGGCCGGCGAAGAGCGACGGCACGCCCGCCAGTCGAGCCGACGTGAATTCCTTTCCCTCGACGGCGCCGTCGACGCTGAGCGAGGTGTAGTCGAAGACGTTGCCCGCCAGGATCAGCTCCTTGGAGGTGATCATGGCCAGGCGCGCCGGATTGTAGTAGGTGGCCGACAGGTCCTCCGCGCCGCCCACCACGGCGCCGCCGAGCAGCCGGGCCTGGTTGCCGTGCTGCAGAGTCCAGTAATTGGCGTCCTGGGCATGGACCGCCGACGCGGCTGCCAGGAGGGCGACGAAGACCAGCATTCCGATGACTGATCGGTAGCGGCGAGAATCGAGCGACGCGACGACCATGGCGCCTCCTTGTCCCTGGTTCAATTGCACGGCCTACCATCGCCGCAGCTTAGCGGCCGTGGGGGGATCTGGCCAGAACGTCGTGGAACCGGATTCAGAACGACTGCCCGAGACGGGCTTCCAGCTCGCCCCGGTAGGTCCGCGTCAGCTTGACCTCGTCGCCCCCGCGCAGGCAGACCATGTACTCTCCCCGGGAACACGGCCGCAACTCGGCCACCAGATCGAGATTCACGATGGCCGAGCGGTTGACCCGGGCGAAACGGGCCGGATCCAGGAGCCCCATGAGCTCCTGGAGGGTGCGCCGCAGCAGCAGGGCGCGCTCGCCGGCATGGACCCGGGCGTAGTCGCCGCAACCCTCGATCCAGCGGATCTCGGCCACCGGCACCAACAGCACGCGGCCGGCGGCCTTGACCACCAGGCGGTCCGTGGGGCCGTGCGCCGGCGGGGAGATGTCCCAGCCGGCGTCACCGTCGCCGGGTCGCCGCTGCGCCAGGCGCTCGCGAACCCGGTCCAGGGTGTCGGCGAAGCGCTGGTCGGCGAAGGGCTTGAGCAGGTAGTCGAGGGCGTGGACGCGAAAGGCGTCGAGAGCGAACTGGTCGTGGGCGGTGACGAAGACCACCACCGGCGGATCCTGGTCGCCGAGGCGTTCGAGCACGCCGAATCCGTCGAGGTCGGGCATGCTCACGTCGAGGAACACCAGATCGGGCGCGAGCTCGGCGATGGCGACCACGGCGTCCTCGCCGCCCGCGCACTCGGCCACCACGTCCACGTCGGCGTGGTCGGCCAGGCGCAAGCGCAGGTTCTCGCGGGCCAAAGGTTCGTCATCGGCGATGAGCGTGCGGATGGTGGCAGTCACCGGATCCTCCTGGCCAGCTAGGGAGTCCTCCACGGCAGGTCCAGGATCACTACGGCGCCACCGCCCTCGCCGTTGCGCAGGTCGCAGCGATGATCGTCGGGATGGAGGTGCGCCAGGCGAGCCCGCACGTTGGCCAGGCCGCGCCCCTCGGCGATCTGATCCGGAAGCCCGCGGCCGTTGTCGGCCAGGACGACGCGGAGACGGTCGCCGTCACGCCGGGCCTCCAGCACCAGTCGCCCCGGACCGCCGTCGGCACCCAGGCCGTGGCGCAGGCTGTTCTCGGCCAGCGGTTGCAGCACCAGATGAGGCACCAGCGCGGTACGGCACTCGGGATCGAGGCGGCACTCGAGAGTCAGGTCGTCGCCATACCGAACCTGCTGCACGTGGAGATAGGCCTCGAGGATCTCGCACTCGCGTTGCAGCGGCACCTCGTGGTGGTCGGTGTCCTCGAGGGTGAGGCGCAGGAAGTCGCTGAGCCGCAGCAGGGCGTCGTGGGCCTGGGAGCCGTCGCCACGCTTGATCAACGTGGAAACCCCGTGCATGGCGTTGAACAGGAAGTGCGGCTGCAACTGCATCTTGAGGGACTCGAGTCGAGCCTCGGAGAGGGACGCGCGCAGCTCAGCTTGCCGACGCTCCTGGATCCGTAAACCGCGGTAGTAGTCCCTTGCGGTGGCCACCGCCAGGATCACCCCGTAGATCAACGCCTCGCGATCCATGTTGCCGGTGGCGGTCTTGAAGATCGCGGCACCGAGCTTCTCGGCGGGCAGTTCGCCCACCAGGACCCGGATCCCGATGTACAGCGATATGTGCAGCATGCCGAACGCCGCGGCCAGCACCACGTGGACCGCACCGTGCCGCCAGCGCCGCTCGCCGGTGAGCGGCAACAGTCCCGCCAACCAGGCCACCAGGGGCGTCAGCAATCCCGCCAGCGACCAGTAGATCAGGTTGTACGATCCTACCGACCACCACGACGTGGGTTTGCCCGCCTGGGTGATGGACACGGCGATCTGGGTGGTCTCCACCAGACCGACGGCGACAAATGCTCCGAGCCCCACGAGGAGGGCCCGGAGCAGATCTCGCGACGATGTCGTCGGTCGGTCCATGGATTATTCCCTGGCCCGCTTCGCCCACGACACCAGCAGGTAGCAGAGGCCGGCGAGTGCGGCGATGGCGATGCCCTCGCCCACGGGGCCCTCGAACTGGTGATCGCTGAGGATGTGCAGCTTCTCCATGTTCTCGGGGCCGAAGATCACGTTGAAGACGGCGTTGAACACGCCCATCAACGCGCCGCCGGCGATGAGGCCCGAGGCTATGAGGATGCCCCTCTGATGACGGATCGCCGGTGCGTCCTCGCTCTCGCCGGACTTCTGCCGCTTCACGAGCCAGGCCAGGACGCCGCCCAGCAGCACGGGCGTGTTGATCTGCATGGGCAGATACATGCCCAGCGCGAAGGCGAGCGCCGGCACGCCGGCGATCCGCAGCACGATGGCGAAGACGACGCCGAGTCCGAAGAGGTACCACTGCAACGGCTGGGCGGTGGTCCCGAAGATGCCGACGAGGATCTCCTTCATGGCCGAGGCCTGCGGCGCCGGAATGGCGTCGCTGCCGAAACCGCCGGGCTGCTGCGCCAGCACCCACATGGCGAGACCGCAGAACACGGCCGCCACCAGCGTGCCCACGAACTTCATGGCCAGCTGCTTGGCCGGCGTGGCGCCGATCCAGTGGCCGACCTTGAGATCGCTGGCCAGGGCGCCGGACGCGGCCAGCGCGGTGCAGACCACGCCGCCCACCATCATGGTCACGAACATGCCGTTGCCGCCGGTGAGCCCCATCTTCTTCATCACCAGACCGGTGATGATGAGGGTCAGCATGGTCATGCCCGACACCGGGTTGGTGCCCACGATAGCGATGGCGCGCGCCGACACCGGCGCGAACAGGAAGGCGATCACGATCACCAGCAGGGTGCCGGCCAGCGCGAAACCGAACGCCTGCGAGATGCCGAGACCGAAGGTGAAGAAGAGGATCGCGCAGAGGGCGAAGATCACCACACCGATGCCGGTGACCGATCCGGGCAGCGAACGATCCACGCGCGGCACGGCCTTCCGCTCGCGGGTGTCCTGGCTCTTCATGCCCTTCAGGTTGGCGCCGATGGAGCGGATCATCGAGGGCATGGACTGCAGGATGCCCAGCAGACCCGCGCCCGCGATGCCGCCCACGCCGATGATGCGCACGTAGAACTTGAAGACCTCGTCGATGGTCATGTCGGCGATTGGCACCGTGCCCGGCGCCAGCACCTCGGGCACGTGGCGACCGATGGCGTAGACCATGGGCACCAGCAGCCACGAGGCCATGAACGATCCCGCCGAGATGATGGCCGCGTACCGCACACCGATGATGTAACCCACGCCCACGATGGCCGCGTTGTTCAGCAGCGACAGTTTCAGGAAGTGGCTCTCGGCGAACTTTCCGATCCACACCACCCGGAAATTGATCTGTTCGGACATCACCCGCAGGATCAGCACCAAGCCGTCGTAGAGAGCCCCCAGTCCCGCCGAGATGGCCAGGATCTTGGCCTGGCCGCCGGCCCGTTCACCCGAGAGGATGATCTCGGTGGTGGCCGTACCCTCGGGCCAGGGGAACTTGCCGTGCATCTCGACCATGAAATGGTGACGGAGCGGAATCAGGAACAGGACACCCAGGCAGCCGCCGAGGAAAGAGACGACGATCACCTGCCACACCGACGGCTGCGTCACGCCGCTGGCCGGATCCGCCGCCAGCATGTAGAGCGCCGGAATGGTGAACACCGCACCCGAGACCACGTGGCTCGAGTTGGCGCCGATGGACTGCACGAAGACGTTCTCGAGAATCGTGCTGCGCCGGCTGGCGACCTGCGAGAAGCCGATGCCGAGGATGGCGATGGGGATGGCCGCCTCGATGCCCTGCCCCAGCTTGAGCGCCACGTACGCCGCCGACATGGCGAAGACCGCGCAGAGAATGAGTCCGAGGCTCACCGACCGCGGTGTGACCTCCAGCACATGTTCGTCCGGCACCACCGGAACATAGGTCTCGCCTGGTTCGAGCGGCCGCCGGGCATTCTCGGGCAGGCCGGCGATCTCGCCCTTGGTCTCATGGGACATGAGGGGTCCTTCCGGGGATCGAAGGAAGATGGTCAGCGACGGCCGGGAGCGACCGCCAGTAAACGGAACCGGGGGATCCTAACCCACGACCGGCGGCGGATTCAACAAGACAGCGGCCTGTCAGAGTCACGGAAATCATGGTGTCTCGTGAAATCGGAGCCCGCGTGGAGCCGGCGCCGGGCGCCGTTTCGACGGTGGGAGCATGATCCGCAACAGCGCCGCGCTGGTACCATTGAGTCAAAAATTGACATGTCAGTACAATTTGGACTACAATCGTCCCGGATTCCGGATACCGGACAAAAATTCGGGGCACGCGCGTGATTTTGCAGGATGGTTCGCATCTCATGACGTACAGCCCGATTCCAAAACCACCCATTCCCCTGAGGTGCGTCATGAACGTCGTTACCCGTCTCGCTCTCGTTCTTCTCATCGCCTCGGTCGCCACCTTCGCCGTGGCCGCCGATCCCGAGCCCCAGGCTCCCACTACACCGCCCGCCTCCGCCGAGCGCTCCAACGTGCCCGCTCTGAATATCAATCAGGCCGAGATGGAAGCCGGCGTGGTTCCCGAAATGGTCGATCCGGCCAAGGCTACCGACGGCAGCGACGGCCCCTCGCCCATGATGACCGAGATCCAGGCCGCCATGGACATGAGCAAGGTGGAGATCTCCGAGCTGGCCGAACGCGCCGCCGGAACCACCGACCATGCCGCCGCGCAGGCCATCCAGCAGGAGATCGTCGCCAAGAAGCAGCAGACCGAGCTGGACATCCTGGCCATTCAGGCGCGGTACGCCCGTGCCGACGACAATGACGAACTGGCCCAGCAGATCGATGCCGCCATCGCGGCGATCATCTCGCCCCCGACTCCCATCGCCCCGACCGAGACTCGCCCGGCCCCCGGCACCCAGTACTAGGAGGACCTGCCATGCATAGAACAGCACGATGCCTGCTGTTGCTGGTGGTCCTCATGGGACTTTCCGGCACAGCCCTGGCCGACATCATGCCTCACGTCGAGATCCGTCTCGTCTCCCCCTTCGTCGCGGTGAACGCGGGCGAAACCTACGAGGGTCGCCTGGAGATCATGTGCACCGAAGCCGGGACCCTGTCTCAGTTCGAACTCGCCAGCGACGGCTGGGCTGCCAGCCTCGACCGCGCCCCCGGCACGAAGTCCGTCCAGGCCGGCGAGCGGTTCACGGTCGATTTCACGGCCCGCGCCGTCGACCCCCAGCAGCGCCTGGAGTTCACCTGTGATTTCAAGGGATTCACAATCCAGCACGCCCTCGACCTCTCCGAACGCAACGTGCGCGACATGACCTTCGGCGCGCCGGTGGATAAGGTTCCTGCGTTCCTCGACACTCCCGGCGACCGTAGCTGGGGTGAGACCGATCTCATTCTCGGGATCGAGCCCACGGTGACGAAGGACGAATTACGCCGCACCATCAACGTCAGCGGCCGCTTCGGCTGTGCCACGTCCGGCGGCTGGCTGCCGGCCCATTCCATCACCATCGAGATCTGGGACCAGGACACTGGAGACGACGATCTCATGGCGACCGGGTCCACCAACTTCGACGGCTATTACAGCATCGACGTGGACAGCAACGACGGCGATGCGGGGAGCGACCCCGACATTTACGTCCGATTCATCCTCAACAACAGCCGCATGCGGGTTTACGAGCCCACCAGCGGCGACAATTACGTCTATGCCACCGGCGTGCAGACCAACTATTCCGGCTCCGCGCTGGACTTCGGCTCCCTGCAGCCAGCCAATCCAGACCTGCAGGCGTCGGTCTTCATGCACACTCAGGGCACCCGTTCGTGGGTCCACGATTACGTGCTGGGCTACGACGTGCCCGCGGCCCGTATCGAGTGGCCCTCGGCGGCCTGGCCCAACTGTAGCCCCAGTGGCCGCATCCAGATGCGCCAGGACTTCAGCTGGAACGATGGCACCGTCTTCCACGAGTACGGCCACTGGTTCGATCACGAGATGGCCGGCTGGGAGCCCTGGAACTACTGCAACGGTATCTGCGACAATTCGCCCACCGACTGCGGTCACTGCTTCTGGTGCCAGGAAAGCGAGACCATCGCCTGGCTCGAAGGCTGGGCGCAGATCCACGGCATCGCCATCACCGACTGGTATCCCGGCTACTACGGCTGGACGCCGCTCAACGGTATCAACGGAGAGAGCCTCAGCACCTGCGGCGGCTCCTATGACGTGCCCCTCTTGACCGAGGGCTTCACCGCCGCTCTGGGCCAGGACATCATGGACAGCGCCCAGGACAGCCACGGCATCTACGGCAGCTACACCGACGCACTGGCCGTGGGCGCCGGTCCGGTCTTCGCCGTGTGCGCCCTGGACAACCCCACCGGCTCCGGTGATTTCGCAGCCAAGTTCGTGGCGCGGTACCCGGGCTACCGGGAAGCGTTCTGGGAGACCGCGGCCAACTGCGGCTACTGGTTCGACACGACGCCGCCAGGCGTGGTCACCTCGCTGACCTCGACGAGCCACTCCGCCGGCGTCGCCTCGCCCGACCCCACGGTGCGCTTCACCTGGACCCGGGCGTCGGACAACTACTCCGGCATCCAGGGCTACGGTCTCTACATTTCGACGGGCGGGCCGGGCCTGCCGTCGGCAGTGATCGACATCGGTGACGTGACCAGCTACACCACCGACGCGCTGAGCCCGGGCACCTACTACTTCAACATCCGGGCGGCGGACAACGCCGACTACTGGAGCAGCAGCTACGCCAACTGGGGTCCCATCGTGATCCGCGAGCCCGACCCCGCCGACGTGACCAGCTACCTGGCAGGCGGCTGGGACTACCCGCTGGTGCCGCGGACCCTCACCGACACCACCACCGGCTACGCGCCGCTGCCGGCCACCCTGCCCGGCGACGCCGCGTTGACCTATTGGAACATCTTCGGCCAGAACCAGGGCGAGGCCGCCACCGGCGCCGGTTTCTATGCCTGGCTGAACATCGACGGTGTCTTCACCCAGAGCGCGTTCTGGAACGAGATCGGCGCGGGCGGGCTCTACTACGGCCCGAATCGCGGCCCGGTTTACGTGCAGGCCGGTCGCCATTCGTTCACCACTCGCCACGACGCCACCGACACGGTGGCCGAGGAAAACGAGCTGAACAACAACTTCGGCCGCCAGTTCATCTGGACCGCGGCGAGCGTCGGTGCCAACACCCTGGCCCTGCGCCCCTCGCCGCCCGAGGATACCGGCGGTTGGAGCCAGGTGACCTCCGGCGTGACCTACTACAACTGCGACGGACTGAACATGCCCACCGGCACGGGTTGGTGGCACGCCATGTCCGTCTGGGCCCTGGACGACACCAACGACTTCGACGCCCGCATGCACGCGCCGTCCACGGGTGCCGAGGACGGATTCGGCGCCAGCGTGGCCTACAGTGCCAACGGGGCAGGCTACCTGGACGCAGTGCTCGTCAACCGCAACCAGGTGGGCGGAACGTCGTGGGACGTGGGTGTGCCGGCGTGGATCGGCAGCGGCGACTACTACGCCTACCACGCGACCAGCCTCACCATGGGCCTGGGCGATTCGATCACCGTGGCGATGAGCGACAACCAGCCGATCCTGCTGCGCGAGTTCTACATCAACAGCGACAACTACGGCCCGATCAGCGTGACCGCGAGCGGCGATCCCGCGGACGGCCCGCTGCGTCTGGTGGTCATGAACAGCGACTTCACCCAGGGCACCCTCACCGCGGGTTCTCAGGTGGGCTCGGCCTGGACCGACGGCACCGGCTTCGCGCGGGTGTCCTCGGACCTGAACACCACCGGCTGGTACGGCATCGCCGTGTATCGCAACCAGGCGGACGGTCTCCTGGCCCGCGACGTGACCATCGAGATCTCCACGACGCCGCCGGACCTCGCGCCGTGGACGCCCACCGGCTGGCACGCGGCCATCACGCCGCGGCCGGCGCTGGACGGAACGCCCACGTCGTGCCCGGAGCCGGACACGCTCTTGAGCGCGCCCGACTTCACCTACATCAACGTGGCCGCCACCAACCTCGGTCCGGTGCCGTCCGCTCTGCCCACACGGGCCTATCGCGATGACGTCTACATGGGCTGGATCAACTGGGGCGTGCTGGGTTCCGGCGCGCAGGTCCTGTTCAACTGGGACCACGCCTTCGCCTGGAGCTCGGGACGCCACGTCCTCTCCTACCGGGTGGACGCCCTCCAGGAGATCGAGGAGACCAACGAAGGCAACAACATCCGTGGCGAGCAGTGGATCTGGGCGCCCGTCCCGGTGTCGCCGGGCCAGAACGTGGTACGCGGCGCACCGCCGATCAACACGGCCGGCTGGGATGACGTCACCGTCGCGGAACCGCTCTGGTACAACTGCGACGGACTGCGCCTCACAGGCACCGGCAGCGGATACTGGAATGCTGTGGCCATCCAGCCCGCCGACGGGTCCGACTACGATCTACGCCTGCACACGCCGGGTGTGGGAGCCAAGTCCGGATTCGGCGTGTCGCTGACAGGCTCGTTCGAGGCCGGCACGGTCACCGAGTACGTACTCGTGGACAACAACACCGTGGCCTTCGGCGACTGGGACGTGGGCGTCCTGCACTGGAGCGGTGGCGACAACTACCGGGCTCACGCCGGTACGGCCGTCTACCAGGGCGATCATCCCACCGGAACCTGGGGACCGTTCGAAGTTCCCTCCGGCGGCCTCGTGTCCATGAACGAGTTCTACTTCTTCCCGGAGAACTACGAGATCGTCGTGGAGAACCTGTCCGGGGGCGACCTCGGCGTGGCCATCCACCAGGAAGGTAACGCGTTCCAGAATCGCCTCAGCGCCGTGGCCACCGCCGACGACGGCGGCACCGGCCAGAACGAGACGGTCACCCTGGACGTGGCGGCCGAGGGATACTACTGCATCGTGGTGTACCGGGTCGGTCAGGGCGGCGGTCCGTTGCAGTACCGTCTGCGCGGATCCAACAGCGTGACCGCCGTGGAGAACGGTGGCGTGCCGCAGGTGACGCAGCTCGCCGGCGCCTACCCCAATCCCTTCAACCCCCAGACCACCGTGGCCTTCGACCTGTCGCGCGCCGATCATGCCCGCGTGATGATCTACGACGTGCAGGGTCGAGTGGTTCGTCGTCTGGTCGACGAGAGCCTGCCGGCCGGACGCCACGAGACCGTCTGGCAGGGTCGTGACGACAATGGTCGCAGTGTTTCCAGTGGCGTGTACTTCGCGCGGCTGGAGGCCACGAGCGGCCACGGCATGACCAAGCTCGTCCTCGTGAAGTAACGTCTGTTCAAGCTGACAGGCGCCTTTGGCGCCTGCAGCTTAACAGACGCTTCGGGAGGTAGGCTGACAAGAACGGCGCGTGCGATGATCGTCTGATCGCACGCGCCGTTTCACGTCTCGGAATTACCGGGCCAGGACGATCTTGTTCACGGCCGTGCCCGCGCCGGTTTCCAGGCGCAACAGATAGGTGCCCGAGGCCACGCCGCGGCCACGGTCGTCGCGGCCGCGCCACATGCGGGTGTGCTCGCCGGCGGGCAGGTCGCCATCTACCAGGGTGCGGACCAGGCGGCCGGCCGGGTCGTGGATCCGCAGGCGGACCGGACCGTCCTGCGGCACGCGGAAGGTCAGCTCGGTACGCGGATTGAACGGGTTGGGGTGCCCCGTCACCGCCGGCGCGCGGGCCGCTGCCACGGGCGCCGCCGTGGTGCCCAGATCCACATCATAGACGTAGATGCCGCTGCTGGTAGGGCTCACGTTGGCCACCGAAACGATGACCTCGGCATACCCGTCGGCGGCGGCGAAGGTGAGCGCACCGTCACCGGTCTCGTCCAGCGTCATCTCGACGACGAGGGTCGGCAGCAACGGATCCAGGGCGATCAAGCTCACGCGCCAGGCCGCACCGTCGGATCCGGCAAAGGTGAGATTCGGCGCCGCGGACAGATTCCGCAGCCGTACGTAGTCGGTGGCGTAGGCTTGGACGCTCCCCGCGTCGTTGACCGGGTACGACGTCCAGGTACGCCAGGGAGTGAACGGCGGCAGGTCGTCGCCCGTGTAGCCGAACTGCCCGTCCGGAACGGTCGGATCATCCACGTAGTTGGCCACCGACCAGTCGTCGAAGACGTCGGCGGTGGGAACGCGATGGCCCTGTCCGTCAAGAGCCGCCTGGTATCCGGCGAGGCCGTTGGCGGGATGGTGCGCCAGGTCCCAGATGAGCGGCTGTCCACCGTACTGCTCGTAACAGTAGAGCGACCACAGGTAGGTCTGGATGTAGTCGGCCGGGTCGCTGCCCCAGTTGATGAGGCTGTTGTCGGGGTTGTTGTTAAATTCCGAGATCGTGTCGGGATTGCCGAAGAGCCACATGGCCAGTTCGCCCAGCCCCTCATCCACCCACGGATCCTCGTTGGAGTCGCTGGCGTACATGATCAGGTGCGTGAACTCGTGGGCTCCCACGGCGATCATGTAGTCGCTGGCCGGTGGACCGCCGGAGGAATCCGTCGCCAGGTAGACGACCTCGCACTCGTTGCTGGCGAAGGGCTGCGAACCGTCGGGGAACTGGTCGTAGATCCAGAAGAATCCGTCGGACGAGATGTTGAAGCGGTAGTAGAAGAGGAATATGCGGTCGAGACCGTCGAGAGAATTCGGCGGGTCGCCGAAGTGGGACGTATTGAGGTCCCAGATCCCCTGGTCGGGAAAGTCACCCACGCTCATGGTGTCGAAGTGCTCGATGATGCGGTCTACGTCGGCCTGGTTCATGCCGACGTTCCACTCGTCGTCGTCGACAACGACGTAGACGTGGTCACCAAGCCCGCGAACGGTGCACGGCTTGAGGTTGGCCACGGGGAATCCGCCCAGGTCCCAGACGTACCAGAGCCAGGTGTCGCCGACCTGGGGATCGGCCGGCGGGGAGAGGGCTGGATCGTCGCTGGTCTTCCATTGACCGGCGGCTTCGAGACGGGCGCGGATGACGGCTGGGTCCTCGCTGGGGCGGGGCAGATCCGGCGTCGGGCAGTCGATGGCGGAGGCGGTGGCCACCAGCAACAGCGTTGCAATCAGAACGGCGCTGGCCAGGCGCAACTGCGGGAACCACGAGTTGCGTGGGTTCGGGATCCTGTCAGACATGAGGACCTCCCTCGTGCACGGTGGGGCGATGGGCGATGATCACCCCACCAAGCTAGCACGATTCCGGTCCTATTCGGGGGGATATCAGGCGACCGAAGTTGGCGAAAGAGCCCTGCGCGTGCAGCCATCGCCTCAACGCCGCGGCTTCGCCCCCGTCATCGACCCCAGGAACGTGGACAGCAAGCTCACCACGATGGCCCCGAAGAAGGCCCACCCGAAACTCGCGATCTCGAAACCCGGCACCAGCACCGATGCCAGGGCCAGCACCACGGCGTTGAGCACCAGGTAGAACAGCCCCATGGTGAGCACCGTCAGCGGCAGGGTCATCAGCACCAGGATCGGTTTGAGGATGGCGTTGAGGAATCCGAGGACCAGTGCGGCCACCATCAGCGCGATCGGCGACGAGACGTTCATCCCGGGCAGGATGTAAGCGGCAATGCCGAGAGCGAGGGTCGTGACGAGCCAGTGCAGGACGAGGGGATGCATGAGGCGCCTCCGGAATGCGATGAGCGAAATCGATCACTCCCGAAGAAAAGCATCAATGGGGATCGACGGCAAGGTCACCGTTCGGCGCTGGCCACCACGTAACGGGCCGTGATAAGGCGTGTGTGGTCGGTCGGAAGCCGCCGCTCGAGGGTCTGCAAGCCCGATCGCGCCAGTTCTCCGGCCTCCTGGCGACCCCCACGTTCGATCAGGAGCTCGGCGAGGGTGACCTTGGTCCAGGCCGTGGATGGATGGTCGGCGCCCAGGCGGTCGCGGCGGATGGCCAGCGCTTGACGCAGGCAGCGCTCCGCCTCCATGTACTCCCCGCGAGCCTGATGAATCCGTCCCATGACGAGCAACGCCGCGCCCACCCGCGGACTGTCCGCCGCCACCACGCGGCGCATGGTGGTCACGGCTACAGCCTCATGAGCCTGGGCGGGACCCTGGTCGAGAATGCAGAGTACAACGAGGCCGAACGGGTCTTCCGCGAGGCGCTGGAG
>PIVY01000373.1 GCA_003353795.1 bacterium
GATCGCTAGGTTCATCTTGGCCAGCCTCCACGTCGTGTAGTTCGACTCCTGGCCGTAGATCGAGATATCGCCAATCCGGCCCGAGTGAGCCGCGATGAACTTCTCGCTACTGATGAACATGCCGCCCGACCCGCAGCACGGGTCGTAGACCCGCCCCTTGTACGGGGCCAGCATCTCCACCAGCACCCGCACGACCCTGGACGGCGTGTAGAATTGCCCGCCCTTCTTGCCCTCAGCGCTGGCGAACTGGGACAGGAAATACTCGTAGACCCGCCCGAGGGTGTCCTTGGCCTTGCCCTCCTCGTCGCCGAGGGCGATGTCGCTGACCAGGTTGATGAGCTGCCCCAGGCGCGACTTGTCGAGCCCGGGGCGCGAGTAATCCTTCGGAAGGACGCCCTTCAGGGTGGGGTTGTCGCGCTCGATGCTGGCCATTGCGTCGTCGACCAACTTGCCGACGGTGGGCTGTGGAGCGTTGGCCTTGAGGGCGGCCCAGCGGGCCTCAGGCGGGACCCAGAAGATGTTCTGGGCCCGGTACTCGTCGGGGTCTTCGGGGTCGGCACCGTCGGCCGCCATGCTCGAGAGCGCCGCGTGCTTCTCCTCGAAGGCGTCCGAGATGTACTTCAGGAAGATCAACCCGAGGACGACGTGCTTGTACTCGGCCGCGTCCATGTTATTGCGCAGGGCATCGGCGGCGGCCCATAGCTGCGCCTCGAATCCAAGCGGCGCCTTCGTGGTCTTCTTTCGCTTCTTAGCCATACTCACCCCTGGCGGACAACGTGTGCTCGACGCCACACACGGCCGAGGACGAGGCGCCCGAGTAGGCACCACCGGCGGCATGGCTGCGGATCTGGTGAGCCGGCGACCTGAGCGAATGCCGGCCATCCTCCCATGAAACTCCATTGAACCATATGAGATCCGGTGGCTCAAGAAGAAACGATGTTTCGACAACAGCTAAGTTGCTATTTAGCAATACAGTAGCGGATCGGCCGCCATTGCGAGCTTGGCTGGCAGGTGCGAAGCCCAAAATCTGCCCGGTTGACCAGAGATTGACCAAGCCGTCCACGGAGCACAAAAAAAGAGCCCTGCGCGATCGCAGAAGCTCCTGATTCTATTGCAGTTAGATCTGGTGGGCGATACTGGATTCGAACCAGTGACCTCTTGTCTGTCAACTTATCGTTTGCGCTCGGGAAACGACCATCGCTCACCCCGTCCGCCCACAGGGTGACTGAGGTACCGAATGGACTATACATGTTCGCCGGAAACAGAAATAGCGGGACCGAAACACATCAAAAAGGTTAGATAAAAAGTTAGATAGAAGTTGTGACTCTAAAACCAAAAGGACCGTCGGCGTCTACAACCGGCGGTCCTTCT
>PIVY01000069.1 GCA_003353795.1 bacterium
CCCAAGGTCATCCTCTGCGCCGACCCTTCGATCCCCCTCGGCAAACCGGTAAGAGCCAAGGTCCTCAAGATCAAACGCCCCCAATCCGACAACCGAGGCTTCATCGAGGCCCAGTACCTCGGCCCCGTCGAATTCCACCTCGACCCCGACATCTACATCGACCCCCACACCTCCACCAAGCTCCAGGTCCTCCTCGAGGCCGGCTACTCCATCCTCCTCGACGGCCCCCAGGGCTCCGGCAAGACCGTCCTCAGCCGCGCCATCGCCACCGCGCTGGACATGGAGTACGTCTACTTCAACTGCGCGTCGGTATACGAGGCCACCGACTTCATCGCCACCCTCCAGATCCGCGCCACCGAACAGGGCGCCACCGAGACCGTCTTCGTGCCCACCAACTTCCGCACCGCGCTCCTTGACGCGCACGACAAACCAACGAAGCGCTACCTCGTCTTCCTCGACGAGTTCAACCGCTGCCGCCCCATGGCCCGCAACGGCCTCATGCCCGCCCTCGACTCCACGCGCAAGGTCTACGACCCCGAGACCGGCGACCTCCTCGACATCCCCGACAACGTCCAGTTCATCGCCGCCATCAACAACGGCGACCAGTTCACCGGCACCAGCGCCGTCGATCCCGCCCAGATGGACCGCTTCGCCACCCTCAAGCTCGACTACCCGCCCGCCGATGCGGAAACGAAACTCCTCATCAAGCGCTTCCCGACCCTGGACAAGAATGTCATCAAGCACGTCGTCACCGTCGCCAACGCCGTCCGCGCCGACGAGTCCGTCGACGTCGACCTCTCGCTCCGCGCAACCCAGGAAGCCTGCACCCTCCTGAGCCACCCGCTCTTCGCCGACGACATGAAGCCCGACGACGCCCTCCGCGAGGCCCTGGCCACCGCATTCGGCGGCCGCTATCCCGGACGCCTCACCGACGACGGCAGCGACGCCGGCATGGTCTGGCGCATCGTGGTGAAGCAGCTCCGGGAACTGAAGTGACGACGCCCGACCGCCTGGCCGACGTCCTCGTCTGGGGCGTGCAGCAGGGCTGGCGCCTCCTGGGCAGGCCGGTGAACATCCACGTCACGGAAGACGGTCTCGGCTTCACCCATCCCTCGTCCTACGGCCAGGCCGTCCGCATCTTCATCAACCCGAAGGTGCTCGAGCAGGACAACGGCGGTCAGCTGCTCCGGGGCCTCGTCGTCCACGAGCTCGGCCATCACGCCTTCCACTACAGCGACGACACCTGCCTGCCGGTCACCCTCCGCGCCCACCGCAAGGGCCTCGGCCGCATGCTCAACCTCATCATGGACGAGCACCTCGAGCGCAATCTCCGCGCCCAGGACCCGCAGTGGGGCGAGTGCCTCGACGCCCTCTCGTCCTACGCCTTCAAGGGCCGTCCCGTGCCCCTGGTCATCGAGCGCTACGCCTCGTTCGTGGGCTTCGACGACGTGGCCACCGCCACGGCCGCGCTCCTGGCCGGCGACGCCCCCGGCACGATTCGCGAGTTCGAGGCCGGCTACCGCCTCACCGGCCTCGATCAGCAGTGGGTCACCCACCGCGAGCTGCTCGACCTCTTCGCCGCCGAACTCGAGAGCCGCGCGCCCGAACGCCGCCTCCCCGAGGACATCGCCAGCCGCTTCGACCAGCTCCGCAAGCGCACCGACCGCCTGCTGGTACGCCGCACCGTCGACGGCCTCATCCCCTTGCTCCAGGGCGACCAGCTCTTCGAGTTCGGCCAGCACGGCGTACGCCGCGCCCGCATCTCGCTCACGTCGATCCTCGAGAATCCCCCCGGCAGGTGGAACGACGACGCGTCCTACCTCAAGTGTCTGAGCAAGACCCTGAAACCGTTCTACGGCGACTTCCCCAAGCTCGAACGCTTCGTCAAGGAGCTCGAACACTCGCTCGGCTCGCGCTGGTTCAAGCAGAAGCGCGGCGCCATGCTCTTCATGATGCGCCGCAACCGCGACTTCACCGGCGCCTTCGACGCCGCCTACGCCATGACCGGCAAACAACTCGACGACCTCTTCGGCGAGGACGAGTTCAATCCCGGCGTCATCTTCCAGCGCTTCCTCGAGCGCACGGTCCCCGTCGCCGAGCGCAACGACCGCCGGCCGCTCGTCATCGATCTCTCGTGGATGGAGGCCATGGCGTGCCCCACCTTCCCGGCCCTGTCCCGGTTCGTGGTCTGCCTGCGCCTGGGTCTCGGCGTGAAGGAAGCCGCCAAGGATCCCGTGGCGCTCGCCGCCCTGAAGGCCGTGCCGAAGGGACTCCGCAAGCTCGACATGCCCGGCCTAGGCCGCGTCACCGAGGAGGTGGGCCGCATCCTCGACCTCCTGCGGCCGGAGGAGGGGGCGCCGGTTCGGGACACCAGCCCTGCCGTTGACGACTGGCTCCGCGAGGCCGTCGACGGCGCCATCGACGAGCTTGGCACGCCCGCCGGCGACGACACCTCCCGCCGCCGCCACAACGAGCTGCGCCGCGAGGCCGACGAAGCAAGCGCCCGCATCGACGAGTGGCTCCGCTCGGGCATCGACCCCGCCCGCGAGGACGACCGCGAGCGCCCCAGCAGGTCCGGCCCCCGCGGCCACGAGACCCACGGCTGGCGCCCCGTGTTCGAGCCCCCTGTCCGCCCCGACCGCGGTTCCCGCGCCACCGACCGTCTCGACGAGGACCTCCTCAACCTGGCCGACTCCCTGGGTTTCCCGACCCTCGACTCCACCGTCCGCCCCGCGCCCCGCCCCGCCGAGTACGCGCGCCTGGTGCAGCCACTGCGCCACCGCATCCGCGAGTTCCGCACCTTCCTCGCCGAGTCGGGTCACGAGGACGTCGAGGACCCCGGCCACCGCCGCGGTCGCCGCCTCGACCCGGGCAGCCTGCGCCGCCTCGCGGTCTTCAACCAGCTCGACGTCATGATGGGAGTGGAGGAGCGGCCCGCCCCCGACCTCTTCCTCGGCATCTGCATCGACTGCTCGTCGTCCATGATGGCGGTCGACCGCATGGACAAGGCGCTGGCCTTCGGCGCGCTGCTCATGGAAGCCGCGAAGGGACTGCCCGGCGTCGAGGGCTTCGCGCTGGGCTTCAACGACTTCGAGGTCCTGGAGGTCGGCCCGCCCGGCTCCACCCGCCTGGCGAGCCTCGAACCCATGGGCGGCAACAACGACGCCGGCGGCCTGCTCGCCCTCGCACGCCACGCCCTGCTCAGCCGCAAGGAACGCCGCCTGCTGGTCATGATCTCCGACGGCTTCCCCACCGACTGCACCCTCGACTCCCTGGCCAACCTGGTGAAGGTCCTCGACGCGCGCTACGGCCTCAAGTCCCTCCAGGTCGCCGTGGCCGAGATGGAACCCGCGCGCGTGGCCTTCCCGCGCTTCACCGACCTGACCCTTCACGAGTTGCCCGTCGCCGTCCGCGTCTTCGGCAAGCTCATCCAGAAGACGTTGCGCCGCGAGTTCGGGGTCTGACCGCGCATCGCCGTGAAACATTCCGTATGCGGTTCCCGTGCACGACCCACTTGACAGCCTCGACCGTCGCGGCTAGTGTGCCGCCCTCGCAACGACCACTCATCTCACCAACCGCCGAGGAGGCGACATATGACGAGCCCTACGAAGCGTCAACGGCGTCGCGTCTTCGGTCCCGCCATTCGGTGACCGGCTGACGCCGGACCTTCCGTTCGTCATCACCAATCAGACCTGATCTCGATGGATCGGTGTCGGCCATTTGCGTGGCCCATTCCGTCCATCGCACGACTGCGGAGGCCTCGCGTCTCCGCCGGGTGAACCGGATCCCCCGGCCGCAACCAAGGGATCCATGGCCTGGCATCGGAATGCCCGGCCGCAAGAGCACGGTGTCGTTCCGGTGACTCGCCTTTCGAGGCGGGGCGCCGACCGTGCCGCGGGGAGCCTCGGCTCCGCTATCCGCCGACAGGGGTCCTCGCTGGCGAGGGCCGCCCTGGAAGCCACCGGCTTCGAAACCTGAACGACCACCCATGCAGGAGGCGCCACGGCGTCTCCGAGGCGCTTGCCCGCCAGTGCGAGCACCGACGCTGCCCGACGCAGGCTGCGCGGACCGGATCTATCCGTCTGCGCCCCGCCGGGCGATTGGCCGGAATGCGGGATGCTCATCTGTCCCGGTTTCGAAGTCCTGATCGGTGTGAGTTCATGCCGCCGGTCGGGGTGGGGCCGAGGAGAGTGGAACGCTACAGACGAGAGCGGCTGATTTGAAAGGAGAACTCATGCCGACAGAACGAATCGACAGTGGTCGGGTGCGGCGCGGCGGGCGCCGCCCCGACGGCTTTCGGGGTGGTGCCCCCCGGGGGGCACTTGGTGGGTGCAGGACTTGCCGTCTGTTCCGAGGGTTGATGAGTCGATGCTTGTTTTGTAAATACAATGTAGGTATACTTGCCGATGGCAGATCTGAAGTTTCAGTGGGATCCACGAAAAGCCGACGCCAACACCAGGAAGCACGTCGTGACCTTCGATGAGGCCGTAACCGCGTTCACCGACGACATCGCCCTGGTCATCCCGGATCCCGACCACTCCGTCCAGGAAGACCGATTCGTCCTCCTTGGCAGGAGCTGGGCCCTCCGCGTCCTCGTCGTTTGCCACTGCTATCGCGAAGCGTCCGATGTCATCAGAATCATCTCCGCCCGCAAGGCCACCAGGGCCGAGCGAGCGCAGTACCCGGCAGGATAGCCATGCGCAAGAACTACGACTTCTCCAGGGGCACGAAGAACCCCCACGCGAAGCACCTCAAGAAGCAGGTCACGATCCGTCTCGAGCAGGCGACGATCGACTACTTCAAGGCCCTCGCGGACGACGTCGGGATTCCGTACCAGACGCTCATCAACCTCTACTTGCGGGATTGCGTGGCGGCGAATCGGCGGATTTCTCTGGATTGGAAGCCGGAAGGATAGTGCCCCCGGGGGAGCAATCCACCCCGGGACCGGGGCACCGACGTCGAGATCGTCGAATACCACCGCTAGCGAACGGCAAGCCCATGATCCGAGTGCCAACAGACCGCGAGCCCACCCACCCCGGCGAGATGCTTCTTGAAGAATTTCTCACCCCCCTCGACCTCACCCAGCGTGATCTGGCTACCGCGATCCGCGTCCCATACCAGCGAGTCAACGAACTCATCAACCGTCGCCGCGGGGTGACACCCAGCACAGCCCTGCGCCTGGCGAAGTTCTTCGGGAACAGCCCGGATTTCTGGATGCTGCTGCAGTACCGCTGGGACCTGTACCGGGCGATGAGGTCGGAAGCGAAGGTCCTCGATCAGATTCAACCCGCCAAGGCAAGTAATTGATGATGAACGACAGATTCGAAAACTTGTCCGCCGCCGAGATCACCGACGCGCTCAACCGCGTCCACGACACCCATCCGCCGATCACCCTGGACGACGTCATCGCGCGCCTCCAGTGGCTGACCCTCGACAGGAAGGAGTGGTAGCGCCCACTCCCCGACCAACCGACCTCGACCGCGCCGCCGTTATCCCGGAATCTCGAGCTTCCCTCTCCGAAAACTCACCAACGTTTCGTTGATGACTCTGTAAGTCACGAAAGCCCGCGCGACGAACGGAGACGACCATGGACCGCACACACCTGCACCACAGCCGCCTCGGCGAGTTCGGCGTCCCGCTCGAGATCGTCTACGGGCTGCCGTACGACGGCGATTCTGGCCGGATCTGGAAGCGTTGCGGTGAGTGGATCCTGGTTCCGGCGCCGCGACTCGACCGATGCGCCGGCCTGGTCTACCACCGCGACGAACCGCTCGTGCGCGAAGGGGCCTTACCGTGCGTGGCAGAGATGCTGCATCGCGAGGTGAGAGGAGGGCACGGCGCCGCCAGGATCTACGTGCGTGGCCGGATCGAACATCCGGATCGCGCGGCGCTCAGGCTCGAATCGTGGTACCGGGTGCTGGCCGACCTATAACCGGAAGCGCCCTGGCGTTTGGCAGCCCTAACCTAGCCGCTCCAGCGCCTCGGCGATCTTCATCTTGATCAGCGACTGCCGCGTCACGCCCAGCCGACGAGCCTCGCGATCGAGCGCCTCGATCATCCAGATGGGGAAATCCACGTTGACCCGACGCTGCTCGAGGTTGGGGCGGCGGGCCTTGTCGAGGTCGAGTTCGCTGGTGATGTCCTTGCCGCTGTCGAAGCGGGCGTCGAAGTCTCTAGCCTTCATAGATCGCGACCTCCTCGCGGCGCGCGCGTCGGACGGAGATGATCCGGATACGGTTCTCGCGGTAGGTGATGATCGCGGACCAGACGATGCCGTCGATCTGGCCAACGACCAGGGAGCGCGGCTCGCTGTCGGTCCGTGCCGGGATCTCGACCATGCGTTCGTCGAGCCAGAGATCCTGTGCTGCCGCGAAGTCGATGTTGTGCTTCATGAGATTGGCGAGGCTCTTGTCGCCGTCGTACTCGAAATCTTGATCCAATTAATGTCCTATTATGGTATAATAATTAAACCTTAATGGCAACCGATCTGCCGGTGGTTCTATCAGGGAGGTTGCACGCCGACCGTCCGCGCCGCACCGCCCAGCGCCCGATCCCGAGTCCACAGCCGACATTTGGACAGCCGCGCCGAGGTGAGCAGATGGGCATCCACCCATCCGATCCCGCTCCCATGCAACGCGTGGCTGGCAATCAGATGAAGGACCTCGTGATGCTCCGCGCTCATCGCCGCCGGCAACGCGTCGAGGTGCCCACGTATCTCATCCCACTGCCGCAGATTACCGACCGCGAGCTCGCCGATCACGAACGGATGGCAGAGCACCGATCCCTCTTCGAGCAACCGCGCGAGCTCGGGCACACGACGCCGCAGGTGGTCGATCCAGACCGAGGTGTCGACCAGCACGGTCACCGATTCGACCGCCGCCGGGGAGCGAGCTTGGCATCGGGTTCGGTACCGCCGAGTGCGGCGAGCCGTCGGGCGCTCTCACTGGCGATGAGCGCCTCGAGGCCCATGCGCACGAGCGCGGTCTTCTCCTGGACGCCGGTGAGTTCGGCGGCTCGATCGAGCAGGGTGTCGTCGATGTTCAAGGTGGTCCTCATGCAGATGAGTATGCATGATACAGGCATCCAGGTCAAACTCGCGACCGATTCGAGCCAGGTTCATGCCCGCAAGAGGAAGGGCGCCGCTGAACGGCGGCGCCCTTCACCCAATCAACAGAACGTGTCGCTCTACCGGACCAGACTCAGTTTCACGATTTCGCCGACCCGCTGCCCATCGCGCTCGATGGCCGCGAAGTAGACCCCGCTCGCGAGCGCGTTGCCACGTTCATCACGAGCATGCCAGGTCACCTCGTGCCGACCCGGCTCGATGTGACCGAACGGCGCCACGCTCACCCGCTGTCCGCGCACGTTGTAGACCACGGCGCGGACGTCGCCGGCGCGGGACAGGTCCAGCGCAAACGTCGTGGCCGGATTGAACGGATTGGGCGCCACCGTCAGCTGGTCCGTAACCGCCGGTGTGCCGCCGACACCGACCGCATTGTTCGGCGTCCGAATCTCGAGAGTCACCGGCTCGGTGCCGAGATCGATCTCGAATCCGTCCGTGTCGAGCATGGACATGACGAGGACCCGGTTGTGGTCCGGTCGATAGATCTGAAGGTCGAAGTCCATGGGCCAGTCGATGCGATCCCAGGTCAGCGTGTAGACGCCCGGCGCGGGCGCGCGAAGCGTGACCGTCCATGAATATGGGCTGTTGTTGGGTGACGTGAGTTCCTGGCGGAAGCGGGCGCCGAACGTCTGGTCGCCTGTCCGCGCGATGTGCATGGAGAGATCGCTGCCCGACGGACTCAGTGGCGGTTCGGGCTTGTCGTACTTGTTGTCGAATCCTTGAGTCGCGTCGGGGTGTACGCCACAACGGACGGTGCGCCGCGGGCCATCGGCAGACCGTAGCGTCAGGTCCATCCGCCAGTCGAGAGCATTGGGTAGATCGTCGTCCCCGCCCACGATCGGCAGCGGCGGCGCGGTCTGGAAGACCTGCCAGTCGAAGACGAATTCGAGGCCGTCCGTGAAGGCACGAATCCAGTAGCCATTCCAGGACTGGAAACTCGTGACGATCTCATAGTCGGTGATGCCGTTGGCGAAACCATAAACGGTGGGGCTGATCATGCTCGCAGCGACAGCCTCGTCCCAGGTGTAGGTGGTTCCGTTATTGACGATTCGAAGACCCGAAACGGAGGCCGGGAACCAGACGGGGTAGGGCACAAGGTTCCAGCCTTCGCGTCCGTCGACGGTGACGAGTTCTTCGGAGAAGTTTCCGTCCATCTGCCACTCGTAGGCTTCGGTCGTTCCGAGCCAGTACCCACGCGAGCGATCGGCGGGCGTGAGAGGATCCAGGAGCTCGTAGTCGCCGGCAGAAGTGAGGCCGTAGATGTACGAGAATCCTGTCGCGCCCTCGAGCAGCACATCGCCGAGCGTCGCGCCAGGGCGCGGATTCAACGGCAGGCTCACCATGGACCAGCCTGCGCCGATGGACCGAGAACTGGGATCGGGTGCCGGCGGCGCCAGTCCACCGATGTTGAATTCGAAGTCGCGAGGCGGCCCGGTCATCTCGATCTCGCAGCGCAGGAACGGGAACAGGTTGATGGTCTCGCCTGTCGCCGGTTCGTAGAGCGACAAGGCCACGGCATCATTGATGTGGAAATTCGGAGAGAAGATGAGCGAGGCCGTGCCGGACTGGTCCGATTCGATGCGCAGCGGCCAGGTCTTCACCACGTTCTGGAAATCGTAGCTCTCCTGGGTGTCGGCCCGGAACCGCGGACCGAGGGGCCAGCTCGGGCGATAGAACGTCGCGTTGATGTAGTCACCAGGGAATGGCGCCGGCTCCGGTATGTCGACCACGCCGTCCCAGTCGTCGGTGGCCCCCGGGAACGTGCGTGCGATGTTGCCGAGGTCCCGGAATCCGTTCACGTAACTGGACACGCCAACCTCGATCTCGGCGTTGGGTGCGACATTGCCGACCATGAGATCGAAGACGCGGGTTTCCGAGGAGGAGACCTGATAGTTGTACTCGAGGTAGTCGAGGACCGGCAGGGTGATGCCGGCGGTGCGGTCCACGAGATTCAGGCCGATGCCGCTGAACTGGTCGAAGTCCGGCACGAAGGCGATCTGGACGTGCTCGGGTTCGTAGGGGTCGCTGAGCTCGGTGACTACCTCGAAGGTCCAGGTATTGACCTGGGAGAAGGGGTCGAATGTGGGGTGGAAATCCTCGTCGAAATTGGTGACGCCGGGGACGGCCCACTCGGGATGGGGGAAGTGGAGGCGAGAGCCGGCGGCCGCTGGGATATCGAGACCGGGGTCGTAGCCGAGCGTGGCCAGGGGGTCGGTTCCGGCGCGACAACTAGTGTCGCCATCTACGTAGATGTCGACCGTAAGGGGTGGTTCCTCTCCAGGCAGGAGTATCCCCGGACCGTTGATGGTGGCCACGAAGCCGCCATCGCTGGTCAGGTTGCACGGAAGGATGATGTCCGGATTGCTGCCATCGGCGATGACAGGCACGCCAGGAATACTGGGCGGCTCAGCCTGGGTGTAGTTGATATAGATGATGTCGCTACCGGTGTACAGCATGTTCAAGGAGGCGAGCACCGTCCCGCCTTCGCTGACGGGCAACGGAGTCTGATATCCACAAAGGTGGTTCGTGTTGTTGCCGAAATTGGTCCATCCGTTGGGGCCGCTAGCTGCGAGCACGAACACGGTCCCCGGCATCTCGATGCCGACTTCATAGCCACCAACGGAGTCGACGGTTGGATCCAGCAACACGACATATCCAAAGAAAGGCGCGAAATTGTTCTCGAAGTTCGTGGTTGCGCTCACATACGGTTCAGCGAAGAACATCCCCATACGGTTTTCGGTTTGGGCAGCTCCACTCGATACAAGGATCAAGACCATAAAGAGAACGATAACGTGGCGCATGATGGACCTCCCCCGTCGATTGCGCACGAGCATCGGACCTGGAAACGAATGTCACCAAGGGCCGGATTCTAGCAGAATGATTATTGCAATTCAATGGCGCTGGAAATAACCAAGTGAGCTCCCCTCACCCCATCCCCTCCCAATAAGCCGCCCTCTGAGGCACCACCCAGCGAACCCCGCCTCTGGGATCCTCCACATCCCCCTCATACCTCGGAATTACATGCCAGTGGCAGTGCCCAATCGTCTGTCCCGCCGCCTCCCCATCGTTCAACCCGATGTTGAACCCATCCGGCTCCCGATCCTCCGCCGCGATCCGCCGCGCCGCCACCACCTGGTTCAGCACGTCGGCCTGCTCCAGCGGATCCAGCTCGAAGAACGAGGCCACGTGCCTCTTCGGAACCACGAGCATATGCCCCGGCGAGCAAGGAAACGGATCGATCAATACCATGGCGTACTCCGAGGTCTGCGCGATGCGCTCGTTCTCGGGACGGCAGAACGGACAGGGGTCGGGCGTATTCATACCAATCTCTCCATGACCAGGTTCATCTAGACGATCTTCACCATCACCACCACCCGACCGTCGAACGCATCGGGCCACCGCACCACGTGATGCTCCTCGCCGGCCGCCGACATCACCGTCACCTTGCGACACGGCGCGTCGTCAACCTGCAGCAGCACGCGACCGCCGGGCCCTTCGAGCAGGAAGTTCAGCTTCTCCTGCATCAGGCGCTTCCAGCGGCCCTTCTGCATCACGATCAGCAGCTTGGCCAGCACCTCGTCCGGCTCCACGTCCTCGCGCACCAGCCACCAGTGCACGCCCGGGCGGGCCACCGCGGCAGGTGGCGTGAGCATACCGGGTTCGGTGCGCAGACGACTGTCGGCGGGTAGGAGGGGCTCAGCGAATTCTGCGAGGTCGAGCATGACGCTCCGGCGGGCGCGGCGCGCGGATGAACGTGCCTTTCGCTCGTCGCATGTAGATTGCCAGATATCCCGCGGGGATTCAAGCGAGACAGCGTCCGGTCGGCGTGCTAGCATGCGCGCCGGGTTCGCTTGCAGGGGACCCGCGTCAATGTGTCGGGGGGCACACCACTGGCGGTCGTCGTCGGTGTCTGCGCGAGGGAGACCCACACCCAGCGACGAGGATCCCAGCTTCATGCAGAACCAGGCATCTCGCCCTTTGGCCTGGCGCTTCGCAGACTTGCTCGACATCAACGACATCCAGCAACTGCAGGATGCCTTCGCCGAAGCCCACCAGGTTGCCGCCGTGATCATCGATCTGGACGGCGCGCCCATCACCCGAATCAGCCAGTCCCGACTGCTCGCCAAGCAGGCGCACGGTGACACCGTGGTGCTGCCTCCACATGGCGCCGCGGCCGTCGACCATGGCGAACGGGCCTGGACCGGTGCGGCCACCATCGGCGTCGATGGCGTCAAGCTCGCCCAGTGGCGGGTGAGCCGGGCCCCGAACATGGCGCCCGAGAGTTTCGATCGTATCTGTGGATTCCTGGAGCAGGCCGCCGAACTGGTGTCCCATCAGGCGCGCATGCAGGCCGACCTCAACGAGGAGCGCGCCGCCCGCGTCATTGCCGAGGCCGATCGCGACCGACTCGAACAGCACATCCGCCTCGCGGGGGGCATGGAGGCCGTGGGTCGACTGGCCGGCGGTGTCGCTCACGATTTCGGCAACCTGCTGACGGCCATCATCGCCTACGCCGAGCAGCTCACGCTCCGGCTCGACGATCCCGAGGATCCTCGCGAGCCCGCGGTTCGCATCCTCGCTGCCGCAGACCGGGCCGCCGATCTCGTGCGACGATTGCTCGAGGTCTCACGCCATCGACAGGGTCAAATCGGCGCGGTGGATCTGCCGGCGCTGGTGTCGGAGACCGCGACGCTGCTAGAACACACGCTGCCGGCCAATGTTCGCGTCACGCACCAGGTGCTGGGCGACGTGCGTTCCATCGAGGGCGACGGCAGCTGCCTGCACGCTGCGCTCCTGAACCTGGGGATCAACGGCGGTCACGCCATGACCCGCGGCGGCGATCTCGTCTTCACCATACGCGAGCGTGATTTCGACGACGGGCCTCATGTGGAGGTTAAGGTTCGCGACACCGGCGAAGGCATGGACAACGAGACGCGGAGGCGGATCTTCGACCCGTTCTTCACCACACGTGCCGAAGGGCACGGCACCGGATTGGGGCTGACCCAGGCCCGGAGCTGCATCGAGGGGCACGGCGGCGTCATCGAGGTCGACAGCGAGGTCGGGCGAGGAACGGTCTTCACCATCACGCTGCCGGTGTCGCGCTCGGATCAGCGCAGTCGTCGCGCGGCGGGCTAGCCCGCCGCGTCGAAGACGACCTTCTCGCCCACGTAGCGTCCGTCGACTCCGACGGTCGCCTCTACCACCTGCACGTCATCGCGGCCGCACATCTGTGCCGCCTGCACGGTCATGGCGGTCAGACCGCTGCAGCACGGGACTTCCATGCGCACCACCACGGCGCGGGGGATCGACGGGTTGGCGAGGATGGCGGCCAGCTTGTCCACGTACGGTTCGGTGCGGTCGAGCTTGGGGCAGGCCATGACGATGCCGCGACCCTTGACGAAGCGCCACTGGGCGTCGGGCATGGCGGCCGGCGAGCACGAACTCAGCACGCACAATTCCTTGTCCATGAGGAACGGCGCGTTGGGGGGGACCAGGTGCAGCATCACCGGCCACTGGCCCAGGTTGGGCGCAATGACCTGATCGGGAGCGGAGGGGCCGGTCTGGGGGGAAGAAGAAACGGGTGTTCCCTTGGCCGACGACGGGTTGGGGGAGGAGGGGGAGACGCCGCCGCCAGCCGTCGGGAACACCCGCATCATGGACCCGGGGCAGCCACCCTGCGCGGGGGCGGGGGGCGTTTCATGCCGTGCTGCTGCCAGGTCGAACTGTTCGACCCCTTCGGCGCCGCGGATTCGAGCCACGTGCTCGCGCGCCGCATGGGGGTCATAATCGGGAACTTCGCTCTCTACTATGGTGAGTGCACCAGTCGGGCAAGATCCTACACAATCACCGAAACCGTCGCAGAAGTCCTCCCGAACCATTTTCGCTTTTCCGTCGACGATTTGCAAGGCACCCTCGGCGCAACCGACGATGCAATCACCACAGCCGTTGCAAAGTTCCTCGTTGATCTTGATGATCTTTCGTACGGCCATGATGAACTCCCGGTTCCAGTTCTATTGAGACTTGTTGTCGACAGGATAGCCCTCCGCCATCGCTTTGGCCTTGACCCAAATCAAGGATCTACATCATCTTGGCTCGCATGGAAAAGATGCGAAAAACTCCCGAGGCCAAGGCCGATCTGCTGGTTCGAAGCGAACTGTTCTCGGGCCTCGAGTCCGAACAATTGCTCACACTGGGAGGACTGGCCTCGCACCGGCGCTACGATCGGGGCGAGGTTCTCTTCCGCCAGGATACCCCTGCGGCAGGGTTGCATGTCGTCACTCGCGGGCGCGTCGAGGTGTTCCGATCGGGCGGTGACGGCGCCCGGAGGCTGCTGCATCTCTTTGGCCCATATGAAGTTGTGGGCGAGGTGCCGGCGTTCGAGGGCGGGCCGTTCCCGGCGACGGCGGCCGCCGCGACCCCCGTGGCCGAGGCCCTCTTTTTACCGCGCGACCAGTTCCTGACCGTGGGCGCCGAGCGTCCCGAGATCCTGCTGCGCATGCTGGCCACCCTGAGCGTCCGGCTGCGCCGTTTCGTGGGCCGCATCGAGTCCCTGTCCTCCCGCACGGCGCCGGCTCGCCTGGCGACCCGCCTCCTGGAGCTAGCCTGGGAGCAGGGCGTCACGGGCAAGGCCGGCGGCACGGTGAATCTGCCGTCGAGCAAGGCCGACCTGGCCCGAACCCTGGGCATGACCCCCGAAACGCTCAGCCGACTGCTACGGCGCTGGCGCGACGAGGGGTTCATCGACGTGAAGGGACGGCAGGTGAGCATCCGTGACGCGGAGAGGTTGCAGGGCGTGATCGAGGAATAGAGCACGAATACAGTCGTTGTTTCGGCTCAATTCGTATTTTCCTACCTGCGATACGGGTATTATAGTTCCCCGGTATCGGTCCGTGCGCGTCGCCCCGCGCAACCGACCCCAGGCACCAGAAGGAGTCTCCCATGCCCAGCATCAATCACGGCGAGATCATCGTGGAAGTCGACGATGACGGATTCATGACCCAGCCCGAAGCGTGGAACGAGAACGTCGCCATGGCCCTGGCCAGCGGCGAGGGCCTCACCGAGCTGAGCGACGACCACTGGAAGCTCATGACCTATATCCGCCAGTATCACGCCGAGTTCGGCGTGGCGCCCATGGTGCGCAAGCTGTGCAAGGAGACCGGGTTCAAGCTCAAGGAGATCTACACCCTGTTCCCGAGCGGCCCGGCGCAGGGCGCGTGCAAGGTGGCGGGGCTGGAGAAGCCGACGGGGTGCGTGTGACGGGCTGAAAGGCCCATCCGTGCTTTCGCGAGGGCGGCCACCCGGCCGCCCTTTCGCATGTGGCCCGCCACCCTTAAGTTCCCCCGCATCATATCCACCCTGGAGGGGACACCATGCCGACCTCACGCATCCTCGTCCTCGGCGCCAGCGCCGCCGGCCTCAAGGCGGCTTCCCGCGCCCGCCGCCTCATGCCCCGCGCCCGCATCACGGTCGTGGACGAGCGCGAGTTCGTCAGCTTCGGAGCCTGCGGTCTGCCCTACTACCTGAGTGGCGAGATCGACCGGCTCGAGTCCCTCCGCGAGACCGCTTACGGGGCCGTGCGCAACGCCGAATTCTTCCGCACCAACAAGGACATCGACCTTCAGACCAGCCAGCGCGTGGTGGCCCTCGACCGCGACGCCAAGGCGGTCACCGTGGAGCACACCGAGAGCGGTTCGCGGACCATGCTCATGTACGACCAGCTGGTGTATGCCCTGGGCGCGTCGCCCGTGGTGCCCGACTGTGTCACGCCCGGGCCCGCGGTCACGCCCATCACCACGCCGGAGGTGGCCCGGAGCCTGCGTGAGGGTCTGCAGAGCGGCGCCATCGGCTCCTGCGTCATCGTCGGCGGTGGGTTCGTGGGCGTGGAGACGGCCGTGGCCATGGCCGACCTCTGGGGCTGTGACGTCACGCTCCTCGAGGCGGCCGATCGACTGCTGCCGCGCATGCTCGACGCCGACATGTCCCGCATCGTGGAGGCCACGCTCGCCAGGGCCGGCGTCACCGTGCGCACCGGCGTTGCCGTGACCGCCGCCCGTACCGAGGACGGCCGCGCCACAGTTCAGCTCGCCGGCGAAGAGACCCTCGACGCCGACCGCGCCGTGATCGCCGTGGGAGTGACCCCACGCACCGGGCTGGCGCGCGCGTCCGGTCTGGCCGTGGGCGACGAGGGTGGCCTGGTGGTCGACGCCAACCTCCGCACCAGCGATCCTCACATCCTGGCGGCCGGCGACTGCATCGAGCTGGTAAACCACGTCTCGGGCGAGATCTGGCGCGTCCCCCTCGGCTCGCTGGCCAACCGCCAGGGCCGCGTGGCCGGCGACGTGCTGGCCGGACGTGACAGCCAGTTCCCCGCGGTGATGGGCAGCTGCGCCGTGAAGATCCTCGACCTGGACGTGGCCGCCACCGGTCTCAGCGAGACCGCCGCTCGCGGTGCCGGCCTTGCGCCCGCCGTGGCCTGGGGCGCCTTCGGCTCCAACACCCATTTCTATCCCGAGCACGAGCGCATCTACCTCAAGCTGATCTACGAACAGGACAGCGACCGTCTCCTGGGCCTGCAAGCTGCTGGACCGGGAGATGTGGTCAAGCGGGTCGACGTGTTCGCCTCGCTGCTGCGCATGGACGCCGACCTGGCCGACCTCCTCGACAGCGAGTTCTGCTACTCGCCGCCGTTCAACGCACCGCTGGATCCGCTGCACGGACTGGCCGCTGCGGCGCTCAACGCGCGCGAGTCGGGCATCGGTCAGGCGCCGCCGTTCGGCGCGGTCAACGGTCGGGTGTTCCTGGATGTGCGCACGGCCGCCGAGTTCGCCGCTGAGCCGCCGTCCGTGGCGAACGCGGTGAACATTCCGCTGGCCGAGTTGCGCGATCGGGTGGGCGAATTGGAGGCGGACGCACCGGTGATCGTGGCCTGCGCCAAGGGTCCGCGCTCGTTCGAGGCGGCGCGGGTGCTGCAGGATCGCGGGTTCACCGACGTGGTGTACCTGGCGGGCGGAATGGAGATGGGGGCAAGCGGCTAGGCTCCGCCGCCCCATCGCCGGATTAACGGATGAGCGTTCCCTGGACGGCCGCTCCCATCCCGCCTCGTCCCATCAACCGGAACGTGTACACGCCGCTGGGCAGCGGCGCCCCGGTGTGATCACGACCATCCCAGTCGATACGAATGGACTGCTCGCCGACCTGTCCCGACCAGGGGGTGTCGACCGTGCGCCCCCTCACGTCCACCACTTCCAGGCGACCATTCCCGCCGCCCGGCAGGAACAGCTCCACCCGCGTCCGCGGATTGAACGGATTGGGATACAGCCCGAGCGAGGGCACCAGCGGCGCTGCGTCACCGGCCGCCGTCGGATCGACCACCGTGATCTGATCCGCCGTCAATTCGACCTCGGTGTAGTCGCCGCCGCCGGGCGGCAACAGCACCACCGATACGGTGAATACCGGGCTCACGCCTTCGGCCAGCCCCTCCACCGTCCAGCTCCACAGTTCGCCGGGGCCCGCCGTCCAGACGCCGGCGCCGAGGATGACCGCGTAACCATGCCAGGTGTCGACAGTCTCGTTCTCGTAGCCCTGGAAGAGCTGGAAGCCGTCGAAGAGCGCGCCGGGTTCGCCAGTCACCGACGTGATCACGGTGGGGTCGTACTGCACGTAGAGTTCTATGGTGCGCACGTCGAGCGTGTCGTCGATCATCACCGAGAAGGTGGCCTGCTGGCCCATCTGGATGGTGGCGTCCGAGGGTGACCAGTTGAGTACCGGCTCGGCGCCGGCGCCGATGGCGAGGGTCGCGAGGAAGCCCAGGCTCAGAATCGTGATTCGTATGCTCATGTCAGACGCTCCTACTTGACCAGTTGCAGCTTGCCCGAGGCGGACCAGGGTCCGGCCTCGAGACGGTACAGGTACGTGCCCGCGGCCACGGGTCGGCCATGGCTGTCGCGGCCGCGCCAGTGCGCGGCGTGTCGGGCGGCGGGCAACTCGGTGTCGAGGATCACGGCCACCAGGCGGCCGGCGGGGTCGTGGATGGCCAGGCGCACGTGCAGGCGCGCCGGCAGGTCGAAGGCGATCCTGGTGCTGGGATTGAAGGGGTTGGGGTGGGCTGGTCCGGCGCGGAACACGCGCGGCGTGAGATCGCCGTCGGCCACCGCGGTGGGCAAGTCGCTGTCCAGGGGCGCGTTGTCCACGTCGCGCAGTTCGACTGTGGGGGTGGGCAGGTCCTGCGGCTCGGTGGCGGTGAACCGCAGCAACTCGCCCTCACCCACGAGTCCAGCGCCGTGGCCGAGCACCGCGAGGTGGGCCGAGAGGCCGCCGCGCGCCGGGTGCAGGAACCACGCAGACGACTGTGCCTGGAGCAGCGGACCGGCCGTCAGCGTGAGCGTGGCGCCCTGGGCGTCGCCCTCCAGGCGTAGGCCCTTGAGGCGGGGGCACGGTGAGGTCAAGTCCAGTGCCCAGGTGTCGGGCGCCAGTTGCCGCCAGACCAGTCGTGCCACCGCGTCGCCGCCGGGCGCGGGCGGCGCGTCATCGACGTAGTACTGGTCGGCGAAGATCATGAGATCCTCGAACTCGATCTCCTCGTCGGGCACGGGCGTGCCAGTGCTGCCGCCGTTGGCCGGGCCCACGTCGCAGTCGCCGTCGAAGCCGGCCTCGGCCCGCAGCAGGCCGTAGGTGTCACCGAGACGGGTCATGTCGTAGATGTCGATGATACCATCGCCGGGCGACCCCGTGGGATGGCCGCGGACGTCGCCAAGGCGGTAGTTGGTGGCGCGGGCGCGGCTGCCGCCATCGACCGCCGAGACGTTGCCGGCCAGGTCCTCGACCATGACCGAGAACGAGAAGATGTCGCGCTCGCTGCCGTCGGCGGGGTAGGCCGGATCGACCGCGTCGCCGTCGCCGGAGTAGACCGCCTCGCCGTCTTCGACCCCGGCGGGATAGCCGGGGTGGGGCGCGTCGTAGAACGGGTAGTCGCCCTGGCGGTAGGCGCGCACCACGGTGCGGCGGTAGTTCAGATCAGTCGTGGTGGCGTCGTCCCACGACAGGTGCGCCTGGTTGTGGTCCGGTGAGGCCGTGAAACCGGTCACCGTCGCGGGCAGGGTATTGTCGGCGGTGATCGTATCGGTCACCAGCACGGAGAAGTTTCCCGACGGGTCGCGTCCCTCCACGAACACGGTCACCGGTCCGTCTGCCGGCGTGAGCCAGGCCGGGCGGCTGCTCCAGAATGCCTGCGGCGCCACGTAGGCGTCGGGCGCCATGTACAGGTAGGGCGAGTTCCAGAGGCCGGCGGGAATGCCGCGGATCGAACCGCGGTCGAAGGCGGGGTCGCCGTCGGTGACGATGGCCGACATGGAGAGAAGGTCGCCGTCCTTGGCGAAGGCGTCGGTGTGGTCGAGGCTCTCGTTGCGCACCGTGATGCCGTGGACCACCGGCGGTTGCAGATCGACAGTGAACGAACCAGCGTCCGTGACGAAGCCGTCCACGGGCTGGTTCTGGCTGTCGCGGGCATGGACCAGGGTCAACGTCAGCGGCGAGAGCACGTAGTCGGGGGTGCCCACGGCCTCGAAGCGGGCGGTGAAGAGCGGACCAGAGAGGATGCCTGGCCGGGCGCCGCCGATGGCCGCGTCCACCAGGATGCGATGGTCGCCGTCGGCTACGGTCTCGAAGGCGATGGCCTCGGCGAAGGCCCCGCGCGCCGGTCGCTCGACGCTCACCGATCGGATGACCGCCGGGTCCCATTCCAGCAGCGCCGAGTAGGCGTAGAGGTCCGCTGCTGCGCCGCCCAGGTATTCCACGTTGATCGTGTCGGTGTACGCAACACCGTCGTGGTCGGCGAGCGAGATGATCTGCGGAACCGGCAACGGCGCCAGGTTTCCCGCGAGCCAGGGATCGAACAGCACGTGATCGCTTGCGGTATCGCCCAGGCCGAAGGGGTTGGTGAGTGGGTGGTAGGGACCCGTGGCGTCGCCCCACCACGAACCGCGGGCGTCGATGGGGGAGAGGGTGTTGGCGTAGGCCCCATAGGACTGGTTCCCCATGAATCGACAGCCGCTGACCCGGCCGTAGACAGCGCTGAGGCCATCCTCCAGGGCAATCACTCCCGTCTCCCAGCCCTTCAAGGTGCAGCGTTCGACCACCAGATCGAGAGCGTCGGCGCCGAACGACCCTACCGCCAGACCGCGGGATGACGGCAGTCCGCCGCCGGCGAAGACGCTGTCGCCTACCTGAAGTCTCCAGGTGTTCTGAGGCCGCCCGGGCGGATTGCCCTCATCGATGGTCGGTCGTGGCATGGGCAGTAGCTGGCCTGCCAATCGGCCGCCGGGTGGGAGCCAGTCCACGGCCACCAGGCCATGGCAATAGGTGGCGGCGCTGGGCGGCGCCATGGTCACGAGACCGGATAGCGCGCCCTCGCTGCCCAGCATGTAGGTGCCGGCCTGGCATTCGATCAATCGACAGTCGGTGATCACCGCGTCGGGCACGAAGTACACCAGCAGGCCCGAGGCGGTGAGTTCGGGGAAAGGTGAGCCGTCGTAGGTGATGTCGTAAATCTCGCAGTCGGTGACTCGCGCCGAGTACAGGAAGCTCAGTTCGACACCATTCTGGATCACATCGGAGTAGACGCCGTCGGTGGCCACCAGCACGCTGTCGAGGACCGCGTGGTACGAGCCGTTGATCACGATGCCCGACTTCTGGAACCGCCGCACCGTCACGTCCTCCATGACCATGGGCAGGGGCGGCTCGAGGTAGGATCTGCTCGCGAGGAATCCGATGCCCGTGATGGCGTCGGTGATCGGGTGCGGGTGCAGGTTCACCATCGTGACGTCGGCGATCCGGCCGCCAGTCTGCCAGTATACTATGCCTGCAAAGCGTCCAGTCTCGGGTTGCCGCTTCAGTCCGTCGACGGTCATTCCGGCCACGGTGACGTTCTCGGCCGGCGTCTCGACGCATATCACCGGGCGGTACTCGGCATTGCCCACCGAGTGGGGCAACGAAACGGGAGCCTGCAACGTCGTGAGGTCCCGGCCCGCGCCCAGTAGCACCAGGTCGCCGGTGACGACGACCTGCTCCTCGAAAGTGCCCGGCGCCACGCGCACCGTGTCGCCGGCCGCGGCGGCGTTCACCGCGGCCTGGATGGTGGGGTAGCTGCCCGGGACCTCATGGATGGCGGCACCGGCCAGAGATGCCCAGGCCAGGGCCGCCGCGATGACGGTCGTGTATCGTTTCATGGCATCGATCTCCCTCCGCCGTCGGGACTTCCCGTCGGCGTGCATCGATTCGATCACTTCACCAGCGTCATCTTGCGGACTCGCTCGAAATCGCCTGCCCGCAGAGCGTAGAAATAAGTTCCGGTCGCCACCTGCCGACCGGACTGATCGCGTCCCTGCCAGGTGACCTCGTGCGGGCCGGCCTCGAAGTCGCCGTCCAGGAGTGTGCGAATTCGGCGGCCGTCCACTGCGTAGATCACCAGACTGACGCGTTCGCTGCGCGGCAATTCGAAGGCGATCACCGTGGCGGGGTTGAAGGGATTGGGAACGTTCTGGGCCAGGCGATGCGCTCGTGGCAGCGCGTCCACGCCGGTGGGCTCGTCGATCTCCACGAGGAGGCTCTGGTTCTCGAGGTCGCGGGCGTCGATGGTGACCGTCAGCGTCTCCACGGTCTCGTCCACGGTCACACGCATCAGTTCTCCCGTTCCTACCAGACCCACTCCGCGACCCATCACGGCCAGGCCGGCATCGAGGCCCGCGGCAGGGATGTTGCGCAGGAACACCGGGGCTTCCTGGGCGGCAAGCAGCGCTCCCGTCGTGACCTGGCAACCGACGCCCGCGGGCAACTCGGACTGCACGTTCACGGCCTTCAACGCAGGGCACGGTTCGTCGAGGCGCAGGACCCAGGTCACGTCGTCGAGGCGCTGCCAGTTCAGGACCGGCGGCATGCTCGGCAGCGCCTCCAGCGTCGGATCGACCTCACCGTAGTTCATGGCGAAGAGTACGAGGTCCTCGAACTGCACTTCGAAACCGTCGGTCTGCGGATTGGGGATGCCGCGGGGGCTGTAGTCCACGGTGGGTCCCACGTCGCAGACGTCGTTGTAACCCGGTTCGCCGAAGGTGAGGCCGTAGGTGTCGCCCATGGCGTGGATGTCGGGCACCACGGTGACGTAGCCGTCGCCGTCAGTGTCGCCCAGCCAGTAGTTGGTGGCCAGGCCGGAATCGCCCGCTGGGCTCGCGTTGCCCACCAGGTCGACCACGAAGCCCGCAACGGCATACACGTCGCGCGGCAGCACGGACCAGTCCCAGCTGGAACCGATTTGCGGACCGGCGCCCGCGGGGTCGCCCGCGGTGACGTCGGTCGGCGCGATCGGTAGCGCGCCGACGTAGTGCGGGTAATCGCCCCAGGCGTTCTGCCGGAACACCACGCCCTGCAACGGCGAGCCGCCGTCGGGCGTGGGCTCGGTCCAGGCCAGGTGGATCTGTTCGTGGCCTGGGTTCACGGCGAGTCCGGCGAGGGCATCGGGCGCGGTGTTGTCGGCCGTGATCGCGTCACTCAGGGTCGCGCTCTGGGCGAGGTGATCGGTGGCGGTGACAACCGCGCTGGTCGAACCATCGCCGGCGCCGCTCACCGGTCCCCAGGTCCAGGTGTAGAGGTCGCCGCTGACCGTGGCGTCGGCGAGTTGCAGCACCGGGCCGCCGAACGCGGTGAGGTCGCAGGTGAGGGTAGCGAGGTCGTTCTCGAGGACCGTGGCCTCCACCTGGAGATCATGTCCGTCGCGGGTCCAGTCCACCGACGGCAGGGTGGTATCGGTAACGAGCATGGCCGGGATCTGCGGCGCCACGACGTCCACGCGGATCAGGCCCGGGGCGGGCACGAGGCCGTCGAGGAAGGTGTTGACGTAGTCGCGGATGTGAACCACGGCGAGGTCGATGATGGTCTCCGCGCCCTCGGGCGCACCGGGATTGGCGGTAAAGTCGGCCTGGAAGAACTGGTCGGCGTAGACGCCGGGAACCATGCCGCCGATGGCCGCGTCCACGCGCACGTGGCCCGGGCCCAGTTCGCGGGCGAAGAAGAACTCGATGGCCGAGAACGCGCCTTCGGGCGGGCGGACGAAGTCGTCGGCCGTGGCGGTGACCACGGCGGGGTCCCAGAACACGTCGATACTGAAGCCGTAGACGCGGCCGCTGGCGCCGCCGGTGTACTCCACGAGCATGGTGCCGGTCGGCACGGCCTCGGTGAACTCGAGCAGGTCCGGGACGCAGATCAGGTTGCCGATGTCGGTGATCCAGGGGTCGTAGTCGACCGGTCCGATCACGGCGGCGCCCGAGCCGGGACCCTCGCCGCCGGGGCCGTTCACGGCGCCCCACCAGGCGTTCTCGGCCAGCGCGGTGAGCGGCGCGTCGTTCAGCACGCCGGTGGCGCAGGCGGCGAAGCTGCTGCCGGAGAGGTCGGCTGTGAGGATGGCGCCGTCGGTGGGCGGGTACTCGTTGACGTAGGCCGCGAGGTCGAAGCCGGTGAAGTCGTTGTCGGTGGCCGTGAAGACCAGGTCGTCCGTGCCTTGCTCGTTGAGCAGCCAGAGGCCGACCGTGTCGAGCGGATCGTCCACCGTGGGATCGAGAGAGAAGGTGTTGCCGGTGATGGCATAGGCCACCGTCGCCTTGTCGGCGCGGGGCTTGCGCGCGTCGGGGTCGAAGTCCTGCGGCCGGCGATCCTGCCCCGTGCTCGCCTTGAAGCCACCCACGTAGTTGTCGGCGATCAGGCCATAGCCGAAGCCGGCGACACGCGGCACGGTGAACTCGTTGTTCGCGATGACCATGGGCGCCAGGGTGAACCAGGCGCCGGTCTGGCAGCCTGAGATGGTGTTGCCGGTGAAGGTGCCGCTGCAGTCGTACAGGATCAGGCCGGTGGCGGTCCAGGAGGCACCGTCCCAGGCCACGTCACGCACGG
Organism: bacterium; assembly: GCA_003353795.1. GTDB lineage: Bacteria > Krumholzibacteriota > Krumholzibacteriia > LZORAL124-64-63 > LZORAL124-64-63 > Glo-17. Next base: position 23,057 of record PIVY01000069.1, read on the forward strand.
TGTTGCCGTTGACGTCGGCCGTGATGTCCGTGCCCTCGATCTGGATGCCGTTCTGCGCGGTGACGGTGGTGGGACCGGCCCCCACGGTCTCGCAGTTCTGGACGGTGAGGGCGAGGGGCGAGCCCGGGGAGGCGAAGAGCGCCATGGCGTTCTTCTGGTAGTCGGTGACCGTGACGGTGTCCAGCAGCAGCGCGCGCGCCGTGCCGTCCGAGTTGTAGCAGTAGACCGACACACCGTGCTGGACGCCGCTGAAGGGGGTGTCGCGCACGCCGGTGACGGTGACGTCGGTAATGGCGCCGCCGGCGTCGTGGTAGTCGACGCCGAAGAACTTCTGGTGAGCATCGCCCTGGCCTGCGCCGTCGATGGTCAGGCCGGACAGATCGACGTCGCCGCCCTGCACGCCGACCACCGGGTAGTGGTCGTAGCTGGTCGTGTAGAAGACCTGGATGCTGGCGGGGCAAACCACGTTGGTAAGCCCCTCGCCGGCTCCGAGGATGGCCAGGCTCTTGCCATCGACGAGTACCTGCTCGAGGTAGACGCCGGCGGCGACGTGGATGGTGTCGCCGGTGGGAGCGGCGGCGTCCACGGCCGCCTGGATGGTGGCGTAGGTCTCGCCCGGGCCGACGAACAGGTCGGCGCCGCGCGCGCTCCCGGCAGCCATCAAGCCGAGGATCAATGCAATACTCAGGATCGGTCGAATGATGACCTTGCTCATGACGGGTCCTCCTCGGCGCGGGTCGTTGCCGGGGGCCCCGGCCTGCGCCGGGGCCCCTGTGCGAGGGATCGTTACTTGATCAAGCTCATCTTCTGGACCTGGTGGAAGTCTCCGGCGTCGATGATGCAGAAGTAGGTGCCGGTGGCCACGCGGCGTCCGGTGGCGTCGTCACCGCTCCACATGATCTCGTGCCGGCCTGCGTCGCGTCGCTCGTTCACGAGCACGCGCACCAGGCTGCCGTCGATGCCGTAGACCGCCAGGCGCACGTTCTCGTCACGAGGCAGCGCGAATGCGATGGTGGTCTGCGGGTTGAACGGGTTGGGGTAGTTGGCCTCCAGGGTGAACACGCTGGGCAGCGCGGCGCCGGAGGGGGCCGAGTAGCTCACCAGGATCTCGCTGTTGTCGAGGCCGCGCGCGGTGATCATCAGATCCTCGGCGGCGAATTCGCGACCGGTCTCGACGATCAGCAGCGTGCCCGTGCCCGTGATGCCGCCGCCCATTACGGCCAGGTTGGCGTCCAGTCCGCCGCCCAGGTTGCGCAGGAATACCGGGTCGCCCTGGTTGGCCAGGAGTTCGCCC
>PIVY01000070.1 GCA_003353795.1 bacterium
GACTCGCAGGCGGCGATCTGCTCGGCACTCAGCTCGCGGCAGTGACCGTCGTAGCCGTCCCAGTTCCCGCCGCCGGCCTTGGCGGCCTCGGCACGGGCTTCCAGGTCGGCCTCGTTGCAGAAGCAGCGATAGACCTTGCCCGCCGCCTTCAGCGCCTCGAGCTGTTCGCGGTAGAGGTCCAGCCGCTCGCTCTGCGCGTAAGGTCCGCAGTCGCCTTCCTTGCCCGGGCCCTCGTCCCAGTCCAGGCCCAGCCACTCCATGCCGCGCAGGATGGCGCCCAGCGACTCGTCGGTGCTGCGCTCCTGGTCGGTGTCCTCGATGCGCAGGATGAAGGCGCCGCCCTGGCTGCGGGCATACAGCCAGTTGAACAGCGCGGTGCGGGCGCCGCCCACGTGCAGATAGCCGGTGGGACTGGGCGCGAAACGGACGCGGACCTGATTCTCGCTCATGATTCTGGTGACCTCTTCGGGGGCTGGGCGGCCACGGCCGCCGTTCTCTACGGCGAGGCGCCCCCGACGATCATCGAGGGCGCCTTCGTTTATAGTACACCTCCGCCGTGGCGGCAAGCGCGCCCGACGGGCGTCAGGGTCCGGGCGGCGGCCGCATGACCATGCGCGGCTGCACCGCTTCGCCCACCGGCTCGGGACGCAGGGTCGGATCGAGCTCCACCGACAGCGCCGCCAGGTCGACCCCGTAGAGGTCGCGACAGACCGCATCGGGGTCCTCGCCCTGCCCGGCGCGAGCGAAGAGTTCGCGCACCGGCTCGAGTCCGCCCCGGTTCTCCACCAGTTCCCAGGCCATCAGGAACGCGGCGTAACCGGCCATGCGGAACTGTTGCTTGTCGGTCTCGTCGTCCGGATCGGGCGGCCCGGCCAGGATCTCCGTGGCCCGCCGCGGATCCATGATCACCGACCCCTGAGGTCGATACATGGCCAGGTAATTGAGGTAATGGGTGCCGTCCTCGGCGAGATACGACGCCAGGCCCTCGGTCAGCCAGACGGGCAGGTCAGCATCGCCGGCCAGGTCGTCGAGCAGCCAGGTGGCCACCAGATGATGCGCCGCGTGCGACACCAGCCCCCGGGCGAAGAGCACGAACGCAGCCTCGCAGACGATGGCATCGGGATCGTACCGGTAGAGACGGTGGAAGCCGTAGCCGGTGAGCAGCCGGTACTCGTCGAGATCGTCGGGATTGATCACCGTGAGGGTTTCTGCTCGGTCGTGGGCCAGGAGCACGGCCACGTGCCGCCGCGCCCAGTCCAGTTGCTCGACCATGGGCATGACCTGGAACGGTTCGAACTCGGCATTGCACACCAGGTGCACGCCCCGGTACCGGAGGTGCCCCGCCTCGGTCACCAGACCATCGCGCGGGATGACCATGGTGCCCCGGCAGAGACTCAGCGGTCCGTAGGTCTCGCCGTTCTCGTCGACCATGGGTTCGAACCCCGGATACGAGTAGGCGTGCTTGTGGTCGGGATAACCGGCGGCGGCCAGTTCCTCGGCGGTGAAACGCGGAAACTGGCTGTCCGGGGTGAGCGGGGCGAGCTCGGCGGGATGCAGATCCTGGGCGATGACCGATGCGGCCGCCAGGACCGCCAGCACCAGGACGAGTGAGCCGCCGCGGATCATGACTTGCCTCGCAACTTCTCGGCCTCCTTGAAGCACTGCTGGGCCGTCTTCGTGTCGCCCAGCTCCTGGTGGGCCAGACCGAGATTGCCCCATGCTTCGGCCGTCTCCTTGATCTCCAGGGTCATGTTGTAGACGTCGACAGCCTCGTCGTAGCGCCCAGCCTTGAACAGGGCCACACCGTGATTGAGGGTCGCCTTGTAATTCTCGGGATCGCGCTCCCGGTAGGCCGTGAACGCCGCGTCGGCATCGTCGAGACGTCCCGCGTTCATGAGCGCCACGGCCCGATTGTAGGCCGCCTCGAGGTTGTCCGGCGCCATCTCGAGCGACTGGTCGTAGGCCGCGATCGCCACGTCCCACTGCTCGGCACGCGCCGCGGTGGCCCCCAGATTGAAGGCGAGCTGCGCATCGGGCTGCAGGGCCAGCGCCGTCTGGTACGGCGCCACGGCCTGGCTGTACATCTTGCGGGCGCGGTAGCACTGGGCCAGAGCCCGCCAGCCCCCCACGAACTCCGGCTCCTCACGGGTGACTCGCTGCAGCGGCGACACGGCGGCCGCGTACTTCTTGTCGCGCATGAGGCTGACCGCATAGTTGTAGACCACATTGGTGGGCGTATCGGGAGCCTCGATGACCTTGACCAGATACTCGCGACCCTTGGCACCCTGGCCGAGCTTGATGTAGGTGGTGCCGATCATCATGCTCAGCCCCGGCGTCTCGGGCGCGATCTCGTAGGCTTTCTCGTAGGACTTCACGGCCTCCTCCAGCTGACCGTCCGCTTCCTGGACCTTGGCCGAGGCCAGCCAGGCGCCGGCCTTGTCGGGATAGTCCTGGCGGGCCATGCGCGCGGCCACCTTGGCATCGAAGGTGTTGCCGGCCGCCAGGTGCGCGCCGACGATCCGCGGCAGCAGTTCATCGCGGTCAGGCGCCATGGAGAACGCCTTCTCGTACAGTTCCACGGCCTCGGCGGCCATTCCCGACTCCTCCAGGATCTGCCCGTCCTCCAGGTAGATCGAGAGCAGATTGTGCTCGATGGCCTCCGCCTCGGCCACGCCGTCGATGGTGCCCTGCGTCTCGGCCATCTCCCGCCAGGCCCGAGCCACCGGCTGCCAGTTCTCCAGGACGCCACGCAAGGCCTCGTTGTCGCCAGCGTTGCGCTCGACCCCCGCCAGCCCCAGGGCCAGTCGACAGGTCTCGGGATTGGGTTCGCGCCCGAGGGCCTCGAGTCCATCGCTGTACGCCTTACGGGCATCCGCCGGGAGCCCCATCTTCTCGTAGGTCTGACCGATGAGCCGGTAGGAATCGAGCGCCGCCGCACCGCCGGCAGCGCGGTAGGCCTCGAGTTCACTCACGGCCAGGTCGTAGTCCTCGAGCTTGAGGAAGACCAGGCCGAGGTTGCGGTGGAAATCGGGATCGTAAGACTTGGCCTGCACCGCATGAATGAAGGCGTCACGGGCCTGGGCCCATTCCTCCTGCTGCGCGTGGACCACGCCGAGATCGTTGTAGAGATCACCGAGCAGCGGGCCCTTCTCGCCCTTGGCCGTCATCTCCATGATCTGCTTGTTCAGCGACGTGATCTGCTCGGCCGGCGTCAGTTCGGCATCGAGTTGCACATCCACGGACCATTCGCGAGCCGGCTGCGACTGATCCTGCGCCAGGGCCGGCCCGCAGACGATGAACGCCAGGATGGCCATCGTGGGACCGAACCGAAACACCGGTCGGGGCATGATCTCTCCTCGTCTGCATGGGACAGGCGCCGCGGGTTCCGGCGCCTGATAGAGTCTAGGAAGTCGACGCCGAACTGTCCAGCATCCCCGTAGAACCGCCGCCGACGCTTGACGTTCCCGAGCGGCACTGTTCTTTTATCACCATGATCAGCCTGCACGTTCTCGGCGCCGGTGGCGCCGTTCCCACCGCCAGCCACGGTCCGGCCGCCTACTGGGTCGAGATCGACGGCAACGGAATCCTCATGGATCCGGGCCCTGGTGCTCTGGTGCGCCTGGTACGGCAGCCGGGCGCCCCGGACTCGGTCGACGAGGTCGTCACGGTCCTTTTTTCGCATCTGCATCTGGACCACACCGCCGACCTGGCTCCGCTTCTATTCGCCATGCACTCGATCCTGGCCCGGGAGCAGGCGCCGCTGCGGTTGATCGGGCCGGTGGGGCTGGAAGCATTCGTCGCGGGACTGCGCGCGCTCTACGGCTCCTGGCTGGATCCGCGCTGCCGCGAGATCGAGATCCTCGAGACGCCTGCCGGAAATCGCGTCGACCTGTCCGGCGGCGGTCGTGCCGAGGCATTCGCGGCCAGCCATGTGGAGAGCCGATTCGGCGCCTCCTGCCTGGGCTGGATCCTGACCGACGGTGACGGTCATCGCCTGGTCTACTCGGGCGACACCGGTCCCTGCGCCGACCTGGATCGCGCGGCCGACGGTTGCGATCTTCTTCTCGCGGAATGCTCGACGCCGGACGACCTTGCCACCGACGGTCACCTGTGTCCGACCCGCGTGGCCGATCTGGCCCGGAACGCTCGGCCGGCCCGGGTTGTTCTCACGCACATGTATCCGCTGGTCGCCGGCCAGGACCCACAACGCACGGTGACCGATCTCGCCGGTGTGTCCTGCGCGGCCGCCCGCGACGGCGACGTGTTCGTCGTACCTCATGAAACGGAGTCCTCGACGTGATCCATTCCTCTTGCCGCCCGCTGTCGGTCGCCGTGTTCGGCCTGCTGCTGTTGCTGGGCGCCGCCGCCCACGCCCAGAATCTGGTCGAGGATGCCGACGGAAATCTCGTCATCGAGGAGACGCCGGATCCGGACCCCGAGTGGATCGAACGCCGGGGCGAGAACGAGGTCGTGCTGATCCACGGACTGGGTGCGAACCGGTCGATCTGGAAGGACGTCCGCCCCTACCTCGCCAACACGTTCCAGGTCTACGAGTACGAGCTGCACGGCCACGGCGAGACGCAGCCCTTGCCCAACGCCACCATCGAGACCGAAGCCGCCGCCCTGCGGGAGTGGATCAAGGAGCAGGGGCTGCTCTATCCCACGCTGGTGGGACACGGCATGGGCGGCATGATCGCCATGCAGTACGCGTTCAATCATCCCGCCGACGTGCAGCGCCTGGTGGTCATCGATGCGGCGCCGCGACAGCTCGCGTCGCCCGAACTGAAGGGTCAGGTGGCCAAGGCGCTGCTCGAGGATTACGACCGATTCGTGGCCAGTCGGTACCTCAACACCAGCCACATGGCGGAGATCAACGAGCTGGCCGTGGACATGGCCCTGCGCACCGACAGCGCCACCTTCGCCTCGATGCTCCTGAACAGCTTCGACTGGGATCTCACCGAAGAGTTGCCGCGCCAATCGGTACCCATGCTGGTGATCGGCAGCGAATTCTTTCTGCCCCAGGACGGCTACGAGCGCGACTATCTCGAGCAATACGGATTCGGAACCGCGCGCGTGCTCAGCTTCAAGCGCATGGAGCACACGGGTCACTACCTGATGCTGGAGAATCCCACGTTCCTGGCGTCGGTGATCATGGTCTACGTGACGCAGGAAGAGATCGACGGCGGACGGTGACCGAGGCTACCGCTGGTTCTGCAAGAGCTCGATATCGGCGTCGACCATCATGCGCACCAGGTTCTCGAAGCTCACCTCGGGCTCCCAGCCCAGTTTCTCGCGCGCCTTGGTGGCGTCTCCCACGAGCTGGTCGACCTCCGCCGGCCGCATGAACTGCGGATCCTGCACCACGTAATCCTGCCAGTGCAGACTGGCGTGGTCGAAGGCGATCTCGAGAAATTCCTTCACCGAGTGGGTCCGACCGGTGGCGATGACGTAGTCCTCGGGCTGGTCCTGCTGCAGCATGGCCCACATGGCCTTGACGTAGTCGCCGGCGAAGCCCCAGTCGCGCTGGGCGTCGAGGGTTCCCAGGCGCAACTCCGTGGCCAGGCCCAGCTTGATGCGCGCCACGCCGTCGGTGATCTTGCGCGTCACGAACTCGCGCCCGCGTCGCGGACTCTCGTGGTTGAAGAGGATCCCCGACACCGCGAACAGGTCGTAGCTCTCGCGGTAATTCACGGTGATGTAGTGGCCGAAGGTCTTGGCCACGGCGTAGGGACTGCGCGGGTGGAAGGGCGTGAGCTCGGTCTGCGGCACTTCGCGGACCTTGCCGTACATCTCGCTACTGCTGGCCTGGTAGAACCTGGCCTTGGGGCACACCTCACGAACGGCCTCGAGCACCCGCAAGGCTCCGATCCCCGTGAACTCGCCGGTGAGCACGGGCTGGCTCCAGCTGGTGGGCACGAAACTCTGGGCCGCCAGGTTGTAGACCTCGTCGGGTCCGACGTCGCGCAGCATGTGGACCAGGCTGGTGGAATCGAGCAGGTCGGCCTGGACCAGCGTCACCTTGTCCCGGATATGAGCGATGCGCTCGAACGTCTCGGTGCTCGATCGCCGCACCATTCCGAAAACCTTGTAGCCTTTTGCCAACAGCAAGTCCGCCAGATAAGAGCCATCCTGGCCGGTGATGCCGGTGATCAACGCCTTCACGGTCGCACCCCTCAGGTTATGCACTGAAACATTCGTCCGGCCAAGTTATCAGCCTCTCGGGGCCGGGACAAGCCCGTAACCACACTTCCCACATCCGGGTTGGTCCTGACCACGCTTGCTGCTATCCTTTATTCACCAGACCCATGTGATCCTCAAACCCTGGCTGCGTCCAACATGAACAGGAACCAGACAGACCGGCAACGGGGCAACCCGGCCGCCGCCGAGCAGACATCGGACGAAGCTCTGCTCGCGGCCTGGCGCCAGGATCCCGAGGGGACCTGGGGACAGCGTGCGGTCTCCCAGTTGCTCGGTCGCTACCAGGATCGGGTCTACGCCTGGTGCTGGCGGCACGTGCGGAACCGCGAATTGGCTCTCGATCTCGCGCAAGAGGTCCTGGTCAGCGCCTACCGCAATCTGGGTTCCTTCGGAGAGCGGGCGCAGTTCGGTTCCTGGCTCTTCGCGATCACGCGCAACCGCTGCCTCAGCGAACTGCGCAAGTTTCGACCGACGCCGGAGGACGAAGAGATCCTCCAGCTGGTCGCCGACGACAAGCCGACCCCGGACCGGGACCTGGAGGAGCGCCTCGACGAGGATGCCCTCCACGAACTGATCAAGGGTCACCTGACGCAGCAGGAGCAGGACGCACTCTGGCTGCGCTGCATCGAGCGGATGCCGGTGGAAGAGATCACCCGCCTGCTCGACATCCAGGAGCAGTCCGGAGCTCGCGCGGTGCTCCAACGAGCTCGCCGCCGATTGAGAACGGCGCTCGACAAGCGCGACACGGACCAGATGGAGGAGTCATGATGGTGCAACGTTGTGTGAATCCAGAAGACATCGCTGAGATCGTGACGTTGACTTCGGACGACCCGCGTCGCCAGCATCTGGACCAATGCCCTCGCTGCGGCACGCTCGCCCGTCGCTTTCGTGATTTCCTCGACCCGGCGCCGCTGCCCCCCGAGGCCGACGCCGAGGCCGCCGGCCGGATGCTCCGCCAGCGCCTGACCATCGCCCTGCCCGAACTGGCACCGGCCCTGGAGGCCGACGACCGCCTCGAGACGACTCCCCCGCGCGCCCGTTTCCATTTCAACCGCCCCCTGCTGGCCGTCGCCGCCGTGCTGGTTTGCTGCCTCGGCCTGCTCGGAATCCGCAATCAGCTCGTCCAGCCCCCCACCGACGGCGCCCTGGAGCGCAGCGTCCTGAGGGGCGCCGACCTCAGTCCGACGGCCCTCGAGGTGGTCAAGGCGGACGCCGGCCTGGAGCTGACGTGGGGTCAGCCTGCCGGTACCGACGCCAGCGAGACCGTTTTCTTCGACGGCAACCTGAGCCAGATCGAACGCCTCGACACCGGCACCACCGGCACCTACGAGCTGGCGCGCGTGCCCGACGGTGCGCGCTATATCCGGGTGGAATTCCTGCAGGCCGGCGATGTGATCGCCAGCACGCGGACCGTGCCTCTGTCGACGGCCCCCTGATCAGGGATTTCCGCGAGCAACACCTGACGTTACAATGCGTAGGCAAGGCCGAGGCGCACCCGGTAGTGGGTGCGCCGGCGTATCCTGTTCTACCGGAGGCCCTCATGTCCGCGTTTCCGCCGCAGCCGCTGTACGCCCTCGCCCTGGTCGCCGTCCTGCTCCCGATCTGCGCCGTAGCCGCGCCCATGGTGGACAATCCCGCCGATCCGCCCGCGCGAGAGACCTTGCCCCTGCGCGAGACCTGGCGGGCGGGTGGCGACGACGAGAGCATCCTGCTCGGCAAGATCGGAGTGGTGGTCGCCGGTCCCGACGGCATGGTCTACGCCCTGGACAGCCAGCTCTCCCAGGTCCTCGAATTCGACCGATCGGGCGAATACCAGCGGACCCTCGGCCGCGAGGGCGACGGCCCCGGCGAGTTCCGCCAGCCGGTGGGTATGTTCCTTCCCGGCGACGGCACCATCGCTGTGCAGCAGGCCTTTCCCGGCCGCATCTCCTACCTGAAGCTCAGCGACGGCCTCTCGCAAGGTACCTGGGACCTCGGTGGCAACAATCCCTCCGGCGGCGGCTTCGCCTTCATGGAGACAGCTCGCCAGCGCGGCGGCACCTTCGCGGTGTCGGCAGCCAGTACAGCCATCGATCAAGCCGCCCGCGAGATGCGCAACACCAGCTACCTGGCCATCGTGACTGCGTCCGGCGGCGAGGTCGCGCGCCTTGCCGAGGTGTCGTCGGTGCGGTCGATGATGGGATTCACGGTGGACGAGTTGGCGCAATTCAATCCGGGCGAGCGCGAGCTCTGGGACATCGGTCCCGGGGGTCGGATCTTCATGGTGTCCCACTACGACGCCTACGAGGTTGCCGTACACAGCCCCACGGGCAACCACGCGTGGTCATTCTCGCGCCCGCACGAGGCGCGGCTGCGCACCGAAGCGGAGAAGGAAGACGTGCGCACCGGCATGCAGATCAACATCGGCGGCCACGAGCCCAAGATCGAGTGGAAGGTGCAGGACCGAGTACGGTGCATCGACCGGATCCAGGTGCTCGACGACGGCAGCATCTGGATTCTCGGTAGCCGCGGACGCGACGGCTGGGATGATCGTGGGACCCTCGTCTACGACGTCTTCTCCGCCGACGGACAACTCGAGCGCGAGGTCACCGTGACCGTGCCCGAAGGCGGCGAGGGCGACCGGGTGATCCTGATGACCGACGGACGCTTCATGCTGGTCAAGGGAATGGATACCCTGTCTATCTCCATCACCGCCGGCAATAGCGACGAGGTCAACGTCTCGGACGAGGAACTGGGTGAGATCCTGCTCGAGCTGGTCTGCTTCGAGATTGCCCACTAGCTTGGTGTGACCTGCGATCGCCCTGGATCCCGACCCGGAGAATGTCCCCATGCGCTACCTCGTGTTTGCAACCATCTGCCTGATATCCGTCTGTCTCGCCGGCACGATCGCCGCGGCAGCGGAAGCCCCGGTCGACAGCCTCTGGTCCCTCGAGGAACTCGTGGTCCACGGCGACAGTCTCGGCGTGGTAACCGCGTACGGTAGCCGGGTGCTCACCGTACCTGCCGCCGAGGTCGACCGCCTGCGGCGCGATCCCGGTGCCAACGCGTTGAGCGCGGCGGCCACGATTCCCGGCGTGAGCTACCGACAGGTCGGACTCGTATCCGCCGGCGCGGCGGGCAATCCGCCCTGGTCCTTCCGGATCCGCGGCATCGGCGCCGTTCCGAACGACGGCCTGCTGGTCCTGGTGGACGGACGACCGCAACAGGTCGGGTTCTGGGGCCACACCCTGCCCGACGCCCACCCGCTGGGCACAGTCGAACGCGTGGAAGTGCATCGCGGCCCGGCCTCGGTGCCGTTCGGCGGTGCGGCCTTCGCCGGCGCGGTGCAGGTGATCACGCGCTCCGGCCCGGCCACCGAGGTGCAGGCTTCGGGCGGCAGCTTCGGCACCTGGAACGCACGCGCCCGCCATGCCGGACCGCTCGGTCCGGTGGACCTGGAGGTCTCCGCCACCGCAGCCGCCACCGACGGCTACCGCGGCGGCGACGAGAGCGATCTGCAGGGCGGCCGCCTGCGCCTGACCCTGCCGCTGGGCGAATCCTGGCGCGTGGCCGGCCTCATCGAGGGCACCAACAGCTCGTTCAACAATCCTGGCCCCGTATCCGCGCCGTACCCCGACCCGCTCACCGGCAGTGGCGACATTCGCCAGCGCACCGCGGGACTCGACCTGCTCGGTGGCGGCGACAGCTGGTCGGCCTTCGTGCGGGGCTACGCCAGCAACGTCCACAACGATTTCTATCTCGAGGGCAACACCAAGGCCCGCGACCAGGGCGTCCGCGCCGGCGGAGAATTTTTGACCGGGATCTGGTCGCTGAAGGGCGGCTTCGACGTCGACCGCAACGGCGGCACCTTCACCGTCAACGGCAATCCCGACTTCCCCGAGGTCGAGGAGTTCCAGGTCACCGCCGGGCCCTATGTCATGGCGGCGGCCGCGCCGTCGCATAGCTGGCAGGTGGCGGCCGGGCTGCGCACCCAGTTCAGCGACACCTACGCCACGGAGTGGATCCCCCAGGCCAAGCTGGCCTTCCTGCCCGACACCCGCGGAGCCGTGACCTTGACCGCTGCGCGCGGCGCCAAGAATCCGGCCGTGGCCCAGCAGTACCTGCCCTTCTTCGCCGGCGATCGCACCCTGCTGGAGCCAGAGAGCCTCTGGCAGTACGAGCTGGCCGTCGACCGCACCTGGGGCGCCTGGTCCGGATTGCTCGCCGTGTACCACGCCGAGGGCGAGAACCTGATCCGGCTCGCGCAGCCCGGCTGGCCGCCCATCTACGGCAACAGCGGCGCCTTCGTGCATCAGGGGCTGGACGGCGCGTTGACCTGGCGGCCGGGGCCGGTGGACATGCTGCGGCTCGGCGGTGCCTGGATGTGGCGGCGGGACGCGCAGACTCTGGACACGCCGGCGTTGAGCCTGCGGCTCGACGGAGTCTGGGAACTGGCCGACGGGCTGAGCGTGGACGGGGTCGTGCAGGCGGAGTTCGACCGTTACGGCGCCGACGCATCGCAGGCGCCGCTCGACGATCTGCTGCTGGTAGGTCTGGGCGCCGGCTGGAGCCCGGGCGGATCGTCACGGCACGGTTGGGAGATCTTCGCGCGCGTGGACAATCTCCTGGACGTCGACTGGGCCGTGTTCGCGGACTACCCCATGCCGCCGCGAACGTGGTCGGCGGGGGTGCGGTGGCGACGGTGAGTCACCGGATCATCACCAGCCGCCGGGTCGTCACCTCCTCACCCGCCGTCATTCGCACGAAGTAGACGCCGCTGGCAACCGGTCGGTCCCCGTCATCGCGGCCGACCCAGACGACGCGGCGGGACTCGGCCGAGCCGCTGACGATCTCGTCGACCAGGGTGCGGACCAACCGACCCGTGACGTCATAGATCTGCAGGCCCAGCCGCCCGGCGTGGGGCGCGGTGAAGGTGATCGTCGTGCTCGGGTTGCAAGGGTTGGGATACGGCGCCGCCAGTTCGCTCGCCCCGAAGATCGCCGTCGAGGGCGCCGAACCGACCAGCGCCAGGATGCGCCCATCGGCCGCTTTCGCCTCGCCACCGACGACCCGCAGTTCGACACGCGCGTCGCGCGGAATCGACAGTCCGGGCAGGATCAGCCGGCCGAGTTTCGTCTCGGGCCCCTTGGCATGCACAAGCCGCGGCAGCACCAACCAGACCTCGTTCTTGTCGCCGGCCGACGGCAGCATCACCCCTCCGGACGATGACGGCGAATCGGCGCGCCACTCCAGAACCGACGCGGGAGCACCCCGCACCTCGATTCGCAGGGCCGCCGACTGCACATCCACGCCCGGCACGACGATCTCGTGGATCTGCGCCTCGTCGGCGCCGACCCGACGCAGCGACACCATTGCCGCGGGCGCCGCGTCGGCCGGTTCGCGGTAGTGCCCCACCAGCAGGCTCCAGTCGGAGAGGTTGACCCGTTCGTCGCCGGTGGTGTCGTAGCAGGCATCGAAATCCGGATCTCCGACTTGACGACCGATCGTCCCGGCCAGTCCCACGATCTCGACGAGATTCACCGCGCCATCGCCACTGACGTCGAATCCGTGCACAGCCACGCCCGGTACGGTGCCGATAGGCACACCCCGGTAAGTCACCACCAGCGGACCGTCGGCCGCGGCATCTCCGCTGCAGCCAAGGACACGGTCGCGCACCAGGGTAACGCAGAATCCGTTGTCCGGAGTTCCTGCGATGTCCGCGGCCGTCACGCTGCCCAGGCTGATTCCGAGTGCGCTCGTGTCGAGTCCGATGTCGGTGGGCGAAACGACCGACACACCCGCCAGATCCGCGTCCTCGAAGTCGCAGACGATCACCAGGGCGTCGGCATCGCCGCCAGGACAGCCGCGCACGACGTTGCCGGCCAGCGCCTGCAATTCGCCCTCGCGGCGCAGCGACGCGGTAACCTCGCAGCGCGGCGGCGCGGGAAATATTCCGGCGACGCGCTGGAAGTGCACCGTCGGATCCGCGAACTCATAGCACCAGGTCAGCGAGAGATGACCTGCCCGATCCCGGCACACCACGGGATCGCCGATCTCGACCTCGTGCGAGAGAACGACAGGCTCACCGAAGGGAGTCCAGCCCAACGTTCCGTCAGCCGCCACGTGCTGCGCGATGACGCCCACCCGGCCGCCGCTCACGTCAGCATCGAGATCGACCCAGAACACGATGGCGCCCCCGGCGCCGTCGGCCACCAGCGGCGCGTCGACCCCCAGGTATCCGAGCAAGCCGGCCCGATGCAACACCGGGACGCCCCCCGGCTGCCAGACGTGGCCCCCATCCGGCCCGAAGCGGTACACGGACACGTCGAGCTCGCAGAGCGACGACTGCTTCGCGATCGAGACCAGGTGGCCGCCATTCTCGTCGGCAACGAGCCGTGGATGCAGCCGGCCCGCCACTTCCATGCGGTCGACGAGCATCCCGCCGGTCTGCCAGGTCGCGACTCCCGCGGCAGAGAAACGCTGGAACTGGGCCCGCGACCAGCCGACGCCGGATTCGCGCCAGACCACCGCCACGCCCCCATAAAGATCCGACGCCAGAGATTGATCCGCGGTGGCGCCCTCACCCGCACGCACCCGCCGGCCTTCCTCGCCCCAGGGCCGCGCGCCCGTGTCCTCGAGTTGCTGCACCCAGAGATCGGTGCGGTCGAACGTCCCGTCGCCGAAGCAGATGTAGGCGACCGCGACAGCATCGCCTTCGATCCGGGTCATCGCGCAGATACCGGCCCCCGGTCGCACGGTCAACCGCCGGCCGGGAGCGTCACCTGCGTCCCACAACTCGACGCCGTCGGCGGTGATCCGCTGGCCGTACACCGAGCCGAAGGAAGCGGAATAGAAGCTCCAGGCGCAGATCACTCCCCCGTCGCCATCCGCCGCGAGCAATGGGGACACGGAGTGCCCTACCCCGAATTCGCCGCCCAGGTGATCGACGCGCAGTCCCGAGGTCCCCCACGGCAGCGCTCCATCTGCCGTGACCCGGATGATCCTGACGTGATGGTTCCCGCCGGCGGAGACCGAGTAGGCGAGGTACGCGCCGCCGGATTCGTCACTCACCGCCGAGAATGCGTGGATGCCGCCCGGCAACGATCGTGGACCGGACCAGACGGACACGCCCTCCGCCGACAATCGCGTCACGAAATTTTCGACAACGCCCGCCCAGACGATGATGCACCCGCCCGCGCCGTCGGGAACCAGAGCGTGCGGCCGCGATCCGGTGCCGACGACCACACCGTCGCCCGGCCACAACACCCGCTGGAACGCCAGATAGATCGGCGACGCCGACTCGGCCGTGGCGAGCACCGCGCCATCGTCCGCAAGAGCGGTGACCCGGACCACCAGATCATCCGCCCGGACGTCCGGCGCGTTGAATTCGAAATGGGTAGCCGAGTCCGGGATCGCAGCGTCGACGACCTGATACTGACCGCCGATCAGGTACCCCACCTCGAAACGGTCGGCCGCAAGATCGGTGATCCACGACACCGTCTGATTCGTCCCGGCGATCCAGGTCTGACCGTTCTGTGGCTCGTCCAGCACCAAGCGGCTCGACGAGTCCGGCCGATAGGTGAGCTGACGCGGCCCGCTGTCGAGGAACGTGGACGCATAACTCACGTACGCATAGCCCTCCATGCCCCATTCCGCGCCCCAGCTATTCTTGACGATCCAGGCGCCGGTGCCCGACGCGTGCTCGAGGGTGTCGTCCCAGCCGACCAGGATCACCGCGTGGTTGCTGATGGGAAGTCGCAGGTCGTCGTCCGCCGGAATGTCGAACACACCGCTCTTGTAGAAGGCGAACATCTCCTGCCAGCGGATCCCCACGAAGAGCGGACCGGTCATCAGGGCGTGCTTGATCGATGGGATGGTGTTGGCGACCCGACTGTAGCTCGCGATGCCCGCCACCGCCGGGCAATCCCAGTGGGCGCACGGCGCGTTCGCGCTCTCGTAGGGAAAACAGATCTCGCCCACGGCGCCCGGCGCCATGAAGACCGTGTAGGCGTCCAGATGCCAGCCGCCGCGACAGCTGCCGCCGCCGTGGTTGCACGAGACGAGCTGTTGCTCCGAGAGATCCTCGACCACGCCGCCGGCGATCCTGATGTGGGACTCGAGCTGCGCCGCCGCGGCGAAGGCCCAGCAGGAAGAGCAGGTCCCCTGGTTCTTCACCGGCGTGACCCCGACGGGATGGACGCCGGGAACCGATTCGCGCCAGTCCCAGCGCTCGGGCAGCACGACATCGGCCGGCGCCTCGAGGAGCGGGATCGATGCCTCGAGGTGTTCGGCGTCCAGTGGCATGACCAGGCCGGCGAGATCGCGCCTCGCCGCCGCCGACAGGTCCGATACGCTCGTATGGCCGGCTGTCCAGCTGTAGCCCCGCTCCCGGATCCGTCTCTGGACTTCGGAGAGGGTGAGTTCTCGGGTCTCGTCGGCCAACCCGGCGCCGACACTGCCGGCGAGGATCGCCAGCGCCAACATCGCCTTGACGGGTCCATTCATGATTCCCCTCCCGCCGCTGAGCGATACCGCCGTCAGCGCGTCCGGCCGCACAGGGCGCGCCGCACGAGAGAAGTCGGCATGGTCCGTCGCCAGCAAATACAAGGTGGGGAAATAAAGGTTGGTTCGGCACCTGAAACGTACGGCTCCAGGACCCCGGTCGTCAAATGAGCGCCAGGGAAACGCCCGGGCTCACCCGAGATCGCGAATGAGTTCCAGCACCGGGCTGGCATCGCTCATCACGTAGAAGTGCACGCAAGGCGCCCCCCGCGCGATCAACTCCCTGGCCTGCGCCAGCGCCCACCGCTTGCCGACCTCCCGCGCGTGCTCCGGATTCGCCGCGATCTCGTCGCCCAGCGCCTCGGGCACCGTCACGTGGAAATGCCGCGGCAGGGTGTTCAGCTGGCGCACGTTGTCGATGAGCTTCAGTCCGGGAATGATGGGCACGGTGATCCCGGCCTCGCGGCATCGCCGCTCGAATTCGAAGAACACGTCGTTGTCGAAGAAGAGCTGCGTGACCACGTACTCGGCGCCGGCGTCCACCTTTTCCTTGAGGCGCTGGACGTCGGTCTTGAGGTTGGGCGCCTCGAAGTGCTTCTCCGGATACGCACCCACGCCCACGCACATGTCGATGGGCGAGCTGTTCTCGATCGGGTCGAGGAAGCGGCCCTCGCGCAGGTCGGCGAGCTGGGTGACCAGATCGGCGGCGGTGCGGTTCTTGGTGCGCTGGGGATCGGGACGGCGCACGTAGTTGGGCACGTCGCCGCGAATGGCGAGCACGTTCTGGATGCCGAGGTAGTTGAGCTCGATGACCGCGTCCTCGGTCTCCTCGCGGGTGAAGCTGGCGCAGAGCAGGTGAGGCACGGTGTCGATGCCCCAGCGGTTCTGGATGATGCCGCAGATCGAGATGGTGCCCGGGCGCTTCTTCTTCACGCGACGGTGGATGCTGCCGTCGGGACGTTCCTCGTAGCTGGCCTCCGCGGCGTGGCTCGTCACGTCGATGAACGGCGGCTTGAACGGCGCGATCTGCTCGACGATGTCGATGACGTCGCGGGCGTTGTCCCCCCGCTTCGGAGGGATGATCTCGAAGCTGAACAGCGTCTCGGTGGCGCGATCGAGGTGCTCGGTGACGCGCATGTCTATGCTCCTGTGGCGGGGTCGTAGGCGAGGATCGGCGAGAGCCAGCGTTCGGCCTCGGCCTGGCTCCAGTTCTTGCGGGCGGCATAGTCGGCCACCTGGTCGCGATCGATGCGGCCGATGCCGAAGTAGCGCGACTCGGGGTGGCTGAAGTACCACCCGGAAACAGAGGCGCCCGGGGTCATCATGAAGCTCTCGGTGAGGTCGGCGCCCATGTGCTTGCGGGCGTCGAGCAGTTCGAAGAGGGCGCGCTTTTCGGTGTGGTCGGGACAGGCCGGATAGCCGGGTGCCGGGCGGATGCCGCGGTACTCCTCGCGGATCAGGCGCGCGTTGTCGGGATGCTGGTCGGGCTCGAAGCCCCAGACCTCGTGGCGCACCACCCAGTGCAGGCGCTCGGCGAAGGCCTCGGCGAGGCGGTCAGCCAGGGCCTTGACCATGATGGCGCGATAGTCGTCGCCGTCGCGTTCGTACTGCTGCGCCAGTTCGTCGGCGCCGAATCCGGCGGACACGGCAAAGGCCCCGATCCAGTCGGGCGCACCGCTGTTCTCCGGCGCGACCAGGTCGGCGAGGCAAGCCGTGGCGCCGGTCCTGGCGTCGGCGCGCTGGCGGCGCAGGTGGTGCAGGACGGCGCGCTCGTCGGTGCGCGACTCGTCGGTATAGATCACGATGTCGTCGCCGCGGCGGGCAGCCGGGAAGGTGGCCATGACGCCGCGGGCGGCAACGGCGCGCGTGGCGGTCAGTTCGTCGAGCATGACCTCGGCCTCGGCGAAGAGTCGGCGCGCCTCGGGGCCCACGCCTTCCCGTTCGAAGATCTCGGGATAGGCGCCCTTGAGCTGCCACGCGTGGAAGAACGGCGTCCAGTCGATGAACGGGCGCAGCTTGGCCAGGTCGATATCGGGGATCACCGTCGTGCCGGAGATGCGGGGACGCGGCGGCTGATACGTCGTCCAGTCGGTGACCATCGAATGCTCGCGGGCCTCGGCCAGGGGCAGCAGATCGCGCGACTCCTGCTCGCGGTTCCGGCGCTCGCGCAACTCGGCGTAGGTCTGCTTGGTCTCTGCGGTGAACGGCCCCGCCGCCTCGGCCTTCATGAGTTTCCCCACCACGCCCGGCGCCCGCGAAGCGTCGTTCACGTGAACCACGGCGCCCCCGTAGGCGGGATCGACGCGCACGGCGGTGTGCGTACGGCTGGTCGTCGCCCCACCGATCAAGAGCGGCACCTCGAAGCCCCGGCGCTGCATCTCGCCGGCCACGTGGACCATCTCGTCCAGCGACGGAGTGATCAGGCCGCTGAGACCGACGATGTCCACATCCTGCTCACGCGCCGCGTCGAGGATCTTGTCGGCCGAGACCATCACGCCCAGGTCGATGACCTCGTAGTTGTTGCAGCCCAGCACCACGCCCACGATGTTCTTGCCGATGTCGTGGACGTCGCCCTTCACCGTGGCCAGCAGGATCTTTCCCTGGGCCCGGCCCGACTGGCGCGCGGCCAGCAGCGCCGGCTCCAGCACCTTCACGGCCTTCTTCATGACCCGCGCCGAGCGGATGACCTGGGGCAGGAACATCTTCCCGGCACCGAAGAGATCGCCCACCACGTTCATGCCGGCCATGAGCGGTCCCTCGATCACCTCGATCGGTTCTCCCAGTTCGGCCAGGGCCTCTGCCGTGTCGGCCTCCACGAAATCGCCGTTACCCTTGACCAGCGCGTGCGAGAGGCGGTTGGACACGGGCGCATCGCGCCAGGCGAGATCCTCTATCTCTTTGTGGCCCTTGCCCTTGAAACCCTGAGCCAGTCCGGTGAGGCGGTCGGCGGCGTCGGCGCGCCGAGCGAGGATCACGTCCTCGGCGGCCTCGCGCAGCTCGGGTTCGATGTCCTCGTACACCGGCAATCTGCCGGCATTGACGATGGCCAGGTCGAGGCCCGCCTGCACGGCGTGGTAGAGGAAGACCGCGTGCATGGCCTCGCGCACGGCGTCGTTGCCACGGAAGGAGAAGCTGAGATTGGAGATGCCCCCACTGGTGAGGGCGCCAGGCAGATCAGACTTGATCCATCGCAGGGCCTCGAGGAAATCCAGGGCGTAGCGGTCGTGCTCGGGCAGGCCGGTGGCCACGGCGAAGACGTTGGCGTCCAGGATCACGTCGCTCGGATCCCAGCCCTCCTCCTCCACGAGGATGTGGTAGGCACGACCGCAGATCTCCTTGCGACGCTCGACGGTGTCGGCCTGCCCCTGCTCGTCGAAGCACATGACCACCGCAGCGGCACCGTGGCGCTGGACGGCGCGGGCCTGCCGACGGAACTGCTCCTCACCTTCCTTGAGGGAGATGGAATTCACCACGCACTTGCCCTGCAGGCACTCGAGTCCGGCTTCGAGCACGACCCAACGACTGCTGTCGATCATCACCGGAATTCGGGCCACCTCGGGATCTCCGGCCAGGAGCAGCAGGAATGCCGTCATCGCCTCGACGCCGTCCAGCAGCGGGTCGTCCATGTTGACGTCAAGGATCTGGGCGCCGCCCCGCACCTGCTGCCGGGCCACGGCCAGAGCTTCCTCGAACTGCTCGTCCCGGATCAAACGGGCGAACTTGCGACTGCCGGCCACGTTGGTGCGCTCGCCCACGTTCACCAGCAGACTGTCGTCTCGAATGTGGAGCGGCTCGAGGCCGCTGAGTGCGGTGCCGGGCGCGCGGTCGGGAACCTGCCGCGGCGGAATTCCGGCCACGGCGTCGGCGAAGGCGCTGATGAACTCGGGCGTGGTGCCGCAGCAGCCGCCCACCAGATTCACGAGACCGTCGCGGGCGAACTCGGCCAGCAGACCGGCCATGCGCTCGGGTGTTTCGTCGTAGCCGCCGAGATCGTTGGGTAGCCCCGCGTTGGGGTGCGCCGAGACGAGAGTGTTCGCGTGACGCGCCAGGTCCTCCACGTGCGGTCGCAGCTGGTCGGCGCCAAGCGCGCAGTTCAGGCCCACGGCGAAGGGATTGGCGTGGCGCACCGAGATCCAGAACGCGTCGGGCGTCTGACCGCTGAGCGTCCGGCCGCTCTGATCGGTGATCGTGCCCGAGATCCACACCGGCACCCGCGAGCCGCGGCGGGCGAACTCGGCCTCGATGGCCCAGAGTGCGGCCTTGGCGTTGAGGGTATCGAAGATGGTCTCCACCAGCAGCAGGTGGACGCCGCCGTCCAGCAGCGCGGCGATCTGCTCGGTGTAGGCGGTCACCAATTCGGCGTAGGTCACGTTGCGCAGCCCGGGGCGCTCCACGTCGGGCGAGAGGCTGGCCGTGCGGTTGGTCGGCGGAATGCTGCCGGCGGCGAAGCGAGGACGGTCGGGTGTCTTCTCGGTCCAGCGATCGGCGGCCTCGCGCAGGAGCCTCGCCGCCGCGCGGTTGATGTCGGCGGTGAGATGACCGGTGCCGTACTCGAGCTGCGAGATGACCGTGCCGTTGAAGGTGTTGGTGGTGCCGATGTCGGCGCCGGCGGCGAAGTAGCCGTCGTGGATGTCGCGGATGATCTCGGGGCGGGTGAGGCAGAGTAGGTCGTTGTTGCCCTTGAGATCCTGGTCGTGGTCGCGCAGCAGGTCGCCCCGGAAGTCGGCCTCGGTGGGGCCGGCCGCCTGGATCATGGTGCCCATGGCGCCGTCGAGCACGAGGATGCGCTCGCGGCAGAGGCGTTCGAGGTGGGCCCGAGTTTTGGCCATGATCTGAGCGTCGGCCATGATCAGAGTTCCTCCAGGACGGCGTCCAGGACGTCGGCGTTGGCGCGGAGCATCTGTCGGACGTCCGCGACGTAGTCCTCTCCGCGCTCCGAGTATCCCGTGAGGCCGGCGGCCAGGTCGTGAGCGTCCGGCTGGCGACCGTCGGCGCGGGCGACCGCGCGCCGGCGTCGCAACTCGCTGTAGGCGGCGCCGACGTCGAGAGTAAAAAGATAGGCCCGGACCGACGCCGCCGCGTCGGGGTAGATCGCAACGGCGTGATCGGCCCCCTCCGCACGCCCCTTGGGCACCAGGCCGACGTGCTGCCAGGTCCAGATGCCGAAGTAGTTGTTGGCATCGCGGGCGAACCGCCCCGTGCCCCAACCCGACTCGATGGCTGCCTGAACCAACGCCAACCGCACCGGCACCCCGTCGACTCTCCTCAGCAGTGCTGAAATGGTGGGCCCGGGATCTTCCGCCGGCGGCGCAGCCTTGTAGCGTTGCGCCAGCCCGTTCAGGAAACTGAACTCCTGCTCCGTCAGTTCGCGACCCGCCGCGTGATCCCGTTGCAGGCGCTCGAGCCGCCGCCGCACCGGTTCCAGCCGCCGGTTCTCCTCGGTGACCACCGGCGCCAGCCAGCGGAAGAAGGCGTCCTTGCGGGCCGCCGGCGGAGCGATCTCAACGAAGCTGGGCGTCGCGGCCGGCGTCGGCGTGGCCGAGACCAGCATCCAGCCTCCGACCACGATCAGGGCCAGGACCAGGGCAACGGGAATCACGCGCAGGGAGATGCTCGTCATGCTGCCGCCTCGCGAACGTTCACTCGGTTCAGGGTAGCCGGAGCCAGGGATGGCTGTACCAGTACCAGCGCCGACCCGTCTTCGCCGGAGCGGTCACGTTAGTACGACTGCGCCCCTCGGGCAACGGCGCCGGAGTGGCGATGGTGACCCAGCCGGCATCGCGGTCGATCCAGGTGGGCGTGACGGACTGCCCGCCGACGAAGGCCGCCAGGCGTCCGGCATCGAAATCGCCGCCCGCCAGACGCAGGCGCAGTGCCGGCGTCGACGTGCTCTCCGAGAGGATCATGGACGCAGGTTCGAACTCGACCACCGGTAACGGCAGGCTGGCCGCCTTCAGACCGAAGTCTTCCATGCGCCCGTACGGACCGCCCATGGGATACCGCGGCAATGCCGTGAAATCGCCTCCGCTCCAGGCTGCCCCGGAATGCTGTCCCAACCCGATGAGTCCCAGGGACGCCACCACGTCCTGCAGCACCGCATCGAACTCGCCGTAGGGGTAGGCGTACACGGGCAAGACAGCCTCGTCGCCCAGTTCGGCGCGCAGACGGGCGAGGCAGGTGGTGATGTCCGACTCCAGGCGGACGCGCCGACCGGCCGGCGTCTCGTCCGCCACCGGTCGGGCCTGGTGGTCGTGGTGGATGCTGTGCGGCGCGAAGGTCACCCCTGCGGCGGCCATCTCACGCATGCGGTCCCAGCTGAGCAAGCTGCCCCCGCCCGCATCGACCTCGCCCGTGGCCACGAAAACCGTGAACGCGAAATCGACGTTCTGGAGCAGCGGCCAGGCGTTCCTCGCGACATTCTCCCAGGCGTCGTCGAACGTAAGGCAGATCGTGGAATCCGGAACGCCTCGTCCGGCGCGCAAGGCGTCCAGCGTCGGCCCCAGCGGGGCCACCCGGAACTCGTGTTCGATGAGATAGGTCACGTGTTTCAGGAAGAGGTCCGGCCGCGTGCTGGTGATCGCGGGCGTGGTGTCGTCCACGTGATGGTACTGCAGGACGACAGCGTGATCGACGCCCGCCGCGAATGCAGCAGGCGCCGTGAATACGAGCGCGATCACAAGTAGGGCCGGCCGAATCATCAGTCGGGATACCAGGTCAGCGTGAGCACGACGCCCTGGGTCGCCACCGAGACGTCGTCGAAGGTCGTGGTCAGGGCACCCACGTTCACGCCGCGAAGGTCGTATGCCACACCGAGCGCGAAGCTCGGCGACACGCGGACCTCGTACCCGGCACCGACGCCCCAGCCCAGGCCGGCCTTGGTCTGCGAGATGATGGCTCGCGGATCGGTGAGCTTCACGCCCAGCGATCCCAGCCCCAGGCCGCCGCGCACGTAGAACCCCTGGCCGCCCGGGAACCAGTGCCCCTGGGCCAGGATCCAGAATGCCGTGGTCTTGATCTGATCGTAGTTCGCCAGGTACGCATAGTCGGTCCAGCCCGAGAAATCGAGTCCGTACGCGATCTCGTCGCTGGGGCAGAAGGCCACCTTGAACGCACCCGTGAAATCTCCGGCCCAGGCGGACTCCAGATCCAACGGCGTCGCCTGCGATACGTCCGTGGCCGCGAGCTTGGTCCAACCCCAACCCAGATTCAGACCATACATCCAGCCATCCCGCACGTTCCCGTACCCCGCAGCCCCCGCCGCGCCAGCAGTCATCCCCACCAGAACCGCAACAACGGCAACAACCCGAATCATCCGACCCATGAGCCACTCTCCAGTTTGAGCCATTCAGAAATTCACTCGGACAGAATCTACACCATTCCCCCCCCCAAGTCACCGATCACCTCACCCCAATCATCTCTTGCCGGATGGCACGAAAGAAGCCCCAGAAGACCTGATCGCCTTTTCGTTCTGTCGAGCGGATCCGCGCTGGCAGCCACGCCTGTGGCGGCCAGCCGCGTCCGTCCGACAGAACGAAAAGGCGATCAGGTCTTCTGGGGCTTCTTCCGCGCCGCCGGAAAGAGCACGTTATTGAGGATGAGGCGATACCCCGGTGAGGTGGGGTAAAGGTCGAGAACGGTGGGAGGGTCACCAACGCGGTGCTGATAGTCTTCGGGGTCGTGGCCGCCGAGGAAGGTGAAGGTGCCCTGGCCGCGCTTACCGTGGAGATACTTGACCTCGTCGGTACCGTCGACCTTGGCGAGTTGGATCACCGGGCGCTTGAGGAAACGTTCGTGGTAGCCGGTGGTCTGGCCCAGGAAGCCGTTGATCACCGAGACGTGATTCTGGGTGAGCATGGCGGGCACGGGATCATACTTGGCGGCGAAGTCGAAGAGGGTGAAATAGTCGGCCTCGGCGCCGCGCATGCTGGCGTAGTCGCTGGTGTCGAGGTCGGAGAACTCGTACTGCAGCGGGTTGGTGAAGAGGGAGAAGTTCTCGAAGGCGAAGGTGCCCTCGTAGTCGGCGCTGGCGCGCCAGTTGGGATCGATGGGTGAGCCGTCCATGGGTGCGGGCACCACGTCGGTCTCCAGGAATGCCAGCGCGATGTCGATGGTGTCGGTGGCCGAGCACATGGCGAACAGGAATCCGCCCGCGTCCACGTAGTTGCGAATGGTGAGACCCACGGCGTGCTTCAGCTGCCAGACCGTCGGATATCCGAGCTCGGCGGCCAGCGCCTCGTTCAATTCCTGCTGCTCCACGTACCAGGGCTCGAGTCCGAAGCTGCCCCAGAATTTTCCATACTGACCGGTGAAGTCCTCGTGATGCAGGTGGAGCCAGTCGTAGTCGTTGAGCTTGCCGCGCAACACGTCCAGATCGTAGATCGTCTCGTACGGCACCTCGGCGAACTCCAGCGCCAGGGTCACCGCATCGTCCCAGGGCTGCATGTTGGGCGGCGAGTAGACCGCGATCTCGGGCGGCTTCTCCAGCAGCACCTCTTCCATGTTCTCCTGCTGGACGATCTGATGGATGCGCTGCACGCCGCCCTCGTCGATCTCCTCGAAGTCGACTCCCAGGAGCCGCGCGTCCATGCGGGCCCGCGACGTATCCCGCAGCAGGAAACTGCCGCCGCGGTAGTTCAGCAGCCAGGTCACCTTCTCGCCCGCCTGCAGCGCGTGATAGGCGTGGCCGTAGGCCTTGAGGTGGTTGGACTGCGAGAGATCCATGGGCACGAGCAGGAAGGTGTCGGCCAGGGCCGGGATCGCAGCCGCGATCAGCACGGTCGTCACGAGGACGGCGACGGGAAGTCGGGTCATGGTAGGTCCTTCAGTCGCTGGCGGATCTCGGTTGCGAAGAGGTAGTCGGGGTACTGCACCAGCAGTCTTTCGTACTCGCGGCGCGCGGCCACGGCATCGGCGCGATCGTCGGCCTGGATCTCCCCCCGCAGGGCCAGCGACCGGGGCGCTAGCCGACCGTCGGGCTGGTCGGACACGATGCGCTCGAGTTGCTCCAGGGCCGCGTCGATACGGCCGGCGTCACGTTCGAGCAGGGCCAGTTCGAACCGGGCGCGCTCGAGAAGGGATTGCTTCTCGGAAAGATCCACCTGCAGGGCGGCACGGTCGATGTAGTTCAGCAACGCCACCCGCTGCGAATCGGGCTCGGCGGTGAGTTCGAACCAGACGGCTTGAGAATAGCGGGACAGCAGATCCGGGCCACCGGTGGGATTCTGCAGTTCCTCGGCCACCACCAGGCCCAGTTCGAGTGCGTCGTTGGCGTAAGGCGCCACGGGGTTGTCCAGCGCCACGGCCGCGAATCGGTCGCGGGCCGTGGCGAAGTGCCGTTCGGCCAGGTCCAGCTTGGCCAGCATGAAGTGGGCGTGACCGGCCGGTGCCCGGAAACCCGGGTCGCGACCGAGGGCGGTCAGAACCTGGCGCGCACGCACGGTGTCTCGAGCCGCCAGATAGCTCTCGCCCAGGGCCAGCCGGGCCAGCGCCACGCCTTCGATGGGCAGGTCGAGATCCAGAAGTAGGTGCTCCAGGCGCGCGGCGGCCGCGGCCGGGTCGCGCAGTTGAACCCGCGTGAACTGGGCCAGCTGGATCTGGGCCGTGTACAGGTGCTCCGATTCCGGGTGACCGCGACGGACCAGATCGAGCACTTCGGCGAAGCGGGCCG